>DATFQY010000077.1:0-22408 GCA_035263845.1 Thermoanaerobaculia bacterium | reverse complement strand
TGGACGGACGCCGAGACGTTGTTGTCCTTCACCACGTGCGCGAGGCCGTCGTCGGAGGCCGCCTCGAGGCCGAAGAAGATGTCGAAGTCCTTCGCGATCGGACGCCAGGCCTCCAGGAGCTCCGGGTTGCGGCAGACGATGTCGGTCCGCGTCTGGACGAGGAGCCACCGCTTGCGGACTCCGCGCTTCTTGAGCGCCTCCGCGAGCTCGAGGCTCCGCGCCGGGTGGTTCCAGAAGAGATCGTCGGCGATGAAGACCGAGTCGCCGACCGTCGCGAGGTCCTCGACGACCGCCCCGATGGAACGCTCGCGGAAGCTCCGGTCGTAGAGCTGCCAGACCGAGCAGAAGTTGCAGCGGAAGGGGCAGCCGCGAGCCGTCTCGACCAGCCACACCGGCTTGAAGAGCAGGCAGTGGTATTTGCCGCGGTCGCGCTCGACCAGGTCCCGTGCGGGAAGCGGGACGCGGTCAAGCCCCGTGCGGTCCGACAGCGGCGCCGTCGCCGTCCAGCCCTCGGCTCCGGGTAGCCGCATCGCGGGAACACTGGACGCGGGCCTCCCCGCCTCCAGCGCGTCGGCCAGCGCCGGCACGATCTCCTCGCCGTCATCCACGCAGATTCCGTCGAGTTCGGAAGACTCGAGCGGGCCCGGATACGCCGCCGCGGCGTGCCCTCCCGCGAGGAGGAACGCCTCCGGCGCCGCCCGGCGGGCCTCCCGCGCCGCGTCGAGCACCTGTCCGTACTCCAGCGCGTGCATGCAGGAGATGCCGACGATCTGCGGCCGTGTCCGGCGTACCCATGACGCGATCGAGTGCCCGAAGCGAAGGTCCACGATCGTCGGCTCGTGGCCCCGCTCCCGCAGCGCCGCGGCGACGTACTCGAGCCCCAACGGCTCGACGCGGAAGAAGGGCCCCAGCCCGAAACGCTCGTTGCCCGGATCGGGCCGAAGCAGCAGAACGCGCATCCGGCCGGATTGTAGACTGTCCGACGGATGCACGAAACGGACCCCGCCGCGGCACAATCTGCCCCCGCTCCCCCGCCACGGGCGCGCCACAAGTGGGTCAGCCACGGGCTCTCCAACCGGATCGTGTACGGCGGCCTCCACTACGGCGCGCGGTGGCTGCCCCGGCCGGTGCTCGAGGGGATCAACCTCTTCGGAAACTCGCTCGCCGTCACCTTCATGCGCCGCACCCAGGAGGGCATCCGCGAGAACTACCGGCTCGCGATCGACGCCTCGCGCGACGACGCGGCGAGCCTGACGCGGCGCCTGTTCTTCGAGTACGGCCGCGCGGTCATCGACACCTGGCGGATGCGGAGCGAGGCCTTCACGCCGCGAATTACGACCTTCGAGGAGGACGCGCGGCGGCTCGCCGAGGTCCGGCAGAACGGACGGGGCTTCCTCCTCGTGACCGGCCACGTCGGCAACTGGGAGATGGGCGCCGTGACTTTGAAGGCGCACGGCCTGACCGCCGCGGTGGTCGGGCAGCCGGAGCTCGACGCCAACGTCCAAGAGATGCGCCTGAAGCTGCGCACGCGGCTCGGAGTCGAGTCCATCGACATCGGCTCCTCGATGGCGACCGCGTTCAAAGTCCGCGCGGCGGTAGACGGGGGGCGCGCCGTCGCGCTGCTCGTGGACCGAGCCTACCCGGAGGACCAGGTCATCGTCCCGTACTTCGATCGTCCGACGCCGTTCCTGCGCTCCCCCGCTCTGCTCGCCCGCTTCTGCTCCTGCCCGATCCTTCCCGGCTTCTTCCTGCGCGCCCCCGACGGGTCCTACTTCAACATCTGGGGCGAGCCGATCTGCGCGGATTCTTCGCTCTCGCCCGACCAAGACGCGCGGCGCATCATGACGCGCGTCGCCGAGGACCTCGCCGGCGTCATCCGAGCGCACCCCACGCAGTGGTTCAACTTCTACCGGTTCTGGAACGGAGGCTGAGGAAGAAGCGGAGCGAGCGCGGCGGCGATCGCGGAGGCGATCCGCTCGGCGCCGGCGCGGTCGGGGTGGCCGTCCAGAGGGATGAGCTCCGAGGGCGGAACGTCCACCACGGCGTGGGGCAGGTCCGCCAGCACAGCTTGGACGAAGAAAGCTTCGGGCCGGTCAGCCTCCGCCCGCGGCGGCCCGATGCATGGGACGACGAAGAGGGGCGCGGCGCCTCGTTGGCGCGCGGCGGCGGCGGTCGAGTGAAGGATTGCCCGTGTCACCGCCAGGCTCCCCCGGAGGCGCGCCTCGGAGAGATAAGGAATCTCGTCCACGAAGATCCGGCGAAGACGCAGCTGCGATCGGGACGCGGGCTCGGAGACGAGGTCGCCGCCTCGGACGACCAGGCGCGGGCGGTCGTCCTGGATGTTGCGGTGGAGCTGCACCGGCAGGACGAGCGTCACGACCGCGACGGGTCTTGCGAAGCGCAGCAGAGCGTCCACGGCGCGCAGGTGGGCCTGGTCGCTCCCGTATCCGCCCTCGGCGACGTTGACGACCTGGAGGCGGAGCTTCGCGGAGAGCCGGGCGGCGATCGTGTCCGGCCACTCCAGCCCGTGCCCGACCGCGGTGGACTCGCCCGTGACGATGATCGTGGGCGCCCGCGGGTCCTCGACCCAGTCCTTCGACGGCGCACGGTCTCCGTGCGCGTCGATGGCGTAGAGCGCGCGGCGCTGCTTCCCCCGCGGCGGCAGGACCATCTCGCGGTTGGGCACGAACGCCCATCCGGTGCGCGGGTCCTCGACGCCGAGGATCCACTCCAGGCGCGGGTCGGTCTTCTCGCTCTCGGGCCGGTCGAAGCGGCGCAGGAGGAACTCCGACACGACGAGAGACAGAAGGATCGCCGCCGACACGCGCGCGATTCCGCCGGCCGTCGCGCGGCGCCACGCCGCGACTGCGAAGAACGCGAGAAGACATCCGAAGAACGCCGCTCCGGCGCGGACCGCGGGGAGCGCCCACGGCGAAGGAGGCAGGCGGTACGCCGGCACGACGACGTGCCTCTCGAACCACGCGCGGTCCGCGAGCAGGGCAAACGCGAACAGCGCCGCGGCCGGCGCAACGACGACGATCCCGGCGATTCTTCGAAGCATCGGCGCGGACTCGGCTGATTTTTCAGCGAAAGACGTACCAGAATTAAAGCGATCCGTCTCCTAAAGCGTTCCTGAATCCCTAAAGCGTTCCTGAATCCGAGCCGCCGGAGCGGCCGCGTGGCAGATGTTTCGCACGGAACGTTCCACATGCGGGCCTCTCCGTCGGCGGTGGATGTTCTCCTGACTCCGGTGCACCGGTGGGTCTGGTCGGATTTGGACCGCCGCGCCCGGAAGCTGCTGACCTTCGGGCAGACGGAGGAAGACGGTGCCCGCGATATCTCGAGGGCGGCGGAGCGGACGGCGGATCCCGCGCTGAGGATCCTGTACCTGCGCCACGCCGCCGACGAGCAGCGCCACGCCGTCCTCTTTCGAAAGCGCGGGCGCGAGATCCTCGACTCCTCGCGGCCGCCGGTCTTCGAGGCGAACTGGCTCGCTCCCGGCGAGCGGGGCCTGGACGGCCTCGACGTCGGATCCGAGAGCGACCAGGACCTGCTCGCCTTCCTTCACCTCTCCGAGAAGGCCGCCGCCGGACGCTTCGTTCTCTACGAGGAGGTCCTGGCTGTGGACCCGCAGACGCGGGCCGTGTTCGCACGCATCCTGAAAGACGAGGAGAACCACATGACCTACACGCGCAGGGAACTGGCGAGGCTCGCGCAGCGCCGAGAGGGATGGCGCCTCTGGCGGGCGCGTGCGGGGAGGCTCTGGAACGCCTACCTGCGGGTCGCGAGCGCGATCGCGTCTGTCTTCGGGACGGCGATGCTTGCGCTCCAGTACTTCCTCATCCTCCCGGCCTTCGCGGCGCTGGCGAAGCGATCGGCCCGGCGGGAGAGAGAAGGATTCGCCGCCTCGCGCGCGGAGACGGCCTTCGGAGGGCAGTACTGATGCGCATCCTCGGCATCTCGGCTCACTACCACGACTCGGCGGCCGCGCTCGTGGTGGACGGCGTCCCGGTCTGCGCGGTGCAGGAGGAGCGCCTCTCGCGGAGCAAGAACGACGCCTCGTTTCCCCTCGCCGCCATCGGGTGGTGCCTCGAGCACGGCGGCCTGGAGCCGGGCGACCTCGACGCGGTCGTCTTCTACGAGAAGCCGATGCTGAAGTTCGACCGCATCCTGACGATGGCCCTTCGCGAGTTCCCGGCTTCGTGGGGAAGCTTCCCGCGGGCGATGAAGAACAGCCTCGGCGGCAAGCTCTGGGTCAAGGGGCTCATCACCTCGCAGCTCGGAGTCCCCGGCAAGCGGGTCCTCTTTTCCGAGCACCACCAGTCGCACGCCGCGGCCGCGTTCCTGACCGCTCCGACGCGCCGGGCCGCGATCCTCACGGCAGACGGCGTGGGCGAGTGGGCGACGCTGTCGCTCGGCCGCGGATCCATCTCGGAATCCGGCGACGCGAAGATCGAGCTCTTCCGCGAGCTTCGCTTCCCGCACTCGCTCGGGATGCTCTACTCGACCTTCACCGCCTACCTCGGCTTCAAGGTCAACGAGGGGGAATACAAGGTGATGGGCCTCGCCTCGTACGGCAGCCCCGCTTTCGAGCCGCTAATGCGGAAGATCGTGCGCCGGGCGGCTGACGGCGCGCCGGTCCTCGATCTCTCGTACTTCGAATACCACCGCGGCGCTCGCCGCAGCTTTTCCGACCGGCTCGCCGCCGAGCTCGGCCCTCCCCGCGATCCCGACGCCGCGATCGACCTCGCCACGCCGGAGGGGAAGCGGTACGCCGATATCGCCGCGAGCGTCCAGCGCGTCCTCGAGGACATTCTCGTGGACCTCGCGAGGTCGCTGCGCGAAGAGACGGGGCTCGACGACCTCTGCCTGGGCGGCGGAGTTGCCTTGAACGGCTGCGCCAACGCGAGGATCCTCCGCGAGTCGGGCTTCCGCAACGTCTACGTGCCCTCCGCCCCCGGCGACGCGGGATGCGCGATGGGAGCGGCGCTGGCCGCCGACCGCCTGCACTTCAAGCGGCCGCACGTCGAGGCGCCGGACCACCCCTACTGGGGACCGCCCATCGACGGGGCGCAGCTGACGAGGATCGCCCGCGAGGACGGGCTGGAGCTGGCCGAGACGGCCGGCGAGGCGGAGCTTCTCGACAGAGTCTCCCTGGAGCTCGCGCGCGGACGGATCGTCGGCTGGATGCAGGGGCGCACGGAGTTCGGGCCGCGCGCGCTCGGAAACCGCAGCATCCTCGCCGCGCCGCACTCGGCCGCGATGCGCGACCGCTTGAACCGCGGCATCAAGTACCGCGAGCAGTTCCGCCCCTTCGCGCCCGCCGTCCCGCTCTCGAAGGCGGACCGCTTCTTCGAGCTCCCTCCCGGAGGGGCGCGGCTGGGCCGCTTCATGTCCGGCGTCTTCCCGGTACGGCCGGAATGGCGCGACCGCCTCGCCGCCGTCACGCACGTGGACGGGACCGCGCGGGTCCAGACGGTGGACCCCGAGGCCGCGCCGAGGTTCCACGCGCTGCTCGAGGCTTACGGCGCGCGGACGGGGATCCCCGTTCTCTTAAACACCAGTTTCAACCTCGCCGGCGAGCCGATCGTCAACCGCGCCGTCGAGGGTTACACCACCTTCCGTCGCTCCGGAATCGACGTGCTCGTCGCGGGCGAGACGGTCGTCGAGAAACCGCGAACGCGAGAGCTCGCCCCGGAGGCCGTCGCATGATTCCTCGCCGCGGAAAGATCCATCGCACGTTTCTCGTCCTCGCCAGCGCGTTCCCGACGATCGCCGACGGCGCGCGGGGCGTCTGGCGAAGCGAGGCGGGGCGCAAGTGGCTCGTGCCGCTCCTGGTTTTCCTCTGCGCGACCGGGCTCGTCCTGGTCCTCGCGGCGGCGGTCGAGGCGCTGGCGCCGTTCGTCTATGCGATCTTTTGAGGAGTTCCTCGCCTGCCCGCGCTGCGGCGGCGGCCTCGCCGGACTTCTTTGTCCCGAGTGCGGGCGGCAGTATCGCGCCGCGGACGGGATCCCTGATCTCCGCGTCGCCTCCGACGCGCGCACCGAGAACGTTCGAGCGTTCTACGCCGCCGCGCCATTCCCCGGTTACCCCGCCAGGGACAGCCTGATGGCCCTGCGCGCCCGCGCGGCGAGGAGCGAGTTCGCCAGACGCCTCGACGAATCCATCCCGGGCGACGCGGCGATCCTGGAGATGGGCTGCGGAACGGGCCAGCTCTCCCTCTTTCTCGCCAGCGCCGACCGCTGCGTCGTCGGAGCGGACCTGGCGAGGCCCTCGCTCGAGCTGGCCCGCGACGCCGCGCGGCGCTACGGGGTCGAGAACGCCGGCTTCGTCGAGACGGACCTGCGCTCCCCGGGGCTTCGACGAGGAGCGTTCGACGTCGTGGTCTGCACGGGGGTCCTCCACCACACGCCCGAGCCGCGCGAATCCTTCGCCTCGGTCGCCCGGCTCGTTCGGCCCGGCGGAATCCTCGTCGTCGGGCTCTACAACGCGGTCGCCCGCATCCCCTTGAGGCTGCGCCGCGCTGTCGCGAAGCTGACGGGCTTCCGGTGGATCCCGTGGGATCCGGTGCTGCGGGACCGCCGATCCGAGCCGGCCCGTCGCGAGGCGTGGCTGCGGGACCAGTACCGCCACGTCGAGGAGCACCGGCACACGCTGGGTGAAGTCCGCTCCTGGTTCCGCGAGACCGGGTTCCACTATCTCCGAGCATTCCCGAGCGCGCTTCTCGACGGCGAGGGTGGCGACCTCTTCGCGCAGTCGGAAGACGAGTGGGCGCTCGAGGATTTTCTGGCGCAGCTGTCCTGGATCCGGCCTCTCGGCGCCGAAGGCGGGCTCTTCGCCGCCGTGGGGTGCCGCCCTGCCTGACTCCGCTCTTCGCCCGCCCGGCTGGCGCCATCCGGTTCCCCTCGCCGGATGCGCCCTCTTCGCCGCCGTCCTCGCCTTCTCGGGCCTGGGCGTGCGGCCGCTCATCAGCCCGGCCGAGGCCCGTTACGCCCTCGTCGCCCGGGAGATGGCCGAGAGCGGCGACTGGATCCACCCTCGTCTAAATCACGCGCGGTTCTACGAGAAGCCGCCCCTGACCTACTGGGCGGTCGCCGCCTCATATCGCCTCTTCGGGTTCACCGAGCTCGCGTCGCGGCTTCCGAGCGCGATGGCCTACGTCGGGACGACGGCGGTGACGTACTTCCTGGCGGCCGAGCTCCTGGGCGCCGCCGCGGCCCCGGTCGCGGCGCTGATCTACGCGACCTCTCTCGGCCCGTACCTCTTCGGGCGGTTCCTCTTCACGGACACGATCCTCGTCTTCTGCCTGAGCGTATCGCTGCTCGGGCTCGCGCGAGTGGTGCGGCGCCCGGAGTCGCTTTCGCGCGCCGGGCCGCTGCTCTTCTTCCTCGGCGCCGGCTTCGCGGGCCTCGCCAAGGGGCTCATCGGCCTGCTCTTTCCGTTCGCCGCCGCCTCGGCGTACGCGCTCCTCGCTCGCGACCGGGATCTCGTGCGGCGGCTCCGGCCGGGGCCGGGACTGGCGATCGCGGCGCTCGTCTTCGTCCCGTGGCACGCCGCGATGGCGGCCGGGGACCCTTCGTTCCTGGCGTTCTACTTCGGCAACGAGCACGTCGCCCGCTTCCTCGGCCACCGGGATCCGTTGAACTACACGCCGCTCTCGATTCCCGCCTTCTGGATCTCCACGGCGCTCTGGGCTTTTCCCTGGATCCTCTTCCTGCCGTCCGCCCTGTCGCGGCGCCGCCGGGCGGAAGGCCGCCGCGCGCTGGCGCTCGCCTGGATCTGGGTCGCGGTCGTCGTCGGCTTCTTCACCCTGACCGGATCGAGGCTGGAGTACTACGCGCTGCCGGCGTTTCCGGCGCTGGCCGTGATCCTCGCCTCCGGGTGGCTGAGGTTCGTCGCCAGCGGCCGGCCGGCGGCGGCGGTCGCGGCGCCGAGCGTGATTGCCGTGGCCCTGGGCCTCGCGGCGGCCCCGCTCGTGTTCCTCCCGGCGAGCAAGGGCGCCGATGTCCTGACGGGCCTCGTTGCGAGCCTCGATGGGTATTACCGAGAGTATTTCGCCGAGCATCCGGGGGCCTCGATGGTCTTCGGCGCGGAGCTGCTCCGGAGGGCGCAGCCACTCCCGATCGTGCTCCTCCTCCTGGCAGCGGCGACGCTCGCGGCGCTCGCCCTGCGCCGCCGGAGGGCGGTCCTCGCGATGTGGGTCGCCGGCGCGGTTCCGATCCTTGGGCTGGCCGACGCCGGCCAGCTCCAGGTCGCCGTGGACCGGTCGCAGCGCGACGCCGCCCGCATCGTCAACCGCGAGTGGACGCCGCGCTCGCGCCTGATGGTGACGGGAGACTACGAGGATTCCTGCGGCATCACCTTCTACACGGGGCAGTCCACGCAGGTCATCGGAGGGCCGGGCCCGGACCTGCTCTTCGGGTTCCGACGCGGCGACGCTCCGGAGGTCTTCGTGACGCCCGACGAGTTCCTCCGCGCGTGGGATTCGGACGAGGACGTCTTCGTCCTGGGCGGCCGGGACCTCACCCTGCCTGGCGCGACGGTGCTGCTGGAGGGCCCGCGAAGCCGCCTCCTCGTCGGCAACCGCTGCCCGCCGGAGGACGACGTCTCCGGAAGCCTGAGGGTCGCCGCGCGCTCCCTTCCGTCCCGCCCCGCCGAGCCGTAGCTCCTTCCTTGCGGTTTCCTGACACTCGGCGCGGGCCGGGCGACGTTACCTTCTCCGCATGAAAACATCCTTTCGTCTCGGGCCGTGGGTCCTCGCCGCCGCCGCGTCCTGCTCGCTTCCTCTGGCCGCGCAGCAGGACGAGTGGAAGTGGCCCGACCAGCCGAAGAACCTCAAGGTCTTCGGTCCGGAGTTCACCGGCAAGCGTCTCCAGCCCGTCATGACGGGCTTCACGCGGGCGCTCGGCGTGCGCTGCACGTACTGCCACGTCGGCGAGGAAGGCAAGCCGCTCACGACTTACGACTTCGCCTCCGACGAGAAACCGAACAAGGACCGCGCCAGGGAGATGCTCCGGATGCTGAAGGACATCAACGAGCATTTGAAGAAGATCACCCCGAGCGGCGAGAAGCGGGTCAACATGTGGTGCCACACCTGCCACCAGGGGCGACCGAAGCCGACGACGCTCGAGGAAGAGATGAGCGAGGCCTATGGCCGCGGCGGAATCTCCGCGGCGCTCGCGCGCTACAAGGAGCTCCGCGAGAAGTTCTACGGCCGAGCCGGGTACGACTTCTCGGAGCGGTCGCTCAACGGGATCGGCTACGAGCTTCTGGGAAAGAAGGACTACGACTCCGCGATCGCGGTTTTCAAGGAGAACACCGCCCAGTTCCCCAGGTCCGCCAACACGTGGGACAGCTTGGCGGAAGGCTACCTCGCCGCCGGAAACAAGACCGAGGCCGCCGCAAACTACCGAAAGGCCCTGGCCATCGACCCGAAGTTCTCCAACTCCCTGGAGAAGCTCAAGACAATCGAGGAAAAACAGCCCTAGCAGCCCTGGCGGGCAGACGTCTTGGGGTCAGGTCTACATCTTACACTATAGCCGAGAAGCCGCAGCCCGCCTGGCGAAAGGGCTTGTCGGCATAGTGTATAACATAGACCTGACCCCAAGACGGGGCTGGCCCGGCCTAGGCGGGCGAGGAAATGGAGTAGGTCCGGTTGTTCGGGCGCTGCCACTTTCCGTAGACGAAGTTGCCGCAGCAGCGGGCGCAGATCGGGAGGGGTTCCCTCGCGAGCTTCCGGCGGAACCTCCATGCTTTCTCCCCGGTCCAGATCTCGCGGAAGGTCTGCTTGCGGACGTTGCCGATGAAGTAGTCCGGGAAGTCGCCGCAGAAGCAGACCTCTCCGTCCGGCTCGACCTGGGCGAAGTACCAGGCCACGGGGCAGAGGTCGTGGCCGAAGGTCTGGGAGAAGTCCGAGAAGTATTCCGGCACGCGCTCGGCCGGCACGTCCGGGACGAACGAGGTCCACGGCCGCCCGAGCGTCGAGTCGAGGAACCGCCGGCGCTTCAACCCCTTCAAGAGCCGCACGAGCTCCCCCATCTGGCGCTCGCGCGAGACCGCCAGGTCCGATGCGTCGAAGTCGAACCCCTTCCAGGACGCCGCCTCGATGCCGAAGGCCGCCCGCATGACGCCCTCGTACTGCGCGCCGACCGTCTTCGGGATGAACCAGCGAAGCCCGACGTTGATCGTGTCGAGCGGCAGCTCCTGGAGCGCCTCGACCGCCTCGCGGATCTTCTCGAGGTTCAGCTCCGTGACCGGCAGGATCGCGATCTGCATCGGCAGGACCTTCCCGAGCTTCTTTCGCCAGTCCGCCACCGCCCGCACTCCCGCCACCGCCTTCTCCCATGCGCCCTTCTGCCCGCGAATGCGGTCGTGCACGTCGGGCGGCCCGTCGATGGAGACCGCGACGGAGTCCATCCCGGCCTCGACCAACTCCCTCGCGTGCTTCTCGAGCCTGCCGCCGTTGGTGATGATCGTGCAGGTCAGGCCGCGCTTCTTGACCTCGCGGATCAACGGGACGATGTCGGGATAGAGAAACGGCTCTCCCCCGAAGAGGCTCACGATCGGCTGGTACGGCGCGACCTCGTCGAGCAGCCTCACGTAGTCGGGCAGCGCGAGCTGGCGCTTGGCCCCGATCAGCTCCCGGATGCGCGTCCTCTCCTTCTCGCCGTCGGTGGCCGAGGCCGAGAACCCGTCGGAGCGGTAGATTCCGGTGTCGCCCCACTGCCCGCACATCTTGCAGCGCAGGTTGCAGAGGTTCGTCACGCGCAGCTGCAGGAACGTCGGCATCGGCAGGTTCGCGGCGCTCGGGTTTTCCAGGTGGGCCATGACCTCGCGCCGCCCCCGGCTCATCCGCCCGAGGTGGCGGCGCGCGAAGCCGGCCAGCCGGAGTCCCCTCGCAAAGCTCATCGGGCCTTTCCCGAGCCCCGGGTCCCTGCAAGATTTCGGCCGGTGGTGAAATCGACGACCCTCACGATCGCGCGCCGGCAGACCACGCAGAACGGAACGTCGTCGCGCGAGAACATGATGCAGTCCGCCTGCGGCCGGTAATACCCCTTCGCCTCGTACATCGCGCCCTCGAAGGCGCCGACCTTGCCGGCGTACTTCTCCTCCGAGAAGATCTTCGTCTCCTCCTTCTTCTGCTCGGTGAAGAGCGCGTCCATGACGTCTTCCGGCTGGTTCTCGGCTCGGATCTTCCGGCGCTTCTCCAGGTACGCCTGCGACCGCTTCTCGAAGGCTTCCTTGTTCCACGGAGTCGGCACGGGCGTCCCGGCCGAGACGAGGTCGCTCCACTTGAAGCTCCCGCCGGCCGGGGGTCCCGGGGGACCGGAAGGTCCCCCGCCAAGACCGTTGAGGGCGGTGACGTTGGGCTCCCACGGCTCGACGCGCTCGGTTCCGGCGGGCCCATACGCGACGTCGGAGGTGTAGTACTCGTCGGCCAGCCCCGCGAAGTGGTGGCCGAACTCGTGGACGAAGACATAGGGCGACCACAGGCTGTCCGCGGCGACGGTCGAGTAGAGGTTGAAGATCCCTCCTCCGCCGTAGGTCCGGGTGTTCGTCAGGATCTCGATGAACTCGTAGGGGGCGAAGGAGGCGACCTCCCGAAGGGCCCGGTTCTCGAAGGTCAGGACGTAGCGTTCCGACCCGAAGGTGTCGTAGGTCGCGCCGATCCGGGTGCGCCGGTGAATCCCGGTCGAGGGGCGCGAGATTCCGGACTCCTCCGAGGCCGGGCAGAGCCCCCAGACGTTGAAGTCGCCGCGCCGCTCCTTGAAGGGCGAGACGGAGAAGAGGATCTCGGCCAGGCGCCGGGCGTCCTTCTCGAACTTCCCGCGCTCGGCCGCCGTATAGCCGTCGCCGATGACCAGGAAGTCCACCTTGTCGGCCGGCTCGCCGTGCTTCTCGATCGTCAGCAGCGGGCCGGGCGACTCCGGCCGGCTGTCGTCCACGAACATGTCCTTCGGATCGAGCGACTCCGTCCAGACGTCCTTCCACGCGTTCTTCGCGTCGCGCTTCTTCAGCGCGACCCGAAACTTCCCGTCGGGGCGCGGGAACCGCAGCGACTCGTGGAACGTCCTCGCCCGCTTCTTCGCCTCGTCCGTCGTCTCCCATTCCCCGAAGATCGAGGCGAATCCGCGGGAGAAGAGGACCTTCCCGGTTGCCGCGTCGGAGATCTCGAAGAGGTATTTTCCGAGGTTTGTGTCGTCGACGGCGCTGGCCGGGTTGCCCGGCCACTCGAGCGGCTCGACGACGACCCGGTCGAGGCTGAAGCGTTCCTCCGCCGCGGTGCCCGTGTGGTAATAATCCACGCGCATCGTCTTCGGGGCGGCCAGCGTGATGGCAGGCATGGCAAGTGTGAGGACAACAATCCAGGTTCGCCGGGTCATGAGCGCCGCCTATCCTACGTCCTTCAGTCGAAAGGGAGAGAGATGATCCACGAAAACATCCTGACCACCATCGGAAACACGCCCGTCGTGAAGATCCAGCGGATGGCGCCGCCGGGCACGCAGATGTACGTCAAGGTCGAGGCCTTCAATCCCCTGTCCTCGGTCAAGGACCGCCTCGCCATCGGGATCATCGAGGACGCGGAGCGGCGCGGCACGCTCAAGCCCGGACAGACCGTCATCGAGGCGACGTCGGGCAATACCGGCATCGCGCTGGCGATGGTGTGCGCAGTCAAGGGCTATCCCTTCGTGGCGATCATGGCCGACAGCTTCTCGGTCGAGCGCCGCAAGCTGATGAAGTTCCTCGGAGCGAAGGTCATCCTCTCGCCCGCCGCCGAGCGTGCCACGGGGATGACGAAGAGGGCCGAGGAGCTGGCGAAGAAGAACGGCTGGTTCCTCGCGCGCCAGTTCGAGAACGAGGCCAACCCGGAGTACCACCGCAACACGACGGGCCCGGAGATCCTGCGCGACTTCGTCGGCAAGAGGCTCGACTGGTGGGTCACCGGCTACGGCACGGGCGGGACGCTGACCGGCGCCGGCGACATGCTGCGCCGGGCGCGCAAAGAGATCAAGATCGCGGTCGTCGAGCCGGAGGGCGCCGCGCTTCTCTCGGGCAAGGAGTGGAAGCCGCACAAGATCCAGGGCTGGACGCCGGACTTCATCCCGGAGGTCCTCGACCGCAAGGGTTTCGACGAGATCGTGACCGTGACCGACGCCGAGGCCATCGCCGCGGCCCGCGACCTCGCGACGAAGGAAGGGATCTTCTGCGGCATCTCCTCCGGCGGAACGTTCGCGGGAGCTCGCAAGATCGCGCAGCGCGAGGGCAAGGGAGTCTCGATCCTGGCCATGCTCCCCGACACCGGAGAGCGCTACCTCTCGACCGTACTCTTCGAAGGGATCAGCGAGGGCTCCGACGAGCTCGCGGCTTCGTAAAAAAGGGCAGGGCGCTCGAAAAGGCCCTGCCCGTCCCCCGGACTCTGCCCGAACCGGGGAACCAAACTCGTTTCGTTCACCGGGACGCGGCCCGCTGCCCGGGAACGATGTCGCCCCGGCCGTCCGAGGACTCGCACTGCGAGCCCGGCGGGAAGATCCAGAGGTAGAGCTCGGAGAGAGTGAAGGCGACGACCCGGCTGTCGCGGATGGCCAGGTCCACCGATTCTGCCGTCGCTGCCGCGGCGACGGGGCCTTCCGTCTCGTAGCTCCTGGAGGAGGCCGCAGGGCAGGGAACGATCGGGCCGCCGTCGCTCGTCCACGCGGAATCGAACTCGTCCGGGACCTCGCCGCCGGAAAGGCGGAAGGAGAGGGCGCCCTGTGCGCGGACGATCTCGCTGTCGGACGCGCCGCAGGAAGTCGCAGGGACCGAGGACACGATCTCGCGAGCCATCCGGCCCCAGGCCCCTGCCCGCGGGTCTTCCGGCAGGAGCGCCGCCGCCGCGGCCAGGAGGGCCGCCCGCGAGGCGAGGGCGTCGGGCTCGGACGGATAGGGAAGGATCGACTGCAGGCAGGCGTCGAGGACGAGAACCAGCCCGCACCGCCGCCCCGTCCCGGCGACCGCCTCGGCCTCCTCGGCCGTGATCTGAAGCGCCGCGCTCCAGAGATCCCCGATGCGCAGATCGAGACCTCCCACGTCGCACTCCGCATTCAGGCGCTGCACGGTGATGTCGAGGTAGCTCACCACCGCACCGGAGCCCTCCCGCCTCCCCCACAGGGCGTGGTTGGCGACGACCCACTCGGCCAGGGCGACCGAGCGCTCGAGGTCCGCTTTGTCGAAGCCGGACTCGTACCGGTTGAGGTATACATTGGCTAGCGACAGAGGCACCGAGATGAACGCCGGATTGGCCGGATCCGAAGGGCTCGCGAGCAGAGCTCCCACGGCGGACGACCAGTCCGTGTCCCCGTAATTGGCGGCAAAGATGTCCATCTTGCGCACCAGGCTCTCACGCAGGGCGTCCCGGCGCCGACCGGGCCGGTCGAGCGCGCTCGATGCCGGTAGAGTGCTCGCCGCCAGCAGCAGGCCCGCGAGGCAAGCGATCGCGACCGTGAACCCCGAGACTGCCGATTTCCGATTCCGACTGATCATGACGTCCTCCTTTCCTTCCTTCGCAGCAAAGGGTCCTCTTTTCCCGGATGCGAGTCTTGGAAGCCGTCTGGGAAATTCGTGGGGTTTCTTTCGGAGCGTGAGTGCGCCTCGCCTTCGCTGATTGCGCCTTCGACGGCGAAACCCGGGAGCTCTTCCGGGCGGGAGAACCCGTGCACCTCTCCCCCAAGGCGTTCCGGCTCCTGGAGTTGCTGCTCGAGGCACGGCCCCGCGCGCTTTCCAAGGCCGAGATCCACGGGAAGATCTGGCCGGACGCCTTCGTCTCGGAGGCGACGCTCGCGAGCCTCGTCGCGGAGATCCGCGAGGCGATCGGCGAGGACGGCCGGGGCGCCGGTTGCATCCGCACGGTCCACGGGTTCGGCTACTCCTTCGCCGGGGCCGCTGCCGAGGTCCCGCGTCCGGGCGGGACGGGCGAATCGTCCTGGCGGCTGATTCATGAAGACCGGGTCATCCCGCTGCCGGAGGGAGAGACGGTGCTCGGCCGCGATCCGGGCGCGGGAATCCGGCTCTCCTCGGACAGCATCTCCCGCCGGCACGCGCGCATCGTGATCGCGCAGGGGTCCGCGACGATCGAGGACCTCGGAAGCAAAAACGGGACGTATGTTCGCGACGAGCGGATCAAGGGTCCGACCGCGCTCCGCCACGAAGATCCGGTGAGGCTGGGCGGGGTCCGCGTGACGCTTCGGGTCGTGCCGGACGACCAGTCCACCCGGACGGAGATCGCGCCGTCCCCACCCGCCGGGGAAGCGCCGCTCGAGACGAAACGGGCGGGGAAAATCCCCGCCCGCGGAAAGCTCCAGAAGCGCCGTCCGGTCTCTTAGCACGCCTCTCCGCCGCTGACTACTCGATCTCGCACTGGGAGCCCGGGGGGAACTGGCGCAGGTAGGCCGCCAGCAGGGCCTCGTTCGCCTGGCTGTCCTGGATGACCGCATCGAGCGCGTCCGAGTCGAGGGCCGGGGCGGCTTTGGCGGTTTGCCCACCGCCGGAGACATCGTGCCGGAAGGCCATGACCAGGGGCTTCGAGGGCGCGAATGCGGCCAGGGCCCTCGGGACGTCTCCGGAGGGTTCGTAAATGAGCTCGACCAGGGACATGGTCAGAGAGGCTTCGGCGCTCGCCGAGCCGGCGGAGGTGAGCGCCGCCGCGATCGTGCTGGCGTTGCTCGTCCACTCTGCCGACCGCGGGTCATCCGGCAGAAGAGCGGCCGCAGTGGCGTAGATGGCGGCGCGGGCCGCGCCCTCCTCGGGACTCGCGGAGACCAGCGACGTGAGGTCTTCGATGGGCGCGATCTCATCGGCCTCGGACGCGGCGATCTCGGCGACACGCGCACGCAACTGCGCGATCCTTTCGGCGGAGGTCCCGACGTCGCACTCCGAGTCCAGCCGGATGAGGCTGACTCCCAGGTAGACGACGACCGACCCGGCCAGGGGGCGATGTCCCCAGAGGTCCTCGTTGGCCGCGACCATCTCGAAGTAGCCCATGGAGCGGTCGAGAACGGACTGGACATGCCCGATCTCGTAGCCGCTGAGAAACACGTTTCCGAGAGAGAGGAAGATCGAGAAGATCCGGGGGTTCTCCGCGGCCAGCGGGCGCTCGTTGAGCGCGGCCGTGACGGCCGACCAGTCCGTGGTGGCGTATTGCGCGAAAGGGAACATCGCGCGGAGCTGCGAGTCGCGCCCGTTCGGGCGGCGGTGCGGACCGTCGATGCCACTGATCGCGAACGCCAGGTTCGCCGCCAGCAGGAGAGCCGTGAAAATGGCTACGACAGTTCCGAGGAAGCGGGTGTTCCGGGGGTTCCGATTCCGGGTGCTCATGACCGACTCCTTTCGTCCTCGCGTCGAGGAGCGGCGTCATCGCCGTCTCTCGCGCCTTCCGATTGAAGAATCGGTTTTTCGCCGGTCCGAGTCTTTGGAGATTTGTGGGGATTTCCTGGTGTTTGCCGGGAAACCGCTCAGAGGTGCTCTCGGGCGGTCAGTGCTCGCCGGCTCGCTGCCTGCGGACCGGTCGTGCCACCTCGGAAGCGGCAACCTGCTCCAGGTCCTGCCAGGGCACGAGGCCCTTCTCGAGCCAGAGGTGCTCGCCGTCGAGGAGTCGCCGGGCGGTCTTGTACTTGACCACGTCGTCGTTGAAGCGGATCGCGCTGAAGCGCTGGGCGATGCGGCGTTTCATCATGCGGCAGAAGACGTCGGCGAGCTCGGCGGCGTGGACCGCATCCGGGTTTCCGGCCGCGCGCAGGGAGCGGGCGCGGCTGACGGCGGCGGACATCGCGAAGAGGTCCGCCCCGATGTCCACCGCGCGGAAGAGGAGGGACTGCCGCTTCTCGAGCTTGGGTCCGAAGCGCGCCATCATGTGGAAAATCGTCCGGGAGAGCCGGCGGGTCGTCCGCTCGAGGAACCGGACGTGGGGGGCGAGCCGGCCGAACTCTCCGTAGCGCTTCAACGGGGCCTTGCCGATCAGCCGGCTCGGGTACCAGCGCGCGTAGAAGCGAAGCACCTTCGGCAGGGCCGCGAGCTTCTCCTTGCGGGGCAGCTTGGGGTTGACCAGGTCGCCGGCGACCGTCAGGTGCCGGTCCAGCGCCTCGCGCGCGATGAAGAGCCGCATGATCTCGGAGGAGCCCTCGAAGATCAGGTTGATGCGGAAGTCCCGCACCATCCGTTCGACCGGGATGCCGGGCTCGCCGCGCGCGCGGAGCGAATCCGCGGTTTCGTAGCCGCGCCCTCCGCGGATCTGGAGCGTCCGGTCCACGATCGTCCAACCCTCCTCGGAGTTCCACATCTTGGCGACCGCGGCTTCCAGCCGGATGTCCCGGTCGCCCTTGTCCGCGAGCCCGTTGGCGAGGTCGCAGACCGCTTCCATCGCGTAGGTCGTCGCGGCCATCTCCGCCAGAAGCTGCGCGATCGCGTCGTGCCTTCCGATCGGCTGGCCCCACTGGACCCGCTCGTTGGCCCACTCGCGGGAAATCTCCAGGCAGCGCTTGGCTCCCGCCGCGCAGGAGGCCGGCAGGGTCAGCCGACCCGTGTTCAACGTCACGAGCGCGAGCTTCAAGCCCCGTCCCTCGGCCCAGAGGAGGTTCTCTTCCGGGACGCGGACGTCCGTGAACCGGATGACGCCGTTCTCGATCGCCTTCAGGCCCATGAAGTGGCAGCGCCGGACGACCTCGACGCCGGACCAGTCCTTCTCGACGATGAAAGCGGAGATCTTCTTGGTGTCGGGATGCCGCGCCATGACGACGAAGAGCTCGGCGATCGTGCCGTTGGTGCACCAGAGCTTTTCGCCGTTCAGAATGTAGTCGCCCTCGGGCGTGCGCGTTGCGGTCGTCGAGAGGTTGGCGGGGTCGGACCCGACGTCCGCCTCCGTCAGGGCGAAGGCCGACACGGCGCCCCGGGCCAGCCTCGGGAAGTACTTCTTCTTCTGGGCTTCGGTGCCGAAGAGCTTCAACGGCTGCGGCACGCCGATGGACTGGTGGGCCGACAGCAGCGCGATGAGGTTGCCGTCCCAGGTCGAGACGAGCTTGATGACGTCGGCGTACTCGGCCTGGGTGAACCCCTGGCCGCCGTACTCCTTGGGGATCTTCATGCCGAAGGCGCCCATCTTGGCCAGGCCCTCGACGACCCGCGGCGGGATCTTCCCTTCCCGGTCGATCGCGTCGCCGTCCACTTCTTCGAGGAGGAACCGCTCCATGCGCTCCCGGAAGGCGACGAACTCGGGACGGTCCAGCCGCGCTTCGGGGAAGGGGTGGATGAGCTCCAGGCGGAGGTTGCCGAGAAAGATCTCCTTCAGGAACGAGGGCGCCTGCCACTCGGTCTCCCGGGCCTCCTCGGCGACCTGGCGGGCCTCTTCCCCGGAGACCGCCCGGGCCGCGGATTTCTTCTTTCTCTCTTCCATGGGAACCAGACAGATTATCCCAGCAACGATCCTGCCACCCTCGCGGCAGACCGGCGTTTGGGTTCTCTTGGACTACTCCTCAACGACTCCTGGCGTTTCCTTCAAGGCTTTTTCGCACCGGGCGAGCGAGGCGGAGACGGTCTCCGCCTCCCGGGCGTCGGTGCCGAGCTTCCCGGCCGCCCGGATCGCGTCCCAGAGCTCGAGGCTGCGCCGGTACCAGGCTCGGGATTGCCGCCACCGCTCGGCCTCGGTCAGGCCTGGCATCGGGGCCGGCGAGACTGCGGGCGAGAGCGTGTTTCCCGCCCCGGCGCAGGCCCTGGCGAGGAGGGCCCGCGCGTATCCGTTGGCGGGATCCTCCTGGAGGAGGGCTTCCATGATCTGGACGACAGTCCGGTCGAGCCGGAGGGCCTCGGCGAGCTCACCTTCGGCGGCGAGCAGCTTCGCGAGGTCCCGCATGCAGTATCCCCGCGACAGCCGGGCCTGCGCGTTGCGGGGATCGGCGGCAGCGAGCTCCTCCGTGATGGCGTGAGCCTCTCGCATTCGCGCCAGGGCCGCCTTCCGCTCGCCGAGGTCGCCGTCGTACTCGCCGATGTCGTGGAGCGTCATCGCGACGTCCAGCTTCAGCCGCGCGTCTTCGGGGTGGACGGCGAGCAGCGCCTGATCGATCGCGAGCGCTTCCTCGGCCCGTCCGCGGGCGGCGAGGGAATCTCCCTTGTCCTGCTGCACCGAGGCCATCTCGAAAAGCGTCCCCGCCTTCCCCTTGCCGGCCTCCAGGTCCGACGGGTCCGTCCGGAGGGCCGCTTCGAAGCCCTCCCGCGCGCGGTCGAGCTCCGCGACTGCGCCGTCCTTATCGCCGGTCATGTGGAGGATGAGACCGATGTGGCGGCGCACTTCGGCGATCCGAATCGCCAGGCGCGGGACGGCCGCGCCCGATTGAAGGAGCTCCTCTCGGATCGCGACCGATCTGCGCCCCTCCTGCAGCGCCTGGGCGAGCTCCTTGCGGAGGATGAAGAGCTTGCTCAACCGGAGGTGGCACCCGGCGAGCTCCTCGAGATCGAGGGGCGCGGCTCCGGAGGCGGCCAGGCGCTCGAGGATCCCCTGCGCCGCCCGGTAGCTCTTCAGGGCGCCGGCGGAGTCGCCGAGATTCGGGCCGCCGCCCAGCCCCTGCACGTCTCCGACCTTCTGGTACGCCGCGGCGAGCTCTCTTTGAAGCGACAGGTCGTTCTGCCCTTCCGCCGCGAGCATGCCCAGGTATTCCAGAGCCCGGCGGACGACGAGCTCGCGGGCCGGTGTCGAGCCCGCCAGGTTCTTGATCGCGTCGTGGAATTCGAAGAGGAACGTGTTCGTCAGCTTCCGCACGCCATTCAGGCGGCGTTCGGCCCGCTGCCGTTCCCGCTCCGCGATCCGCGCCTCGCGAGTCGTGGCCGCGATGCCGCCGATGAGCGAGACGAGGAGGACCGCCGCGGCGGCAGCTCCCGTTCGATGCCGGGCGAGGAACTTTCGCGCCCGGTAGCCGATCGTGTCCTTCCGGGCGATGACGGGAAGACCCTCGAGATGTCGGCGGATGTCCTCGGACAGCTGCTCGGCCGACGCGTAGCGGCGGTCCGGCTCTTTTCGGAGGGCCATCAGCACGATGCTGTCGAGGTCCGCCGGAATCCGTGCCCGGGTGCTCGGCCGCTCGGGCTGCTGACTGAGGACGGCGGCGCTGATCTCCTCGGGTCGGTGCGTCTCGACCCGGTACGGGCGGCGCCCCGTCAGGAGCCCGTAGAGCACTACGCCCAGCGAATAGACGTCGCTCGAGGTCGTGATGTCCTTTCCGAGGATCTGTTCCGGGCTCGCGTACTCGGGCGTGAGGATTCGCAGCGCCGTCTCCGTGCGGTCGGCGGCGTCCCGGTCGGCGGCCAGGACCTTGGCGATCCCGAAGTCCAGGAGCTTCGGGATGCCCTCGTCGGTCACCAGGACGTTGGCCGGCTTGATGTCGCGGTGGATGACCAGGCGCTGGTGCGCATAGGTCACCGCCGAGCAGACCTGGCGGAAGAGAGCCAGCTTGCCGGGGACGTCGAGTTTCCTCCCCTCGCAGTAACCGAGGAGGTTCTCCCCGCGGATGAGCTCCATGACGAAGTACGGGAGGCCGTCCTCTGTGGAGCCGCCGTCGAGGACCCGGGCGATGTTGGGATGGTCGAGCTCGGCGAGGATCCGTCGCTCGCTCTCGAAGCGGCGCAGGACGAAGTCCGTGTCCATCCCGCGCTTGACCAGCTTGACGGCGACCGAGCGCTCGAAGCCCTGGTCGCGCCGGACCGCCTCGTACACGACGCCCATCCCTCCGCGTCCGATCTCGGCGACGATTTCGTAAGGGCCGACGCTCAACCGAACCGGCATGGCCGCCGGGCCCGGCTCGTCGAGGAAGGAGTCGCCCTCGTCTTTGGCCAGGAGCGAATCGACTTCGGCTCGCAGGTCCGAGTCCCCGGCGCACTCCCGGTCAAGAAGGGCGGCACGCTCCTGCGCGGCGAGCTCCCGCGCCGCGTCGAAGAGGCGGCAGACCTCGCTCCAGCGCTCGGCGTTCATGCGGCCGAAAGCTCCCGCTCGAGCCACGCGCGGGCCACTCGGAAGGCCCGGACGACCGACGCGCGCGAGGTCCCGAGGACATCCGCGGATTCCTCGAGCGTCAGCCCGCCGAAGAAGCGCAGCTCCACGATCTTCGCCTGCGTCGCGTCGAGCGCGGCCAGCCTCTCCAGGGCGCGGTCGAGCGCGAGAATGTCCACCTCGCGCGCCGGCGCCGCCGGCTCGACAGCATCGTCGATCGGGACATGAGTCACTCCCCCGCCCCGCTTCTCCGCGTCGTGCTTTCGGGCGTGATCCACGAGCAGCCGCCGCATCGTCTGCGAGGCGATCGCGAAGAACTGACCGCGGTTCTTCCAGGCGACCTGTCTCTGGTTGACGAGCTTCAGGTACGCCTCGTTGACCAGGGCGGTCGGCTGTAGCGTGTGTCCCGCCCTCTCCCGTCGGAGGTACCGGTCGGCCAGCCTGCGCAACTCCTCGTAGACGAGCGGGATCAGCTCTTCGAGCGCCTTTTCGTCCCCGCGGCCCCAAGCCAGCAGGAGGCCGGTGACGTCACCAGGCGAAGAACCGGGCGGTTTTCCAGAATGTCCGGGCATGTCCGTGTATCCGTGTGAGGCAAGTATGCCTCTTTCGGCTCCATTCCGGGTGATCCCGTTTTGCCACTCCTTGCGCGTGTCCTCCGGAGGAAGGCCATGGGCAAGTTCCATGTCCGGAGGATCCTGGCGGGTATCGCTCTGGCCCTCGCCGGGATTCTCGGCCCGGTCACGGCGGCTGCCGGCCCGATCGCCTGGAAAAACGCGGTCAGCGGGAACTGGAACACGGCCGGAAACTGGGACCCGGCGCAGGTGCCGACCTCCGCCGACGATGTCTCGATCACCCTGGACGGCACCTACACCGTGACCATCGACGCCGCCGCTTCGGTCAACAGCCTGACGCTCGGCGGCTCGACCGGCACCCAGACTCTGTCGCTTCCCAACAACTCACTGACCCTCGCTGCGGCCAGCTCCATCGGTACTCACGGTTCGGTGACGATGAGCGCCGGAACGCTTCAGGGCGACGGGACCCTCACGGTCAACGGCCTATTCGCGTGGTCGGGCGGGACTATGTCGGGTACCGGTACGACGACCATCGCCGCCGGAGCGACCCTGACCATCAGCGGCAGCGTCCTCCTCAGCCGCACGATCATCAACAACGCCACCACCAACTGGACCGCCGGTCAGTTCGCCTTCAACAACGGCACCTTCCAGAACAACGCCTCCTTCAACGCCCCACTCAGCAACAACATAACCAACGGCGGCGGCACCAACGCCTTCAACAACAATGCCTCAAGCACCTTCACCCGCGACACCGCCACGGGCATCCTCGTCGTCGGCATCCCCTTCACCAACGCCGGCACCGTCAACGTCAACACCGGCACGCTGCGGATCA
>DATFQY010000076.1:0-2307 GCA_035263845.1 Thermoanaerobaculia bacterium | reverse complement strand
TACCTACCTGAGTGTGGACGCGGGGCGACTGTGGGGGAAAACATCCAATTCGGTGAGTCGCTCGCTGGCCGTGGATCCCTGGAATCCCCTGGCAGTCTACGCCGGGACAGACCACGATGGGGTGATCCGGAGCCCGGATCTCGGAAAGAGCTGGAGCCCGCTGGGCTCCGGTCTTCCGAAGGCGAAGATCCTCTCTCTCGCGATCGACCGGGCCCGCGGGCTCCTCCTCGCCGGAACGGGCGACGGAGTCTTCAGCTACGCGGTCGCCGAGACGCGGGACGCGTTCCTCGACATCTTCGACACCGGCGGCAACGGGACCGGGTTCCTGCTGCTCGAGGCCTTCGGCCGATTCCGCCTGGGCTCGGCGGACGTTTCGGGAGGGAAGACTCTCGGAACCGAGTACGGGCCCTACGCCGGCTGGACTCCCACCGCGGGCGAGCGCGGAGCGGACGGCCTGACCCGAGTCCTCTGGAACGACGACGACGGATCGGCCGCGCTGTGGCTGACGCGGCCCGAGGGCGTCCAGGCGGCTTTCCTCTTTCCCGCGCAACCGGGATGGGCGGCTCGCGACGTGGCCGCCGGAGCGGACGGCTCGACGCGTGTCCTCTGGACCGCCGAGGCGAGCGCCTCCCTGTGGACGGTCGACGCGTCCGGCGTCCGAACGGCCGATTACGGTTATGGCCCCTACCCGGGCTGGTCCGCCACGGCGATCGCGGGTGGCCACGACGGCCGGACTCGAATCCTCTGGAACAACGCCGACGGAAGGGCCGGCCTCTCGTTCGTCGATTCGCGAGGGCTGCTGGAGACGACCCGCTACGGACCCGATTCGGGATGGAGGTTCGTGGATCTGTCGGTCGCCAACGACAATCGCACGCGCCTGCTGAGGTCTCACCAGGACGGCCGGATCGCCGTCTGGACAGTCGGCGCCGACGGGGAGCCGGTCAGCTATGGCACGCTCTATCCGCCGCCGCCAGGCTTCCAGGCTTCGCGGCTCTCGGCAGGAGCCGACGGCTCGAGCCGGGTGCTCTGGCGCAACTCCGATGGGCTCGCGCGCGTCTGGTTCCTGTCGGCGGATGGCGAATTCCGCGGCTCGATCGATCTGAACTGATCGGGCCTGCTAGACGGAAAGGAGGCCGCCATGCTCTCCCGCACGACCTGGACTCGGTCCCTCGGATCTCTTCTGGGGGCCGTCTTCCTCCTTTCCGGGGTGGCTTTGGCCGGGCCCGGCTGGATGAGCCGGGGCCTCCAGGACCACTCGGTCAGTTCCCTGGTCGTCGAACCGGGCAGTCCCTCGCGAATCTACGCGGCGGTTGGCGTTGAGGGCGTCTTCCAGAGCGCCGATGGAGGCGAGACGTGGACACAGTCCTATATCGGTGGTGGCCTGTCCGTCGAGAAACTGGCCTTCGACGAGCGCAACGGAGGCGCCCTCTATGCGGTCGCCGGGCCTCTTCGGAGCTACCTCTTCCGGAGCACTGACCGGGGAAAAACCTGGAAGCAGGTCAACTCGGCGGGCCTGGTCACGTCTGTCGCGGTCAATCCGAAAGAGGCGGACGTACTGCATGTCGGCCATGCGGGCGCCACGGTTTCGACCAGCCGCGACGGAGGAACGACCTGGTCTGACAGCTCGTTCAGCTACTACTGTTCGTTCATCTGCGACGAAGCGATCACGAGCCTCGAGCTCGATCCGGCTGTCCCCTCGACGATGTACGCAGGCATCGACGCGGACTTCGACTACCCGGGTTTCGCCTCGATGTTCAAGAGCACCGACGGAGGGAAGAGCTGGAAGCAGAGCGACGCGGGGGTGGTCCTGTGGTCGAGCGTCTACTCGATCGCAGTTGATCCGTCCGACTCGCAGCGGGTCCTGGCCGGCGCGAGTGGTTATGACAGCTCGAGCCCCGGGATCTACCTGAGCGAGGACGGGGGGCAGACCTGGCGAAATACATCGAACTCGGCGAGTCGGGCCCTGGTCTTCGATCCCTCATACCCCCAGGCCCTTTACGCCGGCACGGACAAGGACGGCGTCCTTCGAAGCGTCGATAGCGGAAGAAACTGGAGCTCGATGAACTCTGGGCTTTCGAGCCCCAGGGTCCTCTCGCTCACGATCGACCGGGCCCGCGGGCTCCTTTTCGCGGGAACGCGCACCGGAGTCTTCAGCTACCCGATCGCCGAACAGAGGGACGCCGTCATCGACGTCTTCGATTCCGGCGGTGATACGACCGGGTTCCTTCTGCTCGAAGCTCACGGACACTTCCGCCTGGGCACTGCGAACGGCTCGGGAGCAAAGGCTCTCGGATCTCCCTACGGCCC
>DATFQY010000075.1:0-97261 GCA_035263845.1 Thermoanaerobaculia bacterium | reverse complement strand
TGGTCCGGCGGCGACGCGACGCCAACAACGGCCGTCGGGTCCTCATCGAGCCGACCCCGCGCGGGGCGGCCCTTCTCGAGAGGCTGGCGGCCGAGCACTACGCGACCATCGAAAAGCTCGGGAGCGCGTTCGTCCCCCCCTCCCTACACCAGGGCCGGGCGAAGGCGACAAAAAAGATGAGTCCCGGACCGACCGGGTCCCGCCTCTAGTCTCTACTGGACCGGCGGGCTCGCCTTCCGAAGGATCTCTTCGAGGCCGGAGGTGTCGCCGCGCTGCCGCGCCGTTTCGCCGGACCGGTTGTAGACGACCTTCCCCGAGGAATCGAGGATCGCCAGCGTCGGAATGTAGCCGTGGAAGAAGCGCGAGACCAGGGTTTTCTGCTCCTTGCTGGGGCGGTCCAGGTCCACGACCAGGAAGCGGACGGCGTCCTTCTGCCTGGCCGCGACGGCGACGAACCTCTCGGCCTCGCGGTTTGTGTTCCAGCAGTGAGCAGTCCCGAGGAAGATGGCCGTCGGCCGGTCCGAGGCGATCCGTCCGTCGCCCAGGTTCTCGCCGCGGATCGGGAAGTTGCTCGAGGAGTCGTCGGTGAAGGAGAGGTCCGGCGCGAGCGTCAGGTTGCGGGCGCCTCCCGGGCCGGCGGGAGCGACGAGCGGCTCGCCGCTTTTTTCGGCCGTGACGAGGGAGCCCGCGAAGAGGATCGCGGCGAGGGTCACGACCAGCCCCGGAACCGAAACGTTCCTCGGTGTCATAAGCCGTCGTACTTCGAGTAGCCGCGCTCGTTCCAGTAGTCTGCCGGCTCGGCGGCGGAGTAGGCGATGGAGGTCACCGCCTTGATGTTCTTCAGCCCCAGCTTCATCGGGACGAGCAGGCGCAGCGGTGCCCCGTGGGCGAGCGGCAGCGGCTTTCCGGAGACGTGCGTCGCCAGGAGCGCCTGGGGGTGCCGCGCGGTCGGAAGGTCGATCGAGACGTAGTACGGGTCCGGGTTGCCCGAAGAGTCGAGGCCGACCGCCGAGTCCAGCCGCGCCCACTTCGCTCCGGGCGCGGGCGGGTAGGCGCGCAGGAGGTCCGCGAACCTCAGGCCTCCCCACCACGCGATCATGCTCCACCCTTCCACGCAGAAGAGCCGCGTGACCTGCTCATGGTGCGCGAACTTCAAGAGAAGGTCGCCGATCGTCAGCTGCTCGATCTTTCCGGACGCGAGCCCCGAGAGGGTCAGCGTCCAGCCCGGCAGGTACTCCGGGCCGGGCGTCCGCCCGTTGTAGTTGTTGCGAAGCGGGTTGACGTCGGACTTCGAATACGTCCGGACGGAGCGGTCCGGCGAGTAGAGCGCCTCGGCGATGTCGTCGTCGAAGGTCAGGGTCTTGTTGAGGTACTTCTCCCGGCGCTCCGGCGTCGCGCCCAGCCGCGCGTCGAGCGAGTCCATCCAGTCGCGAAGGCGCGGCGTCAGGTGCATCTGACGGGTGTCGTCGGGCATCAGCCACCAGAACCCGGCCGCGGCCGCGAGGGTGCCAGCTCCAAAGAGAAGGAAGTCCCGCCGCGACCCGGCTCGCAGCTTCGAGACCGGAAGCTGCACGGGAACTTCAGGCTTTTCCATGAGGCTCCCGGACCCGCTCCGACCAGCCGACGATCATGGAGCGGAAGGTATCCCAGCCGTCGGCGAAGACGAGGACGATGTGCGGAACGACGAAGGCGGCGAAGAGGGCCATGACCAGGAAGTGGACGATCCGCGCTCCGTTGTAGTTGATGAAGAGGCGCTCGAGCCACGGCAGCTGCACCGGCTTGTGCATCGCCCAGCCGCTCGCGACCGCGAGGATCCCCAGCATCGGCATCGAGAAGTACGCGCCTCGCTGCAGGGCGTTGTATTTCGATTTCACCGGCGGATGCGGCCAGGGACGCCGAAAGAGCTTCGCCGGCACGACCCCGACGTAGTAGCGGATCATCTTCAGCGCTTCCGGAACGTCGGAGAGCCGTGGCAGCAGCGCCCGGTACCCCTCGCCCAGGAAGAGCCCAAGGACGTAGAGCAGGCCGTTCGCCATGAAGAGGTAGGCGAAGAGCCAGTGGAGGCGCAGGGCCTGCGCGAGGTGGAACGTGCCGATCCCGAGGCGGTTGTAGACCCAGCCGCCGGGGTCATGGTCGCCGGCCGCTCCGGGCACGTGGCGGACGATCCAGATGCCGAGGTCCGCGACGTAGTCGTCGCTGCCGGTCGCCGCGTCGCGCGCGTGCTGGAAGACCGGCGCCGCCCAGTAGATCGAGAGGCCCGTCGCGATCAGCCCGAAGAGGATCGGGACGTTGAACCAGTGCGACAGCCGCACGAGCGCATGGTGCTTGACGACCACGGCGCGCGCGGCGGGACGGACGGCCGCTGGCGCGGCGGCGGCGGCCGAGCTCACGTCGAGACTCCTGCCGCGGGTTTGTTCTTGCGAGCGCGCCTCTCCGAGGTCAGCCGCGCCTTCAGGGCCTCCACCGTCTGCCTCGGATCCTTCCGGCGCCGCACGGCCGCGACCTCCTCCAGGCAACGCACGACGAGGGCGGTCCAGCCGGTCTGGTGGCTCGCGCCGATTCCGCGGCCGGTATCGCCGTGGAAGTACTCGTGGAAGAGAACGAGCTCGCGCCAGTGCGGGTCGGAAGCGAACCGAAGGTCGCCTCCGTGGCAGGGCCTGGCGCCGGAGGAATTCGGAAGGAAAGGCGTCGTCAGCCTCTCGGCGATCTCGTCGGCGACGCCCGAGAGGGTCAGGAACCGCCCGGAGCCGACCGGGCACTCAACCCGGAAATCTTCGCCGTAGAAGTGGCCGTACCGCTCGAGGGCTTCGACCAGGAGGTAGTTGACCGGGAACCACACCGGCCCGCGCCAGTTCGAGTTGCCCCCGAAGAGCCCGGTCGTGGACTCGGCCGGGTCGTAATCCACGCGGTGCTCCATCCCGCCCACGCGGAAGACGTACGGCTCCTCCCGGTGGACCCGCGAGACGGCGCGGATCCCGTGCGGCGAGAGGAACTCGGATTCGTCGAGCAGGTATCGGAGAACCTTCTCCAGGCGCTCGCGCGATGGGATCGCCAGGAGTCGGTGCGCCTCCCCGCTCGCCGAGCTCGCCATGTAGGAGATGTGGTGCGCGAGGTCCGCGCGGTTTTGCAGGAACCAGTCCATGCGGCGCCGGAATCCCGGGAGCTTCGCCAGGACGTCTTCCTCGAGGACCTCGACCGCGAAGAGGGGGATCAGCCCTACCATCGACCGGACCTTCAGGGGAAGGTGGGTGCCGTCCAGGTGGAGCTGGTCGTAATAGAAGCCGTCCTGCTCGTCCCAGAGACCCATGCCGCCGAGCGAGTTCATCGCGTCCACGATCGAGACGAAGTGCTCGAAGAACTTCGAGGCCACGTCCTCGTAGGCGCGGTCCTGGCTGGCGAGCTCGAGCGCCATCGCGAGCATCGTGGAACAGAAGAAGGCCATCCACGCGGTGCCGTCGGCCTGCTCGAGGTGGCCGCCGGTCGGGAGCTGCGCCGACCGGTCGAAGACCCCGATGTTGTCCAGTCCCAGGAAGCCTCCGGCGAAGAGGTTGTTGCCCTCCGGGTCCTTGCGGTTGACCCACCACGTGAAGTTGATCAGGAGCTTGTGGAAGGCGCGCACGAGGAACGCGCGGTCGCGCTGCCCGCGGGCCCCGGTGATCTTGTAGACGCGCCACGCCGCCCAGGCGTGCACGGGAGGGTTCACGTCGCCGAACGCCCACTCGTACGCGGGGACCTGCCCGTTGGGATGCATGTACCACTCGCGCATGAGCAGGATGAGCTGCTGCTTGGCGAAGTCCGGGTCGATCCGCGCCATGGGGACCATGTGGAACGCGAGGTCCCAGGCCGCGTACCACGGGTACTCCCACTTGTCCGGCATCGAGATGACGTCCCGGTTATAGAGGTGTTTCCAGTCGGAGTTGCGCCCGTTCTTCCGGGATGCCGGCGGCGGCGGCTGCGACGGGTCGCCCTCGAGCCAGTCCTTGAGGGAGTAGTAGTAGAACTGCTTGGACCAGAGGAGTCCCGCGTAGGCCTGGCGGGCGACGCGGCGCTCCTCGGGCGAAAACTCCGGGGGAAGGCGGTCGCCGTAGAACGCGTCGGCCTCGGCCAGGCGCTCCTCGAAGACCCGGTCGAACGCGGCGCCGAAGGGCTCGGGCGGAGAACACTCCTCGGAGTAGAGCCGCAGGCGAAGCGTCGTCTCGCCGCCCGCGGGGATCTCCAGCCGGTGGAGCGCGGCCGCCTTCGTGCCTTCCTCCGCCGGAGAGACGGCTTCCGCGCGGCCGTGGACGACGTATTCATGAAACGCGTCCTTGACGTGCGGCTCGGAGTTCGCGCCGCCGAAGAGACGGGCCGCGTTGGTGGTGTTCTCCGTGAAGAGGATCCGGGGCCGGCCCTCGACAGCGAGGAAGAAACGCCCCAGGTCCGCGTGCTCGGCGAGCAGGGTCCCGCCGGCCGCGGCGGAGATCCGCGGCCTGGGCCAGTAGCCTTCTCCGGTCCTTCCCCAGGCCCAGGTGTTGCGGAACCAGAGCGTGGGCAGGACGTCCAGCTTCGCCGCCTCGGGCCCGCGGTTGGCGATCGTGATCCGGACGAGGATGTCGTCGGGGGCTCCTTTCGCGTACTCGGCGAAGACGTCGAAGTAGCGCCCGTCGTCGAAGACCCCGGTGTCGGCCAGCTCGAATTCCGGGTCGTGTTTGCCTCGCCGGCGGTTCTCCTCGACGAGCCAGGCGTAGGGAAACTCCCGCTGAGGGTACTTGTAGAGGGCCTTCATGTACGAGTGCGTGGGCGTCGAGTCGAGGTAGAAGTAGCTCTCCTTGACGTCCTCGCCGTGGTTGCCCTCGTTGCCTGTCAGGCCGAAGAGGCGCTCCTTGAGGATCGGGTCGCGGCCGTTCCAGAGCGCGAGCGCAAAGCAGAGGCGCCCTTCGCGGTCCGTGACGCCCAGGAGCCCGTCCTCGCCCCAGCGGTACGTGCGGCTCCTGGCGTGGTCGTGGGGGAAGTACTCCCACGCCGTCCCGTACGGAGAGTAGTCCTCGCGCACCGTCCCCCACTGCCGCTCCGACAGGTAGGGCCCCCACCGCTTCCAGTTGAAAGTCCGGGAGGCGTCGTCCTGGAGGCGGACCTCCTCGGCCAGGCCGGCCGGCTTCTCGGGGCTCATGGTGCGATCTCGCAGTACACCTTGATCGCGCCCTTCGCGCCGTTTAGCGCGTCGAAGAGCTGCCGGTAATTCTCCAACCCCCGGACCGGGTGCGTCAAAAGCTTCCCGAGCCAGCCCGGGTACTCCGATTCCGCCTGGGCCATGTCTCTCACGCCGCTCTCGAAGTACTCCCGGTTCGCATTGACAGTTCCGACCATGACCTTGTTGCCGAGGACGAAGTCCAGGTTGATTTTGTCGGCGGGAACTGTGACCTCGCGATTGCCGCCGGTGACGCTCGAGAGGACCAGCACGCCGTTCTTGCCGAGAGCCTGCATGCTCTCGAAGACGATCGGAGAAAAACCGGTCGCCTCGAAGATGACGTCGTACGGTCCGCTCCTCCTGGCCTCCTCGAGGAGCGGCGTCTCCTTCGTCGAGACGTACCGCGCGCCGAGAGCTTCGAGCAGGTCGGAGTTCAGATACGGCCTCGGCGTCAGGCCGAAGGTCGTGACGGAGAGGCCGCGCAGGCGCAGGACGAGGGTCGCGAGCAGGCCGATCGTGCCAGCCCCCATGACCGCGGCCCGCCGCGGCTTCCAGACGCGTAGGCGCCGCTGGATCTCCCAGGCCTGGGCGATCCCCTTCTCGGCGACCGTCAGGGGCTCGAGCAGCACGGCGACGTCCTTCAGCCCCTTCGGGATCTTGACCACGAAGTCGGCGTCGTCGACGGAATACTCCGTCAGGAACCCGTGGAGCAGGTTGATGCCGTGCTCGAAGTAGGAGTCGTCCGTCGTCATGTCGGAGGTCCCGATGACGTCGTAGAGGCTTTTGCCGGGGCGCCGCACCGTCGCTACGACGTAGTCGCCCGGCGCGACCTCCGAGACGTTCTCCCCCACGGCTTCGACGCGGCCGAAGTTCTCGTGGCCGAGCACGAGGAAGCTCGAGCCCGCGGGCGCCGCGCCGTACTCGCCGGCGCTGATCTCCTTGTCGGTCCCATCCACGCCGCAGCGAAGGACCCGGATGAGGACCCCGCGTCCGCCCGGGACGTCGGACACCGACGGCCGGGGCAGGTCGGCCAGGTGAACCGAGCCCGGGTTGCGCGGGAGAACGGCGACGGCCTTCATGACCTCAGACGGCCGCCGCCAGTCGAGCGCGCTCGGGCAGCTGGATCGTCACCGGCCTCGTCGCGACGCCGGCGCACGAGGGGCAGCGGTGGACTTCCACGAGGATCCCGCGGAACTCGATGTCCGCGGCGTTCGGCCCGTCTCCGGCCCAGGAGAGGTCGAGCGGCTCGCGCTGGGGAATCATCGGCAGGTTGCAGCGGTAACAGGTGACCAGCGTCTTCATCGCCCTTTCCTTTCGTGCTGACAACCGTTGGATGCCATGGGAGGAGGGCGGTTTCAGGCCGGGCTGGCCGCGGCGGAAAGTGCGGCGACGGCGGTGTCGTGAATGGGCGTCGCAACGCCGCTTTCGCGGCCGTAGCGGGAGACGGCCCCGCTCAGGACGTCGAGCTCGTTGGGACCGCCGCGCTCGACGTCGAGAAGGAAGCTCGGCTTCAAATGCGGCTGCAGGCCGCGGACCATCGGGAGGACCTTGTCCTCCTCGCCCGCCGGCAGCGCGACTCCCCTGGCCCGCGCGACCGCGGCGATCTCCCGGCCCGCCCGATCGACGAGCTCGGGGCCCAGGGGAGCCTGCAGGACTGCCCCGATGGGTGCCCGCGAGAGGCCGCAGACCGCGGCGATCGTCGTCAGAAACAGGAACTTTCGCCAGAGGTCCACGGCGATGTCCTGCGAGGCGCTGGCTTCCGTTCCGCCGTCGCGGAACGCCGCCGCGATGCGCTCAGCGCGCTCCGAGGGGCCGCCCGAGCGCTCCCCGACGACGACGCGGCGGAAGTCGCTCCTGCGAGTGATCACCCCCGGCCCGGACTTCTCCGCGCTGATGACCGCCAGTCCGGCGAGCATCCTTTCCCGGGGCACGCCGAATCCGGCGAGCGTCTCGAAGGCCTCGACGCCGTTCAAAAGGGGGACGGCGACGCCGCCTCCCTCCGCGACCTGCCGGACCGCCGGCGCGACCTCGGCCACCGAGTAACTCTTGACGGCGACGATCGCGAAGTCCGCCGGCAACAGCTCCGCCGCGACCGAGGTGGCGACCGCCGGGACCTTCCAGGATCCCTCGGGCTCGCGCACTTCCATCCCGCGGGAGCGGATCGCTTCGAGGTGCGGGCCTCGCGCGAGGAACTTCACCTCGTGGCCCGCGCGGGCCATCGAGGCGCCGAAGTAGCCTCCCACTCCGCCGGCGCCGATCACCGCGATTCTCATTCTCTTCCCGATGATATGGCCCCGGTCGCGCTGTAGGGGAGGCCCTTGGGCCTCCCGCCACCAACTTGTAATGCAGGCAGTGCCACCTTAACGACCGTCATGACGGGAGGGGCAAGCCCCTCCCCTACGGCATGGGAGAACCCTCGGGAACAGAGAACCTCTCCTCACGCCTCGCCGGGGGCTGTGAACATGGGGGCGAGAAGTCCCCGCAGGGCCAGGCGGGCGCGGTGGAGGCGGACCTTCACGGCCGTGCGGGTCAGCGAGAGGACCTCGGCCGTCTCCTCGGTCGAAAGCTCCTGGATGTCGCGAAGAACGAGGACGGTTCGGTAGGAGGCCGGAAGCTTCTCGATGGCCGCACGCACGCGCTCCCGGGTCTCCCGGGAGAGCATCGCCTTTTCAGGGCTGACCGCCCAGTCCTCGACGGGGGCGGCGTGGTGCCCGGTCTCGTCGAAGGCCGGGAGAAGCTCTTCGATCGGGGTCTCGGGCCGCCGGGAAGCCCCGCGGATCTTCATCAGGCACGCGTTGACGACGATGCGGTGAAGCCACGTCGAGAGCGAGCTTCCTCCCCGAAAACCGCCGACGGAGCGAAACGCGGAGAGGAAGGCCTCCTGCACGGCGTCCTGGGCATCCTCGTTGCGGGAGAGAAACTGCCGCGCGATCGCCAGCATCCGACCTCCGTGAAGTCGGACCAGGACTTCGAACGCGCACTCGTCGCCCGCCCGAAGCCGGTCGAGAAACTGCTCCTCCCCGGCGCTCTCCCGGGTCGCGGATGGGACCGTGTTGGCAGTGGTCTTCATCTGGCGCCTCCGTTGCCTCTGAGAAGCTCCCGTACGAATCCCGACGGCCCCTCCAGGCGAACCCTCCGGGCGACGAGCTCGCGAAGAAGCTCTTCTCCCCGGCGATCCACGAAGCTCACCTCAGAGACCTCGAAAGCCAGGGGCCGGTCCTGCGCCAGCTCGGCCTCCGCGACCTCTCGCAGCTGCGCGACCCAGGGCCCCACCAGCCTTCCCTCGAGCTTGAGGACCGATCCGTCCCTCACGGGTTCGAGCTTCGTGATCTTGAGCATCGGTGCGTTGTTCTCGACGCCTTACAAAGGCAAGCGGCGTACCCGGTTTCCCGAAGTCGCTGCCATTGCTGCAACTGCTGACAGGAAAAGGCTTGAACGAAAAAGCGGCCGTGTCGGCCACTTTGGCCGCCCTCAAATTTGGTGGAAACTACGAAATCTCGTGGGAGCGGACCCGGTCGAGGCCAAGCCGCTTGATGCGGCTACGAAGCGTGTTCGGATGGATCCCGAGGATGTTCGCGGCGCCTCGCGGTCCCTCGACGACGCCGCCGGTGGACTTCAGGGCCGCGCGGATGTGGGAGCGCTCGATCTCTTCCAGTGTCCGGGAGCCGTCCGCCTCGACCGCGCCCGATTTCGAAGGCGCGAGCATGTCCTGCTCGATCTCCAGGATCGGGCCCCGGGCGAGGATCGCGGCGCGCTCGACGACGTTCTGCAGCTCCCGGACGTTCCCCGGCCAGGGATAGGCCGTCAACCGATCCATGCTCGCGCGGGAGACGCCGTCGAGCCGCTTGCCGAGCTGTTTGGAGAGACTGCCGAGAAAGAACGTCACCAGCAGCGGGATGTCTCCCCTCCTCTGCCGAAGCGCCGGCACCCGGATCGGGAAGACGTTCAACCGGTAGAACAGGTCCGCCCGGAAGGCGCCGGAGGAAACTGCCTCTTCCAGCTCCCGGTTGCTCGCGGCAAGGACCCGGACGTTGACGCGGACGGTGCGGCTGCCGCCGACCGGCTCGAACTCCTTTTCCTGAAGGACGCGAAGGAGCTTGACCTGGGTCTCGAGCGGCAGCTCCGAGACTTCATCCAGGAAAATCGTTCCGCCGTTGGCCAGCTCGAAGCGGCCGACCCGTTTCTCGAGCGCGCCCGTGAAGGCGCCGCGGACGTGGCCGAAGAGCTCGCTCTCGACGAGGCCGGCCGGGATCGCTCCGCAGTTGACCTTGACCAGCGGCCTCTCGCGCCGGGCGCTCCGGCTGTGGATCGCACGCGCGAAGAGCTCCTTGCCGGTCCCGGTCTCCCCCATGAGGAGGACCGTCGAGTCCGTCGAAGCGACGTGCTCGACCTGCGACAGCGCCGCCAGGAGAGGCGGGCTGTTACCCACGATCTCCTCGAAGTTGTGCTCGGTGCGGATCTCCTCCTGCAGGTACAGGTTTTCCGCCTGGAGGCGGTTCTTGAGCGACTCGACCTCGGCCATCGCCGCGCGAAGCTTGTCGTCGGCCTCCTGCCGCTCGAGCTCCGCTCCCGCCCGCGACGCGAACGTCTCCAGCACCGAGACGAGCAGCGGATCCTGCTCCATGGGCCGGTCGTTGAGGATGACCAGGTGGCCGATGATCCGGCTCATGGAATCCAGCAGCGGCACGCCCAGGTAGCTCTCCGCCTGCCAGGAGGCAAGGCCGACGTCCTCGGGGAAGAGCGCCTGGAGGCGGTTGGGGTAGAAGCACGTGCGCCCCTCCAGCACGTTGTTGCATGGAGTCCCGGCGACGTCGTACTCGAAGTTCTCGCCGAAGCCGCTCCCCTCCCAGAACGCGACGGAGCGGGCGTGCTTCCTGTCGCGGCACTCGGCGAGGAACGCGTAGCGAACCATCAGGCCCATGGCGAGGTGCTGCACCAGGCACCGAAAGAACTCCTTGCCCGTGACCGAGGAGGTCCCCTCCGTGATCGTGCGGAGCATGTCCTCGGCGCGCTTCCTCTCGGTGACGTCGCGGGAGAGCGCGACGAGGCGCTCGGGCTTGCCGTCGGGAGCGAGGATCGGGCTGACGACGACGTCGAACCACATCGGCTTGCGGGTCTGCGTCGTCGGGAAGAAGCCGACGAAGCGCCCCATTCCGCCTTCCCTCGCGGCTTCGACCGCGGACTTCGCGGCTGCCCGGTCGTTTCCTTCCCAGAAGTCGATCCAATAGGAGTTCTTGAGCGGGCCGAAGTCGCAGATCTCGAGCATCTCCATCCCGCCCTTGTTCATGGAGAGGAGCCGGCCCTCCAGGTCGAGGACCTTCACGCAGTCACGGCTGGCCTCCAGGATGCGGGTGTTGAACTGCTCGCTCTCCCGCAGGTCCTCCCGGAGATGCCGGAGCTCCGTCTCCAGCTCTTCGACGCGCCGGGCCTGTTCGCTCGTCTCGTCCGTGGCAGCCTCCGAAAGGCAGAGGCGCCGCCCGAGAGGCGGCGCCGGACCTTGATTTCGGAGAGAAAAGTCTATCAGGACAGCGGCGCCGTCCCGAAGTTGACCCCGAAGCGGTGGCACCAGATCGTGACCGAGTGGTACTTCGAGAGGTCCACGCCGTCCGGGATGTCGTAGTTCTGGTCGCCGATGTTGCCCTTCATTGCTCCGAGTGTGACGAATCCGGCCTTCGTGACCGACTCGTTGTCGGTCGCGTCGGCGGCCACACCGAGGTAGACCTGGACCTCGGGGCCGTTGGACGTCTGGAACTGAGTCAGCCGCAGCGTCCGCCTTCCATCGGGGAGCCGGTAGATCGTCGCCATCCCCTTCGTCTCGTGAGCGGCCCCGTGGAAGTTTCCGCTCGCGACCGCGACGGCCGAACCGGAAAGCTGCTCATTCACCTTCTGGTTGACGAAGAGCCTCTCCGGGCGGAACGCGTACCAGCCGCCCGCTCCCAGCATCAGCACCGCCAGACCGATCCAACCTTTGCGACTCATCTCTCTTTCCTTTCTTTCGACGTTTTCGTTTTCGGCTCGTCTCGTTGGATGCCGGGACGCGGGCCCGGGTTTCAGGGGCGGATGCCGGCGATGCCGAGGCGGATGCTGTAGAGGCCCGAGCGCGCGCAGAGGTAGAGCGTCTTCCCGTCGTCGCCGCCCCAGGCGAAGTTGTGAGGGTGCTTGGGCAGGATGACCGTGCCGAGGTGTTTGCCTTCCGGCGAGAGGATCCAGAGGCCCCCCGGCCCGGAGACATAGAGGTTGCCCCTCTGATCCACCTTCATACCGTCGATGGCGTCGTCACCCGGCGCGGAGGTCATGTCGTAAAAGAGCTCTCCCTTGCCGGCGGTGCCGTCCGGATGGACCGGGTACCGCATGACGACCTTCCTCTTCTCGTCCCAGTTGCCGACGTAGAGGAACTTCTCGTCGGGCGAGAAGGCAATGCCGTTGGGCCCGGTCAGATCCTTCGTCACGAGGATGGCCTTCCCCTTCGGCGTGACCGCGTACACTCCCGAGAAGGGCAGCTCCTTGCGCGGGTCGTCGAAGAACTTCGGAAGGCCGAACGGCGGATCGGTCACGAAGAGGGTTCCGTCGGAGCGGTAGACGAGGTCGTTGGGGCTGTTCAGGCGCCTGCCCTGCCAGCGGTCGAGGAGGACCGTTTCCCGACCGTCCTTCTCGAGGCGGATGACGCGGCGGTTGCCGTGCTGGTCGATCGTCAGCCGGCGCTGCGAGTCGAGCGTCAGGCCGTTGGAGCCCGGCTGGCCGTACTCCGAGATGTCCGCGCCGGCGTAGCCGCTCGGCTGCCGGAAGACGGAGAGCTTCCCATCGCTCGAGTAGCGGTAAATGACGTTGCTGTTGGGGTCGGAGAAGAGGAGCGCCTTCTCCTCGGAGACCCAGATCGGCCCTTCCGTGAAGGCGAAACCCTCGGCAAGCTCGAAGACCTTCGGGTTGGGCCCCACGATCGCGTCGAGAGCCGGATCCTTACGGACGACGGCGACGTTGACCTCGGCAGGTGTGATCGCGACGGGCCCCGGCGCGCCGGGATGGAACTCGAGCTTCGCGGAGCGGACCCAGATGAAGTTCGTGGGCGGCGCCGAGAGCGGTCCGTTGATCCCGAAGAGCGCGATCTGGATCTTCTGGCCCGGCTTGACGTGACGCGCCGCGATCACCCGGTTGGGCGCGTTCCACCCGGCGACCATCGAGCCGCCGCGCTGCCCGAGGTAGCGGGCGAGCTCTCCGTCGATCCAGACCTCGGCCGCGTCGTCCACGGCCGCCTCGAAGACGACGGTCTTGCCGGCCGGATCGTAGTCCCCGATCTTCTGAGGGACGGTCACGGTGATGCGGTACCAGTTGAACCCAAGACGCCCGGCGCCGCGCCTGGCCGAGAGCGCCTCCGGCGCGATGGCCTCCCACTTCGAGTCGTCGAAGTCGGCCCACCCGGCTCGAGGCTCGACGTCCCAGGTCTTTCCGACGGCGCCCGTCGGCTGGTTGTCCGGACCCGGGCCGGGGAACTGCGCCTCGACGAGCCGAGCGTCGCTGTAGCGCCACTGGCCGGCGACGCGCTTTACGCCCTCCGAGGTTGCCAGGTCCACGACCGCCTCGGGCTTGGCGTCCGGAGCGTCCTGCGGAGCCGGACCGCCAATCAGCGGCAGGACGGCGAGGAGAAAGGGGATGCAGTTCATCGCGCTCTCCTCATCGGACCTTGACGACGTAGTAGAGGAAGGGATTCGTCGTCTCGGCGAACTGGTGCGGGGTTCCCTTCGGGACGATGATGACGTCGCCCTTCGAGAGCTGCCGCGTCTGCCCCTCGGCGATCGAGGTTCCGCGGATCTCGTCGGGCGCGGTCGTCTTGCCCTCGAGGACACGGCCGCCGGTCACGAAGGTCGCGCTCCCCTCCATCACGTAGATGAGGTCGGCGTCCTTCACGTGCACCTCGGCCATGCCGGGCTTCTCGCGCCGCGAGGCGTGGATCATGTAGTTGCCGCCGGCGCCGTCGAAGAGCACCGCGCCCTTCGCGAACGCCGCCGCCACGTCGGCGGCCGGGTAATGACGGACAACCGGGCCGGCGTCCTGGCCCAACGCTGCCGCCACGATAAGGATCGAGGCGGCGGCCAGGCGAGCCGCGCGGCTCACTGGCCGCCTCCGACCGCCGCCGCGCCCGCGATCGCCAGCTCTTCGTCCTGCTGCGCGCTCGCGGCGCCGGAGACCCCGACCCCGCCGACGACCTGGCCGTCCACGAAGATCGGGATGCCGCCCTGGAGAGGCGTGAAGTGCTCGACCGTCACCATCGCGGTGCGGCCGTTCTTGATGACGTCCTCGAAGAACTTCGTCGGCTTCTTGAAGAGAACGGCCGTGCGGGCCTTTCCGATCGAGATGTCGGCTCCGGCCGCGAACGTGCCGTCCAGCCTCTCGAGGGCGATCAAGTTCCCACCGTCGTCCACCACCGCGACGACTCCGGTCGCGTTGGTCTTTCGCGCCTGCGCCTGCGCCGCCGCGATGACCTTCCGGGCGCCTTCGAGGTTCAGTGTCTTCTTCAGCATTACCTGCGCCGGCGAGACTGCCGCAGCCGCGAGGGCCACGAGGGCGCCGGCCAGGATTCGACTTGTGGCTTTCATGGCTCGCCTCCTCAGAACGAGGTCTCGCCGAGAAGCGTCTCGGCCCACGCGCACCAGATCTGGACCTTCGCGACATCGGGGACGTAAGCCGGCAGCGTGATCGACTTGTTGACCTTGTCTCCCTTGATTGCCAGCTTCTGGAGCAGGTAGACGTTTCCTTTCGAATCCACGACCTGCCAGTGGACGTCCGGCGTCTTCGGGTCCACGAAGTCGTCCGAGAGGGTCAGGACGATCCTTCCGCCGTCGGTCTTCATCGTCACCGTCCCGCCGTTGACTTTCGCCCCCGAGAACGGCTTGCTCGTCCGCTCGGCGGCGAGCCCGTGGCTCGCGACGAGCAGGCCAACCGCCGCCGCAGCAGCCAGCAGCACCCCGCGTCTTCCAAGAATCCGATCCATCTCTTCCTCCTTCTGTTTGTCGGTTCTTCGATACGCTTGTTGGATGCCCGCGACGCCGCGCGGTTTCCGCACCGCGTTTGCCGCCCTCGTTCTCCTCCTGTCCGCCTCGGGCTGCGCGACCCGGAAGCCGGCCGCCGCCGGACCTGCCTCTCCCGAGTTCGGCCGGATCGAGCGGCTCGACTCCCGCCTCGACGCGCTCGTCCCTCCCGGCGCGAAGCTCGAGAAGGTCGCCGACGGACTGGATTGGGCCGAGGGCCCGGTCTGGGACTCGAAGAACGGGTCGCTGCTCTTCTCCGATGTCCCTCGCAACGTGATCCTGCGGTGGAAGCCGGGCTCCGGGCTCACGGAGTTCATCCGCCCCAGCGGCTACACCGGTGCCGCGGCCTTCACGGGGCGCGAGCCCGGCTCCAACGGGCTCGCCTTCGACCGCGAGGGACGGCTCGTCGCGTGCCAGCACGGCGACCGGCGCGTCGCCCGCCTGGGGCCGGACGGCCGCTTCACCGAGATCGCCGAGCGCTACGACGGCAAGCGGTTCAACAGCCCCAACGACCTCGCCATCAGGTCCAACGGCGACGTCTACTTCACCGATCCGCCCTACGGCCTGCCGAGGCTCTTTGACGACCCCGGAAAGGAGCTGCCCTTCCAGGGCGTCTACCGCGTCACGCCCGCCGGCGCCGTCACGCTCCTGACGAAGGAGCTCTCGATGCCCAACGGGATCGCCTTCTCACCCGACGAGAACACGCTCTATGTCAGCAACTCGGACCCGAAGAACGCGATCTGGGTGGCGTTCCCGGTGGGGGCCGACGGAGCTCTCGGGCCCGGCCGCCAGTTCGCTGAGGCCCGCGCCTGGGTCAGCGAAACATCGGGGCTGCCCGACGGCCTGAAGGTGGACCGGCAGGGCAACGTCTTCTCGGCGGGACCCGGAGGAGTCCACGTCTTCGCACCTGATGGAACCCGGCTCGGCCGCATCCTGACGGGGACCCGGACAGGCAACCTCAACTGGGGCGACGACGGCAGCGTCCTCTACATCGCCGCCAACCACTGGATCCTGCGCCTGCCCACAGCGACGAAGGGAAACGGGTTCTAAGCTCGCCCGCCCCGCGCCCCGCGCTCGATGACGTAGCGGCAGCCGGGGCAGGTGTGGAACTCCATCAGGGCCGCTCCCAGGACCGGGTCGAAGGAGGGCGCCGAAGGATCCGCCGAGTAGTCGGGCTTCTCCGCGTGGCGGTTCGTCTCGGTCCCGCAACGCGGGCAGATCAGGTGGCCCGAAGCGGAGGTCTTGACTTGCTCATCCTTGTTCATCGTCCTCACTCCATCGTGACGTTCTCGCGCCCGTACCGCAGGACCGTCGCCATCCAGATCAGCTCCTTGAAGAACTTCTCGAGGCGCCGACCGTAGGCCGCGTCGAGGATTTTTCCGTCCTCCCCGAAGAGGCTGCCGACGTTCGAGAAGTTGCCGTCCCAGAAGATCGTGACAAGGCCCAGCTCCCGCAGGATCGGAAGCATGTTCTGGATGACCCGCGTCCCGCCGAAGCCGCCTGCGGAGACGCCGCAGATGCCGACCGCCTTGTGGATGTACTCCTTCAAGTTCGTGTCCAGGACGTGCTTGAGCAGCCCCGGGATGCCGTGGTTGTACTCCGGCGCGACGAGGATGAACGCGTCCGCCCTCATGCAGAGCTCCGAGAACGCGGGGTCCTTGACGTCCTCGCCGGCCCCGGTGACCGGCATCGGCAGGTCTCGCACGTCCACGAGCTGCGTCTCCACACCAGGGTAGCGCGCGATCTCGCCCGTCACGAACTTCGCGACGTGCTCGCTGTAGCGCCCCTTGCGGGGCGTGCCGAGGATGACGGGGATGAAGAGGGGTTTTGTCCGGGGAGCCGCCTGTGTGCTCATCTTCACCTCTCCAGGAATTCGAGGACGTGTCCGTCCGGGTCGGCGACCAGCATGCCCTTTCGAAAACCGAGCTCCCGCCGCGCGGTCTCGACCGCGCCGGGAGAGCGAAACTCGACTCTACTCGAGAAGAGCCGCTTCGCCGCGGCGTCGGCGTCCGCGGTCACGACCCGCGTGCGCCGGTGGAGGATATCGTTGGACTTCGTCTCGGGAGCCGGGCTCCCGTCCCGCGGCGCCAGGTATTCCAGGAACTCGACGGCGGGGCCGGCCGGGGGTTTCAAACCCGTGATCCGAAGCCGCGCCCCGAAGACGTTATTCAAGCGCTCCTGCTCGATGCCGTAGTTCTCGCTCTCCCCCGCCACGCGGAAGCCCAGCAGGTCCCGGTAGAACTTCAGGCTCGCGTCGGTGTCGCCCACGACGATCGCCGTGTGGTCGATCCCGAGGAAAAGCCGATCGGAGGGGCGGTGCCAGCGCGGATCGCCCTTGCCCTCGGGGAACTGGAGGATCTCCAGCGGATGCCTGTCGGGGTCCCGGAAGTAGAAGGCCTTGATGCCGCCTGCGCTCCTATTCCAGTCAGGCAGCCGCTGCGGCCCCGAGGACACGTGCTCGACCTTGGACTCGCGCAGCCGCCTGTAGGCCGCGTCCATGTCCTTCACGATGATCGCGATGTGCTGGAAGGACCGGTCGTTGCTCCTCAGTCCGGGCGGAATCGGCAGCCCACGAGGCGCGAGGTACTCGGCGAGCTCGATCGACTCCTCCCCGAGCCGCATCCTCACGACCCGCATCCGCAGCCCGAAGACCCCCTCCAGGTGCTCGTACTCGGCTCCGGCGACCTCGACGTCGGAGACTTTCTCGAACGTCAGGACCTTCGAGTAGAACTCGACGGCACGGTCCATGTCCGACACGGTCATCCCGATCGAGTCCACGGTGGTCACCAGGCCCTGGCCGGACGCCGCGGCCGAGAGGATGAGGAACGCGAGCGCCGGCAGGAAGCGTCGGATCGGGCGCGTCAAGCCAGCCGCTCCTTCAGGTGATCCCCGACCCGAAGCGCGTTGGCCATGATCGTCAGGGCGGGGTTCACGGCCCCGCTAGAGGGGAAGAAGCTCGCGTCCACGACGTAGAGGTTGTCCACGTCGTGTGCTTTGCAGTTGCGGTCGAGGGCCGACGTCTTCGGGTCGTCGCCGAAACGGACGGTGCCGTTCTGGTGGGCCACGCCGGCGAGCGGGATCCTCTGGCCGAGGTAGAGGTTCCTGGCGAAGAGGCCGACGTGGCAGTCGCGGCCATGGATCGGGCACTTCGTCTGCCGCTTCATCAGGTCCTGGAGCTTCGAGATCAGACGCTTGTGCCCCTCTTCGTTGTTGGGCTTGTAGGAGACGACGATGTTGCCCTCTCGGTCGAGCGTGACGCGGTTCTCAGGGTCCGGCAGGTCCTCGGAGGTCAGCCAGAAATCCAGCGAGTGGCTCGCCATCAACTCCAGCGTGAAACCCGGTGCGATCGCGGGGGCGCCGGCCCGGAGCGTGTCGCGGTCGAACTTTCCGACGAAGGAGATGTGCCCCATCGGGTACTGCCACTCGGGCGAGCCGAAGTAGAAATCGTTGACGGCGAGCGTCTTCTGGAAAACCGTCGGGTTGGGGCACTTCGAGACCGCCATCAGCACCGAGTTGACGTGCCCCATGTAGTGCCGGCCGACGACCCCCGAGCCGTTGGCGAGCCCGTCTGGATGTTTTTCGCTCGCGGAGCGCAGCAGCAGGGCAGCCGAGTTGATCGCGCCGCAGGAAGCCACGACCACGTCTCCCGAATACTCCTCGAAGCCGCCGTTGACCTGCGCCGAAACCTTCGTGACGCGGCGCCCGGAGGCGTCCGTTTGGAGGCGCATGACCTTCGCGTTGGTGACGAGCGAGACGTTGTCGTGCTTCAGCGCCGGGTCCACGCAAACGACCTGGGCGTCGGACTTCGCGTTGACCAGGCACGGGTGGCCGTCGCAGGTCGAGCAGCGGATGCACGGGCTGGTGCGGCGGTTCGACTCGTCCAGCATGATTCCCAGCGGCACGTGGAAGGGACGGCAGCCCAGCCGCGCGAAATCGTCGGAGAGCTGCTGGATGCGCGGCTCGTGGGACACCGGCAGGTGCGGGTACGGGCCCGACGCGGGAGGGTCGGTCGGATCGACGCCACGCTCCCCATGGACCCGGTAGAGCTCCTCCGCCCTCGCGTAGTACGGCTCCATCTCGTCGTAGGAGATCGGCCACGCGGGAGAGATCCCGCCGTGGTGGCGGATCTCGCCGAAATCCTCCTTGCGCAGCCGGAAGAGCGCCGCCCCGTAGAACTTCGTGTTTCCGCCGACGAAGTAGTTGGTGTGCGGGTGGAGAGTCTCCCCTTTCGAGTCCCGCCACTCCTCCTTCGTGTTGTAGCGCGCCTCGAGGTTGACGGCGCGCGTGGACCAGTTCTCTCTCTCGCGGGGGACGTAGTCTCCGCGCTCGATCAGCAGGATCTTCTTGCCCGTCGGGGCGAGCGACCAGGCGAGCGTGCCGCCGCCGGCCCCCGTCCCGATGATGATGACGTCGTAGTGGTTGTTGCCGGTCACGTTCACCCCCTTGCTCCCGCGGCGTAGCCGCACCGGAAGATGCAGCGGTGGGCGTTGGCGTGGTAGAGCTTCGCGCAATGGATTCCCTGGAGGCCCGCCAGGCGCGCCCGCGCTTCGACGGCCGCGAGCATGCCCAGCGGAGGCGCGAGGAAATAGATCCAGATCGAATCGAAGACGAGAGTCCCGGTTGCGGAGGCGAACGTCCTCGCCGGGTTCATGCTCATTCCCGAGATCGGCGCCTCGAAGGTGATGAAGATCGAGACGAGGCATCCCGCGAAGATCCCGGTGAACCGCGCCAGGCGCGTGCTCGCCATCGCCGCCAGGACGACGGACATGAGGATGAACGAGATGGCGACCTCGGCCGCGAAGGCCGCGGCGGCGCCCGCGGTTCCGGGGAGGGTCGCGGCGAAATGGACCGCGGGATGGGAGACGAGGGCTCGGAGGATGAGCGCGGCGACGGCGATGCCCGCGGCGCCGCCGGCGAACTGGAAGAGGACGTAGGCCAGGGCGTCGGCGCCCGAGACCTTCTTCAACCTCCAGAAGGTCATCGTCACGGCGGGATTGAAATGCGCCCCCGAGCGCCTCCCGAGCGGCGAGAAAATGATCGAAATCGCCGTCGTCCCCATCGCCAGGCCCATCAGGACCCGCCGGAGGAAAGCGCTCGGGATCGCCTGCCGGACGGGCGACGAGGGGTGCTCGAGGAGGACGACGAAGAAGCAGGCCGAGATCATGAAAAGCCCGAGCTCCGCCGCCTCCATCAGGTACTCGGGCCAGTGTCTCTTCCACGCCGGATTCATGGCTACTCGGCCCTTGGATGCCGAAACCCGGACCCGGTTTCAGCTTCGTGTCGTAGGGGAGGGGCTTGCCCCTCCCGCCCGGTCGTGCCCTCTCGCTAGAAGCGCGCGAGCTGACTCGCCGCGTGCAGTGTGATCCAGAAATTGACCCCGTCGCTGCAAACGGCAAACGGTCCCGACCCGGTTCCGGCCAGGAACGACCCGATCGGCGTCAGATCCGCCGCGTCCCACAAGGAGAGCGTGTCCCCGCTCTGACCAACCACCAGCATGCGCCGCCCGTCAAAGGCTGCCGCGCCGGGCGATCCCAGCCCATTGCCCGTGAGCGTCGCCAAGACCGCCCCGCTCGAAGCGCGCACGACCGTGACCGATCCGGACGCGCGGTTCGGAACCCAGATGTTCGTCCCGTCGAAGACAGGGAACTTTGGCTCGCCGCCCGCGGTCACCGTCTGAAGGATCGCCCCGGCGGCGTCGAGCTCGAACAGCTTCCCCGCCGTCGAGTCCGTCACCCAGACGTTGGCTCCGTCGTAGAGCGCGCCGGCCGGGCCCGCGAATCCCGCCGCGACGGTCGTCACGGTCCACGGCGGGGAATTCCCCGGCGTCACGAGGGAGACCGACCCGCCCTGGTTCGCCGTCCAAATCCTCGTCCCGTCGAACGCGATCGCCCCCGCTCCGTTTCCGAGGTTGCTCGCGACCGCCGCCGCGGCGCCGGCGGGCTGGCTCGGGTCGATCTGGTAGAGGACCCCCGGATTCGCCGCCCCGGTGACGAAAACGCGCCCCATCGCGACGAGCACGCCGTAAGCCGAGGGCGCCCCGGTCCAGGTGTCGAGCAGCTTCCCGTCGCTCGCGCGCACGCGCGCCACCGCTCCCGCGCTTGCCGCCGCGACCCACACGTCGCTGCCGTCCGAGCGAAGCAGGTTCGGCCCGCCGCCGACGGTCGTCAGGCCAAGCGCGGCCGGGTTCCGCAGGTCCGCGAAGTTTCCCATTGCCGCCCGCCGGCTGCCCCGCAGGGCGAGCGCGTCCACGGTCCTCGACAGGAACGCCGCCATCTGGAGCCTCGTCACGTCCTGCGCCGGGGAGTACGTCGTCGCCGTCGTCCCGTTGGTGAGGCCCAGGTCGTAGGCCTCTACCACGAAGGAGCAAAACGGGCCGGGCGGCACGTCGGTGAACGGACCGCACAGCGGAAGCGGAGTCGGTGTCGCCGTGGGCGTCGGGGTCCGGGTCGGTGTCGAAGTCGCAGTCGAGGTCGCGGTCGAAGTCGGGGTTGGCGCCGCCGGCAGTTGCCAGGCAGTCAGGTGGGCAGACTGGTCCAGCACGTACAGCCTGCCGTTGGCGACGACCGGGCTCTGCCAGTGGATGCCGCTGACGTGGGTCGTGTCGCTCCAGAGCGGATTGCCGGTCGCCGGATCCACGGCCCGGATCACCGAGTTGGCCGCGAAGTAAAGGACGTTGTTGGCGACGAGCGGTGACGTGCCCGTCGTCGTTTTCTGCCACTGCTTGGCGAGCGTTGGGACGCCGCTCGGGAAGGTCAGCTTGAAGCCGGAGCTGCCCGAGGAGTTGACGATGAAGGTCCACGTCGAGCCGTCCGACGGATTGATCCAGACCGCCGGCTGCGTGAGAAGGACGCCGCCCTGGGGGATCGGCTGATTCTGAAGGTTGTCGCCGACATGACCGACTGGGCCCTGTCCGCTCAAGTTCGTCAGGTCGATCAAGCGAAGAATCCCGTCCTTGCCTCCCTGTACGGCAAGGCGTCCCGCGAAGGCGGACGGCAGAATTGCGGGCGCCGTGCTGCCGAGGTCCGCGTCGGTCGCCTGGAGGTCCGCATAGGTGGCAGGCGTGTAGCTGTCGAGCGGCTTGCCGCCGCTGCCGGAGCCGTCGGGCGACACCGAGATCACGCTGTCGCCCCAGTCGTGCCCGCCGCCGTTGCCGTCGAAGAGCCCGTTGCCGGTCCCCATGAAGATCTTGTTGGTGACGCTGTCGTAGATGACGCCCGGCCGCGCCCAGACCGCCGTCTGGACCTGCGAACAGTTCGGCATGGAGGGCGCCACGACGAAGTGCACAGTTTGATCGCTGCAGTTCGCGTTGAAGACCTTCTGCGTCCCGTCGGCGAGGTTGATCGCCGTCACGTGCCCTTGGTAGTCCCCGTTGTCGCCGGGATAACCGCCGTTGACGGCGTAGAGGTAGGTCGCTCCTCCCGACGCCGTCGCGAAGGCGAGCGCCGACGAGGTCTTCTCGTGAAACGGCTTGAGCGTCGCGAGCTCCGGCCATCCTCCTGTCACGATCTCGGTCCCGTCGCCGACCTGGTACTTGTGGACGTACCCATCGAGCCCGTAGCTGTAGACGTACTGCCGGTTCGGATCGATCGCCGGCGAGGAGGTCGTGTAGCAGGCGCCGCCGGTGTTGTTGATCTTGCAGGTCCCGGCGGCGTACTGGCGTGACCAGACCTGCCCGCCGGACGCCGCGTCGAGCGCGACGATGTGCCCGGCCGTCGTCGTCACGAAGGCGAGGTCCTTGACCCCCATCGCCGTGGAGACGCCCGTCAGGAAGACCGGCGCCCCGTCGGAGCTCGCCGGCAGCGTCACCTGGAAGAGGAACTGGAGGTTCGCAATGTTGCCCGGCGCGATCGCCGTCTCCAGCGTGTTGTTGCCGCTGTGCGCCGCGTCCCCGTTGAACTGGAGCCAGTCGTACGGCGAGGAAGGAGCGAGGGCCGTCAGCGGGCTCGAATCGGGCGTCGCCGCTCCCCTTCCCCCCATCAGAAGGAGTCCGAACGCGGACGCGATGAACAGAACGGGCGCGGCGGGAAAGACGTACCGCCGAGCCAGGGACATCATTGCGCGATTCTAGGACAGGGCACCGATCGCGGCGCCCTCGCCATAGAATGCGCTAATAAGGAGATTTGACGTGAGATCAAAGACCCGCAAGGCCCTGAAACTCTCCGCCCACCACGCTTCCGTGGCGCTCCACATGCTGATCCAGGAAGGGAAGATCGCCGCCGCCGACGTGACCCGCGCCCTGAAGCGCCGGGAAGATCTGATCCGAGAAATGCGGGCGAAGCTCGCCGCCCTCGAAAGCGCCTCGGCCCCCGCCGCCCGCAGCGTCGCCCGCGCCACCCGCACAGCGGTCCGCCGCGCCGCGCCGAAGGCCCGAAAGGCCATCACCCGCGCCCAGAAGCTCGCCCGCCAGGCCCAGGGCCGCTACCTCGCCGCCATCCGGACCCTCTCCAAGGAGGCGAAAGCGAAGATCCAGCAGATCCGCAAGGACTCCGGAGTCGACGCCGCGATCAAAGCGGCAAGGGCAGCGCGCTAGCGCCGCCCTCGCCGTCTAGGGCGAGAGACGGCTACTTCCCGCTCCCCTTCGCCGCAAGCAGCTTCCTTGCGTGCTCGCGGATGGCAAAGAAGTCGAAGGACATGGCTTCCGGCTCGAGACTCTTTCCTGCAGCGGCGCATTCGAAGATCGTGGCCCGTAGTTGCCAATTCTTGGACTTCTTCTCGCGAAAACGCGCGATTACGCTTCCGGGATTGTAGCCGGCAGCTACAGCCAAGCGGGAACCGAAAATGTCCGCTTCCTGTTCGAACTCATCGTGCAGTGCTGCCAACCGGGCATCGACCGCCCTGGCAGTGACAGCCAGCTTCAATCGAGTCAGGAACGCAGTCCTGTGGCGGCGGATCGTGTGGCAGAACTCGTGAGCGAGCACCATTGCCACAAAGTCTTCGGAGGGAGCCTCGGCTATCTCACCCAACGTGACCAGGATCACTCCACCTCCGAGCTGGAAAGCATTTGGCTCGCTGTCGTCCACGAGTCCGATCGAAAATTTGAAGCTCCGGGCAGACTCCGGCGCGAGGGCAAGAATTCTTCGCGATATCTCGACCAGCTGATCCGTAATCGCCTTGTCGTAAATGCGACGCGCCGACTTGCCGCCCTGCCTGAGCATCGTTTCGAATCCCAAGGAGGCGTATTCACCCTGCAACCGATCTTCGTCCAGCGTGAACTGATTGAATGCCGTCTCCTCGGCCATTGAGCGTGAGTTGATGTCCTTGCACTGGCCCATAAGAGGCGCGGTAATAATTACTGCGAGCACTCCGGCGAAGAACACTTTCGATTTCACTCTTTCCGAGACGGTACGAGGTGGTCGACTCAAGAACAATTCGCCAGGGCTGGGGATTTTTCCGACCGGGCGCGATCTCACTTCCAGTTCTCCTTTCGAATCAGGGCGAGGAGACGCGCATTCGACGGGACCCGCGCCTTCTGGTGGATGGCCTTCACGTGGCTGTGGACGGTGTGGTACGAGATGCAGCAGCCGTTTGCGATCTCCTTGTAGCTCAGACCCTCTGCCAGCGCGCAGGCGACCACTGTTTCCATGCGCGTCAGTCCAATTCGCTCTCGCAGCTGGTCGGAAAGAGACGGGGCCGTGGGCCTCGCGTCGCCCTGGTCTCGCTGCCGCAGAGCCGCTTGCTCCCCAGAAATGGTCATGCCGGTCCTCCCTCCTTCCGCGCCCCCGTTTTGCGATAATCAGGATCAAGGTTCAGTCCGGTGAAATCTCTCGGACGGGTTCCGGCTTTTGTCCGGTTTTTGTCGGGAGGAGAGGGTGCGTCTCAAGTTTGGTGACTGCACGCTCGACCTCGAAACGCGCGAGCTGCTGCGCTCGGGCAAGCCAGTCGCGATCGAGCCGAAAGCGTTCCGGCTTCTCGAGCTTCTCCTACGAGCACGGCCTAAAGCCCTCTCGAAGGGCGAACTGCAGGACGAGCTATGGCCGAAGACGTTCGTCTCGGAACGGAACCTCGCTCGGTTGGTGCTGGTCGTGCGGCAACTGATCGGCGACAGCGCGAGGGAGCCGCGTTTCATCCGAACCGTGCACGGGTACGGCTACGCGTTTTCCGGAGAGGCCTCCGAGCTGCCGGGCCGCGCACGCAGGCCGGCGTTTTCCGGCGTTCAGTGCCGGTTGATCTGGGGAGAGCGGGAGATCGTGCTCAGCGACGGTGAAAACGTCCTCGGACGAGACCCCGAAGCCGTCGTGTGGATTGATCGTGACAGCGTCTCTCGCCGCCACGCCCGGATCGTGGTTTCCGGCGACAGCGCGACTCTCGAGGATCTTGGAAGCAAGAACGGGACATACATCGCCGGGGGCCGGATCGCCAAGCCCGTCTCCATCTCCAACGGGCAGGAGATCCGGATCGGATCGGCCTCCCTCGTCTTCCGCGTCTTCCGGGCGTCTGGGACGACGGCCTCGAAGGTGACCCGGTGAGCCTTGAGACGAAAACGCGGCTTGGTCCGTACGAGATCCGCGGCGCGCTCGGCGCGGGGGGGATGGGCGAGGTTTACCGCGCGCGGGATACGCGCCTGGAGCGGGACGTCGCGATCAAGCTCCTGTCGGAGGAAGTCGCTTCGGACCGGAACCGGCTCCGGCGCTTCGAGAAGGAGGCCCGCGCCGCCTCCTCGCTGAATCACCCCAACATCGTGACGATCCACTCCGTCGAGGAGAGCGACTCCGCCTCCTTCATCGTCATGGAGCTGGTCGAGGGCAAGACGCTGCGGGACAGGCTCGCGGGAGGACCCCTGCCCGCACGGAAACTGCTCGAGATCGGCGCGCAGATCGCCGACGGGCTAGCCCGCGCCCACGCCTCGGGAATCGTGCACCGGGACCTGAAGCCCGAAAACGTCATGGTGACGAAGGAAGGCCTCGTCAAGATCCTCGACTTCGGTCTGGTGAAGCTCGCGCATCCCGAAGCGGGCGAAGGGCAACCGGTCGAAGCGGAGACGGTTTCTCAGATCACGAGACCCGGAATCGTGATGGGGACGGTTGGCTACATGTCGCCCGAGCAGGCGAGCGGCCATCCCGTGGACTTCCACTCCGACCAGTTCTCGCTGGGATCGATCCTTTACGAGCTGGCCACTGGAAAGCAGCCTTTCAAGCGGCCGACCACGGCGCAGACCCTCGCGGCGATCATTCAGGAGGAACCCGAGCCAATCGCGGCGATCAATCCGAAAGTACCGCCGCCCGTTCGATGGATCGTAGAGCGGTGTCTGGCCAAGGAGCCAAGGATTCGCTACGCCTCCTCAGAGGACTTGGCGCGCGAGCTGGCGACCGTCCGCGACCGTCTGCCGGAATTCACTTCCGGCGAATCAGCCGTCCCCGGATTAAAGCCTTCGACCCGCCGGCGACGGCAGCTGGCGGCGTGGATCGCGGCAGGACTCTTCGCCGCAGTCACTCTTGCGGCGGTCCTCCTGTGGCGGCCGAAGGAATCTTCCCTCCCGCGTCGCTACGCCGAGTTGAACCCGCCATATGGAACGGAGCTGTTCCAGCAGGGCGTGGGCCAGGGTCTCGCCGTCGCTCCCGATGGCCAGCGGATCGTTTACCTCGTGTACGAAGCCGATGGAAGAAGGCGCCTGTTCCTGCGCGAGTTCGCGGAGGCGGAATCGCGCGCGTTGCCGGGAACAGAAGACGCGCATTCGCCCTTCTGGGCGCCGGACAGCCGGACGGTCGGGTTCTTCTCCGACACTCCCCCCGCGCCTGGCAGGCTCAAGCGAGTCGGGATCGCCGATGCCTCCGCTCTCGATATCTGCATTGCCTCCGAAGCTCGCGGCGCGAGTTGGGGCGCGGACGACACGATTCTCTTTGGCAACTTGAAAGGTTCTCTCGGAAAGGTCTCTGCGTCTGGCGGTCAGCCGATCGCGGTGACGCGTCCCGCGCCGGGGACCGACCATGTCTGGCCGCACTTCCTCCCGGACGGGCGCCACTTTCTCTTCCTTTCGCGGTCGTGGAATCCTCTCGGCCCCCTGATTCTGAGGGCCGGATCCCTCGACTCGCTTGAGACGGAGGGGCTCGGGACCGTGCACTCCGTCGTGGCTTACGCGCCACCGGGATATCTCCTCTACACCGCGGAGGACTGGACACTGGTTGCGCAGCCTTTCGACTTGAACGGCTTGCGGATCCTCGGACGTCCGTTCCCGGTCGTAGACCAGCCGGTATTTCATACCGGTCCGGTCGTGTCCTTTTCTGCTTCGCGGACCGGAGTGCTCGCCTACCGTGTCCGACCCGCGCCGCGATTGAGGAGGTTTGCCTGGTTCGACCGGTCGGGAAAGGAGCTCGAGAGATTTGGGACCGCGAAACGATTCCTCCACCAGGCCCTGTCCCCGGACGGGAGCCGGATCGTCTACGCAGTGCCGGACCAGCGCACCGAGGCTCCCGACCTCTGGATCGACGACTTGTCTCGTGGTACCACCACGCGGTTCACTTCTGATCCTTCGGAAGACATCGAGCCTTGCTGGTCTCCGGATGGAAGCCAGATCGCATTCCTTTCGAGCGGGAAGAGACCCCGAGACATTTTCGTAAAGTCCGCCGGTGGAGTGACTCCGAGAATGCCCGTTCTCGAGTCGGACGATTTCAAGCAACTCGATGATTGGTCCCCGGATGGGCGCTTTCTCCTGTACGAGAGCTACGTCACGGCCGGTATACCGAGCCTCTGGGTCCTCCCGATGACCGGAGAGCGCAAGCCATTCCGGGTGACCGACACTCCGTTCAAAGAGCTCTATGGCCAATTCTCACCGGACGGGCACTGGATCGCGTATCTCTCCGACGAGTCGGGTCAGCTCGAGGTTTATGTCCGAGCCTTCCCACGAGCGACCGAGCGCTTTCAGATCTCTTCCGGAGGCGCGAATCTTCCACACTGGCGGAAGGACGGGAAGGAGCTCTTCTACGTCTCTGCCGATACCCACCTAATGAGCGTCGCGATCGAGACGGCGCCAGCCTTCAAGGCCGGAGTTCCCCGGCTGCTCTTCCGCCCCGGTCCGGACACCATAGGAAAATCGTTCCCCTGTCCTAGTCCGCCCTGCGCTTTCTTCGAGTACGAGGTCCACCCGGACGGGCAGCGCTTCCTCATTCCCCTCTACGAGCGCGAGGCTCCAAAGCCACCGATCACCCTGGTCTTCAACTGGACGCCGGAGAAGAAAAACTAGGAGTCGGCGAGGACGAGGCGGTCCAGGCGCAACGCCTCGCCGACGGACCAGGCCTGGAAGGGGCAGCCGCGGGGGGTGTGAGGCGGGTCGCCGTCGGCGATCTCGCTGATGTGGCCCAGGCCGGCGCGGTCCATGTGCCGCAGGAGAGGATCGAGAAACCTCTTCCTCGCCTCGTGGCGCGCCTCGGAGGAATTGCCGCGGACGCGTACCCACGCCTCGACGAAGGGGCCGGCCAGCCAAGGCCAGGCGGTTCCCTGGTGGTACGCCGAGTCGCGGGCCTCGACGCCCCCCTCGTAGCGGCCGACGTAGCGGCGATCCTGGGGCGCGATCGTGCGAAGGCCCATCGGCGTCCAGAGGCGCTTCTCGACGGCATCCACGACGCGGCGCGCGCGGTCGCCTTCGAGAAGCGGAAACGGCAGGCCGCCAACCGCGAAGATCTGGTTGGGGCGAAACGTCGGGTCCGCCTTGCCGGCGACACCGTTCTCGTCCACGACGTCGTGGAGGTAACCTTCGCGGGCGTTCCAGAATCGGGACGGGAAGACGGCGCAGACCTTCGTCGCGAGATCGTTCCACCGCGGCGAGTACCGTGCCGCGATGCGGAGCGCGTTGTACCAGAGCGCCTGGATCTCGACGGGCTTGCCCGAGCGCGGGGTGATCACGCGGTCTCCGACCTTCGCGTCCATCCAGGTCAGCTGGACGCCCGGCTCGCCGCAGGCGAGCAGGCCGTCGGAGTCCGCTCGGATGCCGTAGCGGGTCCCTCGCGAATAGCCCTCCAGGATCGCTTCGATCGCCCCGACCAGCGGCTGGCGCTCGGACGCGTAAACCCGCCGATGCGAGCGGTCGCAGGCCTCGAAGTAATCGTGGACGGCCACGATGTACCAGAGCGAGGCGTCCACGGAGTTGTACTCGGGCTCCGCCCCGCGGTCGGGGAAACGGTTCGGGAGCATTCCCTCCGAGACCGCCCCGGCCCACTCGAGCAGGATCTGCCGCGCGTCCTCGAGCCTCCCCGTCGCCAGACAGAGGCCGCGCAGCGCGATGAACGTGTCCCTGCCCCAGTCGGTGAACCACGGGTAGCCGGCGATGATCGTCTTCCTTTCGCCGGCGCGCACGAGGTAGTCGTCGGCCGCCCGATCCAGCCGGGCGGAGAAGGCGAACCGGCGCCGCTTCTCCTCGCTCCGGAGGCGCCGCGCGACGGAGGCGGCGTCGTCTTCGCCCGCGGGCGGCTGCGAGGAGAGCAGCAGGACGCCCTCCTCCTCGGCCAGGTCGAAGCGGAAGACCCCGGGCGAGGCGAGGTCCTCGACGGCGTCGAGGCCGCGCGCGTGCTCCTCGGAGTAGAAGAAGTTGCGGTACCAGTCGGGCTCGTGGAAGTAGGCGCCGTTGGTCGCGACATTGACCTCGGGGACTCCCTCGTACGGGATCCACATCCAGCCGTAGCCGCGCCTCTGCGGCTCGAACCGGAAGTGCGGGTTCTCGTGGTGGAGCGAGTGGTAGTCGCGGCCGGACATCAGGAGACGGACGTAGAGGGTCACGTCGAAGCGCTTGCGGTTCAACCGCCAGAAGAGAACGGTGGCCCGGGTGCGCCGCGAGACGAAGAGCTCCTGCATGATCCGGATGCCGGAGCCGACGCGGAAGGTCCAGCGCGGCCACGGGTCCGCCTCGAAGCTCTCGATGCGCGTCACGCCGTCCGGGTGGATCGTGCCGGGCGCGTACGACTGGGAAGAGATCGGGAACGTTCCCTCCGGCGTCGTGACCCAGGCTTCGAGGCCGTTGACGAGGACGAACCTCCCGGCGGGAGGGGCCGACGCGAGGAGCAGCCCGTGGTAGCGGCGGCTTCGAACAAGGTCCGCCGTGCCGGACGCGAATCCTCCACGGCCGTCCGCCTCGAGCCACTCCGATCCCGCGACCGGCGGACCGGCGGAAGGCCTTTCGACTCGGGCCCGCGGAGCGGATTCCGTGGATGCTTTTTCGGTGAGCACGTCCAGTGCCAGCACGGCAACTTGGATGCCGGTGGCGCCGTCAGGTTACTCCGGAATGGGGTGCGGGCGTACGCGCGAAATGATCAATCGGACGAGCTCCTCGGGAACCTCCTCCCGGGCGTCCGGGTCCGCGCACGCCGCCTTGCCGAAGGCGATCGTCTTCTCATAGGTCGCCAGGTACTTGACACAGGTCGGGCAGACCGCGAGATGCCGCTCGAACTCGTGCGCCTCCCCCGGGGCAAGTTCCCCATCGAGATAGAGATGGAGGAACTCCGTCAGCTCCCTGCAAGTGATGTACGGCTTTTCACCCATTTCCAGCCATCCGGCGCCCGCCTCCGTCCTTCATCCGAAGCTTGGATGCCGCGAAAGCCCGGCGGTTACACCGGGTGGCGCGGGAGGGTTAAGTCGAATATCATGCGCCGTTCCGCGGGGTCGTAGTTCAGTTGGTTAGAACGCCGGCCTGTCACGCCGGAGGTCGCGGGTTCGAGTCCCGTCGGCCCCGCCATTCACGTCATCCCTAGTACTTGCCGAAGTTGTCCCCACCGTATTCCTGCAGTTCCCGAGGTAGTTTGAGCGGGGAAAACCTGGGACGCGGCCCAGCGGACTAGTACCTGCACGGAAGCGGAACCAGAGGGGCTAGCATCTTAGCCTTGCTCGCCCTTGATTTGCGGACGGTTCCGAAGGAGTAGGTTCTGAGGCGGGGCGCTTTCGTAGCCGCGGCGGCCGCGTCGGTGTTCTTCTCGACGGCAGCTCCTGCGCAGCGCTCGCCGCAGGCCCGGATCTTCCAACCGACTCCGACCCCGACGAGGCGCATTCCATTGGGCGCGTTCGTCGAGGTCAACCCGAGGCGGTGGACGACGGTCCCGCCGTTCAAGGGCCACCGACGCGATGAACTTTCCCGAATCTTCGAGGAGTCTCACCTCAAACGAGGAAGCGAAGGTGAGGCGTACGATGCGACCTACCCTGCGGGTGTGGTTTCCGACCAGAAGCCCGAAGCCGGCCAGACCGTCGAGCGCGGCAGCCAGGTGTCCCTGACTTTTTCTCGCGGTGCGGCGCTTGTGACCTCGGCGCCGGCGGAACAGGTCACGGCGATTCCTCCAGGCAAACCGTCCCCGAGGGAGGATCGCGAGCCCGAAGGTGTTCCGACCAAGCCCCGCCCCAAGCCGACGATGCGACCAGCCACGCCGTATCCAACCGCAAAAGAATCGCCCACGAGCGGGGCGGGCTCCGGTGGTTCCGGGGGTTCGATTCCGACTGCGATCATCCTAGTTGCGGCGGCGGCTGCTGTCGGCCTCCTGACGCTGGTGTACAAGATTCTCAAACGGCCCGGTCCGGACCGGCCCGACCGCCACGAGGTGGCCGCGAACCTGGAGGTCAGGCCGGTCCGAAACGACGGCAGGCAGCGTCTGCTCGGAAAGCCTCCCAACGCCACACGCGTCGGAATTGCAATCCATCCGGACCCTGGGCGAACGGTTGTTCGATTCCACAGGTCCGGATCCACGGAGAAGGAGGGCGAGAGATGAGCCAGGCAAATACAGTGGCCGACTTTCTGCCGCTCGACGTCGATGGGCTGCCGGGAAAGCTCGCTGCGTCCGTCAAGGCGGTCCCGCAGCTCGCGCGTTTGATGGCTCTCCTTTCGACGAAGCTGACCGCCGTGCAGTGGAAGGCTTTTCTCCATACGCTCGCCGGAAAAGTCGCCGGACTGCGCGACGAGCCACTCACGCCGATCCTGGCCGGAGCCTGGAAAGACATCAGGAAGGTCGCGGAAGCGATCGAGATCACGCGCCGGTCTCCCGGCCGCGTCGAGACCGTCGCCGTCGCGGACCACACGATCGAGCACGAGCAGAAACCGACCCTGGAGGTGTACCTGGACGGCAGTCGCGTCGAAGAGATCCCCTGCTCGCTGTCGCTCGAGATTGAGCTGCGCGGCCTCCTGCTCGAGATCGAAGGCGGGACTCTGCGCAAGATGACCACCGGCGAGGTGCAACTCAAAGGGACCTTCAAGCTCGCGGACGTCGTTCTGGCCGAGAAGCAGCTCCAACCCATTGCCATCCCCGGCGAGATCCCACTCACCGGCTGACCGCCGAGGGGTGAGGCGGGTTGGCATGGGAATGGCTTAAACGGGGGCTCCCTGTCCCTGTCTCCTGATGGAAGTGAGTAAGAGGGAGGAAGCATGGCTTCACGGACGGAATCGTCTACGGGCGCCCTAGCGGAAACGGGAATCCACGGGCTCGACAACGTGCTGGCGGGGGGATTCCCGAGGAACCGGGTCTACCTGGTCCAGGGAGAGCCCGGCACGGGGAAGACGACCATCGGGATGCAGTTTCTCCTGGCGGGCGCGGAGGCCGGCGAGCGGGCGCTCTACATCAGTCTGTCGGAGTCTGCCGAGGAGCTCGAAGAGGCGGCCCGCTCCCACGGGTGGACCTTGAGGGACGTCTCGATCCTCGAGTTGAACGCCAGCGAGACCGCCTCCACCAACGACGAGAACACGCTCTTCTATCCCGGCGAGGTCGAGCTGCCCGAGACGACTCGAACGCTGATGACGGAAGTCGAGCGGCTCGCCCCCTCGCGCGTGGTCGTGGACTCGCTGACGGAGGTCCGCCTGCTGTCCCAGACTCCCGTGCGCTACCGGCGCCAGATCGCGGCGCTGAAGGACTTCTTCGCCGGGAGAAAGTGCACCGTCCTCTTCCTGGACGACTCGACTTCGGCGGACCTGCAGCTCCAGAGCATCGCTCACGGCGTCCTGAGCCTCGAGCAGCTCACTCCGCTCTACGGCGCCGAGCGACGCCGCCTTCGCGTGCTCAAGATGAGGGCGATGGCGATTCGCGGAGGCTTCCACGACTTCACGATCGCCACCGGCGGCCTGGTGGTGTTCCCCCGGCTCGCGATCTCCGACGACCGCGGCGACCTTGTGCTCGAGACGCTGCCGAGCGGGATCTCCGAGCTCGACACGCTGCTGGGCGGAGGGCTCGACCGCGGAACGACGACGCTCCTCCTCGGGCCGGCGGGGACCGGCAAGTCCGTCATCGCCTGCCAGTACGCGGTGGCGGCGGCCGTCCGGGGCGAGCGCGCCGCCATCTACGTCTTCGAGGAGGGCCTCTCGACTCTCTTCGTGCGCAGCGCGGCGATGGGCCAGCCGCTCCAGCGCCTCTCCGAGGAGGGGCGCGTCCTCGTGCGGCCGGTCAACCCGGCCGAGCTCTCCCCCGGCGAGTTCATCTTCCAGATCTGTCGCGCGGTCGAGGAGGAGAACGCGCGCCTGGTCGTCATCGACAGCCTGAGCGGGTTCTACCGAGCCATGCCGGAGGAGAACTTCCTCTCGACACAGCTTCACGAGCTCTTCTCCTTCCTGCGGGTGCGCGGGGTGGCCGTCATCGCGACGCTCGCCCAGCACGGGCTGCTCGGCGCGGACACGGAAGCGCCCTTCGACGTCAGCTACCTCGCCGACACCGTCGTCGTCCTGCGCTACTTCGAGAACGAGGGCACGATCCGAAAGGCGATCTCCGTCGTCAAGAAGAGGAGCGGCAGGCACGAGAAGACCCTGCGCGAGCTGGCGATGAACGGCAGCGGGCTGACGATCGGCGAGCCCCTGAAGGAATTCGTCGGCGTGATGTCGGGCAGCCCGATCTATAAGGGATCGACAGGGATGCTGCCGGAGGGTGATGCGCATCGAGGGCACTGATCCCCTCGAGGAACGGGTCCTGGTGGTCGCCCCGAGGGGTCGCGACGCGGCGCTCGTGAAACGGCTCCTCGCGGAAGAGGGAATCTCCTGCGAGATCTGTCCGGACCTCGTCGCCCTCGCCATCGAGATGCACAGCGGAGCCGGTGTGGCACTCCTGACGGAAGAGGCCCTGGACTCCTCGACGCATGAGGTCGAGGAGGCGCTCGCCGCCCAGCTTCCGTGGTCGAACCTGCCGGTTCTCCTTTTTCCCGCGGGGACCTCGACGCGTGAGGCGGTATCGCCGCGCGTCCGGCGGTTGAACGACCTCGCTGCCGTGACGCTGCTCGACCGGCCGATCCGCAGGGTCTCGCTCGCCAGCGCCGTGCGCGCCGCGCTTCGCGCCCGTCGGCAGCAGTACGAGGTCCGGGACCTGCTCGCCCGGCTCGAGCTTGACGTGCGGAGCCGCGACGAGTTCCTCGCCATCCTGGGCCACGAGCTGCGGAATCCACTCGGCGCGATCCTGACCGCCGCGCAGCTGATGGAGCACGGCCGCGGGAGCTCGGAGAGGGAGCGCTCGATCATCCTGAGGCAGACGGGCCTTCTCTCGCGCCTCGTGGACGACCTGCTCGACGTCTCGCGGGTCGCTTCGGGCAAGGTGACACTCCAGCGCGCGCCCCTGGACGTGCGCGACGTCGTGGACCGCTGCGTCGCGTCGAATTCGGCCGCGGCGGTCTCCCGTCGAATCGATCTCGTGTGCGAGTGCGGATCCGAACCCTGGCGCCTCGACGGCGACCCGGTGCGGCTCGAGCAGATCGTCAACAACCTTCTGACCAACGCGATCAAGTACACGCCCCCCGGCGGCCGCGTCGAAGTGACCCTGGAAGCGGAGGGCGCCTCCGGGGAGATCCGCGTCGCCGACACCGGCGTGGGAATGGACCCGCAGATGCTTCCGCGGATCTTCGATCTCTTCGCCCAGGCCGACAAGACGCTGGACCGCTCCCAGGGAGGCCTCGGGATCGGGCTCACGCTCGTGCGCCGCTTAGTCGAGATGCACGGGGGAACGGTTCGGGCCTTCAGCCCGGGCCCGGGGAAGGGCAGCACGTTCGTCGTCCGGCTGCCGCGGCTGCATTCGGGCGCCGGCGCGGTGGAGGCCCCGGCCCCGACCGCCGGCGTGCCGGAGCCCGAGCCCGGCGAGAGCCGCCGGATCCTCGTCGTGGAAGACAACGACGATCTGCGCGAGGGACTGGCGAGCCTCCTGCGAAACCTGGGGCACGAGGTCGTCGCGGCCGAGAACGGCGAGGAGGGGATCGAGAAGGCGATGGAAGGGAGCCCGGAGGTCGCTCTGGTGGACATCGGGCTGCCGGTCCTCGACGGATATGCCGTCGCCCGGCGCATTCGCGAAGTCTTCGGGGCGCGAGTCTTCCTGGTGGCGCTGACGGGCTACGGGCTGGCCGACGACCGACGCCGGGCGCTCGACGCGGGCTTCGATGAGCACCTGACCAAGCCCGCGACCGCCGGCGCGATTCTCACCCTGCTCCGGAAAGCCGGCTGAGACTCGCTGCCCGGACGGGGCAAAACCCTCGCTTTCAACGGCATCTGGCGCGGGCAGGGTTCTTGCGATGGAGTAGCCGCCAAATGCTTCTGCAGAGTCGAGTGGTCAGGCGCCGGGCGCGGACCGCTGGGTTGTTCGCGGGAGGGATCGCGCTCTTCGCGTACGCGCTCTGGCCCTGGACTCCGATGGCGAAGGAGGGGCGGCCACCGCGCACCATCGTCTTCTACGGCTTCAGCATCCTGGGAGAAGCGATCAACAAGGGAGTCTTCCCGGACTTTCAGCGGCGCTGGCGGGAGGCCAGGGGCGAGCACATCGAGCTCGTCAGCTCCTTCGCGGGGTCGGGCACGATCACCAACCAGGTCATCCTCGGCGTGCCGGCGCACCTCGCCCTGCTGTCACTCGAGCTCGACGCGGACAAGCTGGCCGAGGCCGGAGTCCTCCGCTCCGGAAGCTGGAAGAGCTTCCCCTTCCAGGGCGTGGTCAATCGCACGCCCTTCGTCATTCTCGTCCGACCCGGAAACCCGAAGGGCATCCACGGCTTCGCGGACCTGGGCCGGCCCGGCGTGCGAGTCGTCCATCCCGACCCCATGACGTCGGGCGGAGCGAACTGGGCGATCGTCGCCGAGTACGGCGCCGGCGCGCGCAATGCCGCCGACCCCGCCTCGGCCGGGCACGCGATGCTCCTGGGCGTCTGGAAGAATGTCGTCGCCCAGGCGGCCTCGGCGCGCGCCGCCCGCACGCAGTTCGAGAACGGGTTCGGCGACGCGCTGGTGACCTACGAGCAGGAGGCGATCTTCGACCTCTCCCGCGGCAAGCTGGAAGGCGAGGTGGTGTACCCGCGCTCGACGGTCCTCTCCGAGCACACCCTCGTCCGGGTCGAGCGAAACGTCTCACGGCGGGACAGGGACCTGGTGGACGCCTTCGCGGCGTTCCTCTTCTCGGAAGAGGCGCAGCAGATCTTCGTCCGATATGGTTTCCGCAGCGTGCTCGAGCCCCTGAACGCCGCCAACCCCGCCTTCGGCGCGATCGAAGACCCCTTCCGGATCGGAGACGTCGGCGGCTGGAAGCGGGCGAAGAGGGAGATCGTCGAGGACGTCTGGAAGAAGCGCGTCCTGGAGGAGATCAAGAAGTGACGGCGGCGGAAAACGGCGCCCTCCGCGGCCGGCGCGAATCGAGCCGGCTGCCGGTCGGCGTGCTGCTCCTCGTGCTGCTGCCGTTGCTGCTGATGCCGCTCGCCGCGGTCTTCGTCTTCGCGCTGAAAGGCGGGCCCGGCGCCTTCTGGGACGCGATCCGCTCGCCGGAGGCGCAGTTCGCTCTCCGCTTCTCCCTGCTGATCGCGTTCGCCACGACCGCGGTCAACACCGTCCTGGGAACCTTCACCGCGTACGTCCTCTCCAAGCACCGGTTCTGGGGAGACCGGGCGCTGGGCGTCGTCGTCAATCTGCCGGTCGCGATCCCGACGGTCGTCGTCGGGACGTCTCTTCTTCTTCTCTGGGGGCCGATCGGGCTGCTCGGAAAGCTCCTCGTGCCGATCGGGTTGCAGCCGATGTTCCGACCGTTCGGCGTGCTCCTCGCCCACCTCTTCGTGACCTTTCCCTACATGCTCGGAGCGGTCAAGCCGGTCTTGGACGAGCTCGAAACGACCTACGAGGAGGCCGCCTACACGATCGGCGCGAGCCGGTGGACGACCTTCCGCCTGGTCCTGCTGCCGGCCCTGCGCGGTGGGCTGACCACGGGGGCGCTGCTGACCTTCGCGCACTCCCTCGGGGAGTTCGGGGCCACGGTGATGGTCTCCGGCAACCTGAGGCTGAAGACCCAGACGGCGCCCCTCTACATCTTCGCCCAGTTCGAGGCGGGCGACATCGCGCACGCCAATGCGCTGGCGGCGGTGCTGGCCCTGCTGTCGTTCGCGATCTTCTTCTTCCTCTTCCAGTTCGCCTCCCGCGCGACGCGGGAGAGGGCGCGGTAGGCGAGGCCGCGGTGTCCATCGTCCTCGACGGTCTGACCAAGCGCTTCGCCGGCCGCGCGGTGGTCGAGGCCGTCGGCCTGGAGATCGCCGACGGCGAGCTCTTCGTCCTGCTCGGCGCGTCGGGATCGGGCAAGAGCACGGTGCTGCGGATGATCGCGGGTTTGACGGCGACCGACGGCGGAAAGATCGAGCTGATGGGGCAGGACGTCACGAGCCTCGAGCCCCAGAAGCGCGGCGTCGGGTTCGTGTTCCAGAACTACTCGATCTTCCAGCACATGACGGCCGCCGAGAACATCGCCTTCGGCCTGCGCATCCGCGGCGTCTCCCGACGGCAGCGCCACCAGAAGAGCGAGGAGCTCCTCGACCTCGTCGGCCTCGGGGGCCTGGGGGAGCGCTACGCCCGCGAGCTCTCCGGCGGGCAGCAGCAGCGCGTCGCCCTCGCCCGCGCCCTGGCCTACGAGCCGAAGGTCCTCCTGCTGGACGAGCCGTTCGGGGCGCTCGACGTGAAGATCCGCGCGCAGCTTCGCCGGAGCTTCCGGGAGATCCAGCAGAGGCTGCGGCTCACGACGGTCCTCGTCACGCACGACCAGGAAGAAGCGTTCGAGATCGCGGACCGGATCGGTGTCTTCGAGCGCGGCCACCTGATCGAGGTCGGGAAGCCCGAGGAGCTCTACGGGAAGCCCGGCTCTCTCTACGCCGCGACCTTCCTGGGAGCGGGAACGGTCCTCCAGGGACGCTGCCGCGAGGGGCGCGCGGAATTCGGGCCGCTCTCGCTCGACCTGCCGGCCGGGCAGGCGCATGCGGAGGGATCGCCGGTGCGCATCCTGATCCGACCCGAGCAGGTCGAGCTCGGGCACGCGGGCGCGGACGGGAGACCGACGCTGGGCGTGGGCCGCGTCGTCGAGTCCAGCTTCGCGGGCGCCCTGCGGCGTCTGCGACTTCGCATCCCGCGGCTGCCCCGCACGCGTCAGATCTCTCCTCCCCTTCCCTACGGCGAGGAGGGACAGATCGTCGAAGCGGTCCTGCCGGCGAGCGACCCCGTGCCCGACGAAGTTCGGATCACCCTGAAGGACTGGCGCGTCCTCGAGCAGCCGCTCCCGAGCCTCCTCGTGGCCGATCCCCTGGGAGCGCAGCGGCCGCCCGTGGCTGCCGCGCGGCCTCTCGCGTCGGCGTTGAACGCGTCGCTCGTCGTGCTGGGCGTGGTCCCGGCGGACAACCCGCCCGATCCGCTCCGCGAGCGCTTCAAGACGGAGTTCGAGCAGGACGCCGACGAGATCCGGATCCGGGTCGGCGAGCCCGCCGAGCAGATCCGCAACGAGCAGGCAGAGACCTTCTACGACCTCGTCGTCCTCGGACCGATCGGCCCCAAGGCGATCCGCAGCCGGTCGGTCCGGCAGCTCCTGCGGGAGGCCTCGACTCCCCTTCTCTTCGGCGAAGCGCGCGAGCATTTCGGGAAGGTCCTGATCTGCACGGCGGTCGGCGAGCCCGGCAAGAGCGACGTCCGCGTCGGCGGATGGCTCGCCGGCCGGCTCGGGGCGGCGGTGACGCTTCTCCACGTCTCCCGCGACTCCGCGGAGCCGCCGCGGTGGATCCGGGCGCACCTCGACCAGGGCGTCGCGACGCTGTCGGCCTTCGACGTGCAGGCGCAGGCGCAGGTCCGCCAGGCCGACTCTCCGCTGGAAGGGATCCTGATGGAGGCCCGCAAGGGCGACTACGACCTGGTCGTCATCGGCGGCCATGGCCCGCGCACCCGCTCCATGACCGGCCGAGACGACATCGCCTTCCAGATCCTCGACAGCGCCAAGCGCCCTGTCCTCGTCGTCCCCGAGGACAGCGGCTAGCGGGCAACTCCCGCAGAAGAGAAGGGCGGCGAGGACGTGGCCCCGCCGCCCGGCGAAACCCCCGCTTCGGCCCTACTTGCCGAAGAGCTGGAGGTGGAACCCGTTGGAAAGGAACTTGGCCATCTGGCCGCGCGTGATGGCCTGCCCGGGCTGGAAGCTGCCATCGGGATAGCCCGAGATGACGCCGGTCGCTCGCAGGTACTCGGCGTGCTTGCAGTACCAGTCGGATTCGCCGATGTCCGTGAAGTGCAGGTCTTTCGTCGGCGGATTGCAGTCGTAGCTCAGCCCCGTCACGGGATCCGGGCCGTATGCCATTGGGACCGCGTCCTCGCCGCCGGCGATCGAGCGCGCCACCACGATCGCCATCTGGATGCGGGTAGCGGGCTGCCCGACGCAGAAGACGCCGGGCTCGCAGCCGGTCGTCGCGCCGCGTGAGGCGATGAAGTTCGCGTGCCGGCAGAACGGATCGCCCGGCGGAACGTCGGCGAAGAGCGATGTCCCTCCGGCCGAGCAGTCGTAGTTGCTCCCGGCGGCCGGGATGTTGGCGTCCCCGCCGGCGAGGGCCCGCGAGAGGAAGATCGCCATCTGCAGGCGCGAACCGTGCTCGTCCGGGCAGAATGCCGACGGCCCGCAGCCGTTTGTCACTCCCGCGTGGAAGAGCTTTTCGATCGCCGGATAGAAGACGTGCGAGACCGGCACGTCCGCGAAGCTCGACCCGACGTGGACCTTCCAGACCGTCGGGAGGTCGCCGTTCAAGGGAGTCTCCTCGAACGAGACGTCCCAGTGGGCTTCCGGTCGGACCGCGGGATTGGAAACCGAGAGCTCGTAGCAGTCCTCCGTCGCGGCGAGGCAGTTGCCGATCATCCCGGGCGCGATCGTTCCGTAGTCCGCCAGTCCGTCGAAAAGGGTGTAGTCGGCGCCGGCCGGCCCAACGAGGTCGGCGGCATTGGCGGCAAGGCTGACGGGAACCGATCCCGTGTTGAACCAGGACGGGCCGAGGCGGATCCGCTCGCCCGGCTCGAGCACTCCGTTGCCGTTGGAGAGTCCGGCGCCGCCGGGCGGGTCCAGGATCATTCCCGCCGGAGCCGCCTGGCACGCGGCCGGCGCCACCGTGAGGGGCGCCGACGGCGCGGATGTGCACTCCGGATAGAGGATCACGGCCGAGTAGTCGCCGGGCTCCGTCACGAAGAGCTCCTCGTCGTTCTCACCGGGGATTGGCTGCGAGTTGCGATACCACTGGCACGTCCATTGACCGTAGGGCACCGTGGTGCTCGCGACCAGCCGCACCGTCGCGCCCGGACAGATCGCCGCCAGGCCGGTCACCGTTGGGCGCTCGCAGAAACCGCCGACGGTTTCGGCGGCCTGCGCCGGAATTGCCCACACCGCCAGGAACAGGAAAAGGGCCAGGGCCGCGAGAAGGGTGCGCATGCTTGCCTCCAGTTCGTCCATTTCCCACCATCGGCCGCGATCGCGGCCCACAGCGTGACGTTACGGACGGGAGGCTCTTCCTCCGTGATCCGGACGCATCAAAAACTGGAGGTGCCTGGTTCTGAAAATCTGGGGACCCGCTCGGAGGAGGCGAACGCCGCATCGCGCTCGAACGGGCTCGCGAGCGCGTTCGGCGCGAGGCGACGGATCAGAACCGTGCGATCAGGTTGGTGTTGTTCAGAGTGATCCAGAAGCTCACGCCGTCGCTGCATGCGCCGATGACCGATGTGAGAAGTCCGATGGAAGCTCCGCCGAGCGGCGTCAGGTCCGCCGCCTTCCAGAGCGACAGGAGGCCGCCCTCTCCGGTCACGAGGACACGCTGGCCGTCGAAGGCGGCGGAGTGCGCGTCGCCGAGGCTGTTTCCGGTCAGCGTCGCCAGGACCGCGCCGGACGAGGCCCGGACCACGGAGACGGACGAGTCGCTGAAGTTGGGAACCCAGATGTTGGCGCCGTCGAAAACGGGAAAGCCCGGCCCCGGCCCGACGGTCACGGTCTGAAGAATGGCGCCGGCGGCGCTCAAGTTCAGGAGGGTCCCGGCGCCATTGTCCGTGACCCAGATGCTCGAGCCGTCGAAGACCGCCCCCACAGGAAGCGAGAAGCCGGCGGTCACGGTCGTGACCGTCCAGGGAGTCGTCGCGCCCGGCGTCACGATCGAGACCGATCCGTTCGTGGAGTTCGCCACCCAGATCCTGGAGCCATCGAAGGTGAGCTGCTGGCCCGAGCCACCCGGAAGATTCGTGACATTTTCGACGGCGCCGGCCGGCTGGCCAGGATCGATCCGGCCCAGGAAGTTCCCGGCAATGAAGATCCTCCCCATCGCCGAGAGGACGCCGGTGGGGAAGCTCGCCCCGGTCCAGGTCTCCAGAAGCCTTCCGTCGCTCGCCCGGACTCGGGACACCGTCGAGCTGTTGTGGTCGGCAACCCAGATATCCACCCCGTCCGACGCGATGAGAGCGGGAGCGCTGCCGACGGTTGTCAGTCCGAGGACCGTGGCGTTCTTCGTGGTCCAGAACTGGTCCAGGGCCGCCCGGCGGCTTCCTCGCCGCAAGACGCCGTCCACCGTGCGGGAAAGGAACGCGGCCATCTGGAGGCGCGAGACATTCGCGGTTGGGTCGTAGGTCGTCGCCGTCGTCCCCGTCGTGATCCCGAGATAGAAGATCTCCAGGACGAAAGGACAAAACACATCCGCGGCGACGTCGGTGAACGGCCCGCAGGTTCCGAGGAGAAAGCTCGTCCCCGCCCCTGCCAGAGTGCTCAACGACAGGACAACGACCGCGAGAAACCGCCGCGCAGCGACCGACAGCTTCATGGGCCCTCCCGGATGAGACCGGGCCAACTCTATCTCAGCGGGCTTCGCCCGTGAAGCGATTCACTGTTTGGCCAGCGAGAGGAGCCCGTTCGCGAAAGGACCGATGCAATCTTTTCCGGTGTCCCCGGTGTATGTCCCCACGATGGCGTTCGCGCTCGCGACCGCCGAGCCATTGATCGCGACGAAGCAGTTCGGCAAGCCGACAATGCTCCCCTTGGGAACATTGATCGTGTAGGTAAGGCTCGTTCCGGAGAGGCTGCCCGAAATCGTCCCTCGGTACTGGGTGTTGTGCGGCGCCGGCTCCACGGCGAAAAACGCGCCGGTAATCGATCCCCCGCTCTGGGTCAGCGTCCATGTCATGGTCGTCGGCCCGCTGTCGTCGGAGGCGGGACCCGACCAGGTGCCGGTCAGATCGAACGCCGGCGGGCTCGCGAAGGGGCCAGTGTCCTGGATCGGTTGGAGGGCGGTTCCCTGCGGGTTGACGTACACCTTCACGAGTCCGGCCTCGGTATCGGTCACGGTCATGATCACGTTCACGTTGGTCAGCCCGCCGGCGAAGACCCAGAAGTTGTTGTTGAAGGCCCGGCCGTCAACGACCTTGACGACCAGCTCGACGTTGTTCGCCGAGAAGAACCAGAAGTAACCGGTGTCCGAAGTGAGAGCGACCGGATGACCGCCGCCGGTGACGCCGTCCGTGGTGACCCATTGGGTCTGCACCCGGAAGCGGCCGGCGTTCAGGCAGAGCGACGTCGTGTCCGGAACGCAGGCCGTCAACGCGTCCTCCACCCCGCGGGCGTACAGCCCCGGACTCGCCAGGAAACCAGCGAGAAACAATCCCGCAGAAACGATACCGCGGACGTTCATGCGCTCCCCGACTCGATTGTGATCAGCCTGCTCTGTTTGGGAAGTTTGAAGACGCCTGCGCGCGAAGTCAACAACGGCCGGGTGACGAAGAGGCGATGGTGGGAGGTGCAGGGGTCGAACCTGCGACCTACTGCGTGTAAAGCAGACGCTCTACCTCTGAGCTAACCTCCCGGGACAAGTCCAAGGTCCAAGGTCCAAGGTTCGTCCAAGGCCGAAGGTCCAAGGTCTGGTGGGTCCAAAGTCCAAGGTTCAAAGTCCAAGGTCGGCCGAAAGTCGGAGGTCCAAAGTCGGGCTCCCGATCCTTCGACCTTGGACATTCGACTGACCTTAGACCCTCGACCTTGGACCTTCGACTCACAGGACCTTCGACCTTGGACCTTCGACAGACCTTGGACCTTGGACGTTGGGCCGTAACCATCACACCGTCAGCGACTGGACTCTAGCGATGTCGGCAATCGGCATCGGCCTCGCCAGCAGGAATCCCTGCCCGAACGGGACGCTCAAGGAACGCAGGGTGTTCAGCTCCTCCGCCCGCTCGATGCCCTCCGCGATCACCTTGGTGTTCATCTTGCGCGCGAAGGAGAGCAATGCCTCGAGCAGGTCCTGCTTGGTTGGGTGCGCGTCGATTCCCCGGACGAAGACCGTGTCGAACTTCAGGTAATCCGGCTCGATATCCGCGAGCGACGCGAGGTTGCTGTAGCCAGTCCCGACGTCGTCCACCGCGATGTGGAAGTTCTGCTGGCGAAACCGGGCGAGGACTTCCCGGAAGAGCTCCTCGTAGACGACGTAGGTGCGCTCGGTGATCTCGAGCACGATATTGTCCGGCGAGAGCCCGCGCGCGGCGATCTGGTCGAGGAACGACGGCCCGAGGAAATCCGAGTCCGTGACGGCGGCGGGCGAGAGGTTCAGGAAGATCTTCCCGGTGAACTTTCCCGTGCTCGCCGCCTCGAGCGAGTGCGCCCGGCAGATCCGCTCCAGCGGGACGAGCATGCCGGTCCGATCGGCGAGCGAGAAGAGCGTCTCGCCGCTCTCGATCTCGCTGCCGCGCGGGCCGCGCGAAAGGGCCTCGATGCCGATCATGCTTCCGCTCGACAGGTCGAAGACCGGCTGGAAGATCGGGTAGAAGTCGCGCCTCGCGATCGCGTCTTGGAGGAGCGCGCCTCCCTGGATCTCCGCCCGGACGGTCTGGCGCGTGACCTGGTCGCGTGCCTCCTGGATGCCCCGGTAGAGCAGCCGCTCGACGCGGTACTTGGCGTCGTACGGGATGCGCGCCGCGCCGACGAAGGATCGGAAGCGGCCACCCATGTCGGCCCTCTCCGCGAGGTATCCGCGGATCATCGCGTCCAGCTCCCCCGCCTTGCTCTCGACCGCCCCGGGGCGCTCGACGAATCCCGAGCCGGGCTCGACGAAGAGCAGGAGCTCGTCGGAGCGAACGTGCTCGACGCAGAAGGTCCCCGGCGGCAGGACCCCGTCGGTCTGGAGCGCCTTCAGGCGCCGCGCGAAATCGAGGAGCAGGTCGTCGTAGGCCTCCCACCCCCAGACCTGCTCGACGTGCCCGTCCGAGCCCGGCCGGAAGACGAAGACCGCGAGGGACCCGAAGGCCTGGAGCCGCCGGCCGAGGTCCTCGGTCAGGGCGCCGATGGTGGGCAGCCCGCTGTCCCGGTCGTAGAGGCGGGCGCGCTCCTTCTGCCAGCGGCCCCGAAGTCGGTAGAGCTCCTTGTGCTTGCTGACGGTCACCGGGAAAAGCGTAGCATCCCCGCCCGCTTCAGGCGGATCGCAGCCTCTCGATGGCGTCCTCGGTTCCCAGCACGATCAAGACGTCGCCGGGCTGGAAGCGGTCCTCGGGACCGGGGACGAACCGGCGCTCCAGCCCCTCGCGAGTCCGCCGCTTCACGGCCAGGACGGAGACGCCGTAGCGCGTCCGGATCCCCGACTCGGCGACGGAGCGGCCGGCGAGCCCGCGGGGCGTGTCGAGCTCGATCATCCGGTGCTTCTCCGGCAGCTCGAAGTAGTCCATCTCTCCGCCCCCTTCTTCCTCCGAGAAGGTGCGGACGCGGGCGACGAGGCGGCTCCTCTGGAGAACTTCCCGGTCGATCGCGCCCAGCAGGTCCCGCCGCGTCACGATTCCCAGGAACCGCCGGTCCTCGAGGGAGTCCACGACGGGGAGATGGCCGAGGTCGCGGAACCACAGCTTCTCGTTGACGCTCGTCAGGGACTCCTGCGGCGTCACGCAGGGGATCTCCGTGACTAGGTCCTCCGCGATGACGACGGCGCCGAGCTCGCGGTCGAGGAAGTTCTCCTTGATGTCGTGCAAGTCCACGACGCCCAGAAGCCTCCCCTCCTCGTCGCCGACGTAGAGGTAGAGGCTGCGCGTCGTGAGGAACGCCTTGATGATCTCGGATAGCGGCGTGTTTCGCGGAATGAGCTTGACGTCCTGCCGCATGATGTCGGCGACCTTCAGCGTCGAGATGCCCGTGGCCTCGGGCGTGGACTCCCAGGCCACGCCGGAGGAGCGCAGGCTCGAGACGTAGATCGAGTCCTTCTCGAAGACCCGCGCCGTCAGGGCCGCGATGACCGACACCACCATCATCGGCAGCAGCACCTCGGTGTTCTGCGTCAGCTCGAAGATCATCAGGATGGCGAGCAGCGGCGCCCGCGTCAGGCCGGCGAGGAGGCCTCCCATGCCCAGCAGCGCGTAGCCCCCAACCGGCGCCTCCAGCCACGGCGTCACCGCCTGGAAGATCTTCGCCACCGCTCCGCCTACCGTGGCTCCCACCAGCAGCGACGGCGTGAAGACGCCTCCCACTCCTCCCGATCCGATCGTCGAGCACGTCGCCACGATCTTTCCCACGAAGAGCAGCGCGAGCGTCAGCAACGTCGGGTTGCCGCGCAGGATCCGGTTGTTCGCCTCGAAGCCGTTGCCCCAGACCTCCGGCAGCGCGATGCCGATCGCTCCCACGATCGCGCCCCCGATCGCCATCGTGATCGGGCGCGGCAGCTTGATCGCCTCGAAGATCTTCTTGGACTCGCGGAGCGCCTTCGCGAAAACCGCCGAGGCGGGGCCCGCGATCAGCCCGATCGCCGCGAAGGGCAGGAACTCGAAGATGGATTCCAGGCGAAACGGCGCGACCTGGTAGACCGGCTCATCGCCGAGGATCAGGCGGACGACGACGGTGGAGACGACGGCGGAGACGACCGCCGGCCCGAAGAGCCGCATCGCGAAGGAGCCGACGACGACCTCGAGCACGAAGAGCGTGGCCGCGATCGGCGTGTTGTAGGCGCCAGCCACGCCCGCCGCCATCCCGCAGGCCGTCAGGATCCGTACGCGGTCCGGCGAGACTTTGAGCCGTCGCGAGAGGGAGGAGGCGAGCGCCGCGCCGATCTGGATGATCGGCCCTTCCCGGCCTTCCGAGCCGCCCGTCGAGATGACGGCGATCGAGGAGGCGACGCGCCCCACCGCGGGCCGGACGCGGATGGGGCGCCGGCCGAGCGAGACTGAATCGATCATCGCGGAGATGCCGCTCGGGCCCTTCTCGTCCACCAGCCAGATCAGCAGGAGGCCGCCGACGAGGCCTCCGATGGCGGGCAGGAAGATCCGGAGCAGCGGCGGAAGGGCCTCCGCTCCCACCACGATGTCGGAGGCGTCGAGCAGGAGGCGGGTCAGGCGGCTCGTCAGAAACCGGAAGACGACCGCGCCGAGCGCGCCCAGGAGCCCTGCCACGACGGCGAGAAGGAGGAACCGTGTATTCGGGTCCCGCCAGAGGAAGCTCCCGAATCGGGGCCTTCGCGAAGGAGCGACCGGCTCGACCGGCTCGGCAGGCTCGATCGGGTCCGGCGCGCTCACGCCCGGCCCAGCGCTACACTCATGAAATCAGTATAGCCACCACCGCCAATCCGTCCCGGGCGGCGCGAAGCGACGCCAAACGTGCTTTCGCGGAGCACTTTCGGGAGATCAGGCGGACGGTCGAGCCCGCAACCGGGCGAGCCGTCCGCCGGTGCGCCGCAGGCGCAGATCTCCCGGAAGCGCGGAGCGACGGTAGTGGTGGCGGTGCAGGGACTTGAACCCCGGACACAGCGGATATGAGCCGCTTGCTCTAACCAACTGAGCTACACCGCCGGGCTGGCAGAACGCGTCATCTTAGGGGCGGCCCGCCTGCCGGTCAAGGACCGTCGGAATCCAAAGCCGGCAACGGACGTAACATCAATAGATGGAACCCGTGCCCGTCTCCGCCGCCTTCGAGGAAGCCGCCCGGGACGGCTTGATGCCGCCGGGCGCGGCGATCCTGCTCGCGGTGTCAGGAGGGGCGGACTCGATGGCCCTGCTCCATGGAGCGGCGCGCCAGGCCGGGGCTTGCCGCTGGCGGCTTGCGGTGGCGCACGTCCATCACGGTTGGCGGCCTCGCGAAGGAGACCGCGATCTGCGGTTCGTCGCGGAGCACTCCCGCCGCCTGGGGTTGCCCTTCTTCTCGCGCCGCGTGGATGCCCGGGCGAGAGCCCGGGAGCTGAAGCTTTCTCCCGAAGCGGGCGCCCGCCTCGTCCGTTACGAGGCGCTTTCGGACATGGCTCGCGAGGCGGGAACGCCAAGCATCGCCACCGCCCACCAGCTCGGCGACCGGTTGGAGTCCCTCCTGATCGCGCGGTCCCGCGGAGCCCGCGGGCCGGCCCTCGCCGGTCCCCGCCGGCGCCGGGCCGACGGAGTGGTCCGCCCGCTACTCGACGTGACCCGCGCGCAGATCCTCGCTTTCCTGGCCTCGATCGGCGCCGGCTTCCGGCGCGACTCGACCAACGGGGACCTGCGGCTGGCGCGAAACCGCGCCCGGCGCGATCTGGCGCGGATCGCTCGGGAAGAGGGACCCGCCGCGATCGAGGAGCTGCGCCGCGAAGTGGTTCGCCTCGACGCCGAGCGGGAGTTCCTCGAACGGGAGTTCGCCGAGAAGGTCCTTCCGGCGATCCACTCCGGTCCCGGCTCGAGCGTCGCCGATGCGGTCTTCCTCTCGGGGCTCGCGGAAAGCCTGCAACGAAAGGCGATCGACGAGATGGCGGCGCCGTTTTCGGCTCCGGGACGCTCCCCCGTGACGGGACGCGAGGCGGAACAGATCCTGCGGCGAATCCTCGAGGGAGGAGACTTCCGATTCGAGGCGGGGCGCCGGGTCCGTTTCGAGAGGCGGGGACGAATCTTCAGGGCCTCTCCGGCAGCTGCCCGGCAGGCCCGCGGGGGCAATAATTCACCCCGGGAGTCCGTTATTCTGAGGGCCGCAGACTTAAAGGAGCTTTCCCTTTGAACGCCACGATCAAGAACCTGTTGCTGTGGATGGTCATTCTGGTCCTGATCATCCTGGCGTGGAACGTCTTCAAGACCGGCGCGACCGCCGTCGAGGAGATCAGCTTCTCGCGCTTCCTCTCGCAGGTCACGCAGGGGCACATCCAGAAAGTCACGATCCGCGGGGAAGAGATCCGCGGCACCTACGCGCCCTCCTCCGGCAAGCGGGACACCGTCTTCAAGACCTACGCGCCCAGTTACCCCAAGCTCGTCGAGGACCTCGAGGCCAAGGGCGTCGAGATCGAGGTCACGCCCATCAAGGACTCCTCGCTCGTCTCGGCGCTCGTCATGTACGGGCCGCTCATCCTGCTCGTCGCGATCTGGTTCGTGATCATGCGGCAGATGCAGGCGGGCGGGAACAAAGCCCTCTCGTTCGGAAAGTCGCGGGCCAAGCTCCTGACGCCCACCCAGAAGAAGGTCACCTTCAAGGATGTGGCGGGGGTCGAGGAGGCCAAGGTCGAGCTGCAGGAGATCATCGAGTTCCTCAAGGACCCTCAGAAGTTCCAGAAGCTCGGCGGCAAGATCCCCAAGGGCGTCCTCCTGATGGGGCCCCCGGGAACGGGCAAGACCCTTCTCGCCCGTTCGGTCGCCGGCGAGGCCAACGTTCCCTTCTTCACCATCTCCGGCTCCGACTTCGTCGAGATGTTCGTCGGCGTGGGAGCCTCGCGTGTCCGCGACCTCTTCGAGCAGGGCAAGAAGAACGCTCCGTGCATTGTCTTCATCGACGAGATCGACGCCGTGGGACGGCACCGCGGCGCGGGGCTCGGCGGAGGCCACGACGAGCGCGAGCAGACGTTGAACGCGCTCTTGGTCGAGATGGACGGCTTCGACACCAACGAGGGCGTCATCCTCGTCGCGGCGACCAACCGGCCCGACGTCCTCGACCCGGCGCTCCTGCGGCCCGGAAGGTTCGACCGCCGGGTCGTCGTGGACCGGCCGGATCTCCGCGGGCGCGAGCAGATCCTGAAGGTCCACACGCGCCAGACGCCGCTGGCCGAGAACGTGGACCTCTCCGTCATCGCGCGGGGCACGCCCGGGTTCTCCGGCGCGGACCTGGCGAACCTCGTCAACGAGGCGGCGCTGAACGCCGCGCGCTTCAACAAGAAGAAAGTCGAGATGATCGACTTCGAGTACGCCAAGGACAAGGTCATGATGGGCCCGGAGAGGAAGTCCATGATCATGACCGAGGAGGAGAAAAAGAACACGGCGTACCACGAGGGCGGCCACGCGCTCGTCGCGGCGCTCCTGCCCGACGCCGATCCCCTCCACAAGGTCACGATCATCCCGCGCGGCCGGGCGCTCGGCGTCACGATGCAGCTTCCGACTGAGGACAAGTACTCGCACACGAAGGAATACCTCGACGCCACGATCACCGTCATGATGGGCGGCCGCATCGCGGAGGAGAAGTTCCTCGGACACATGACCACCGGCGCCGGCAACGACATCGAGAAGGCGACGGACCTCGCACGCAAGATGGTCTGCGAGTGGGGCATGAGCGAGCTCGGCCCCCTGACCTTCGGCAAGATCGAGGGCGAGATCTTCCTCGGGCGCGACTTCGGCCGCACCCAGGACTACTCCGAGCAGACTGCCAACCAGATCGACGCCGAGGTCAAGAGGATCGTGACCTCCGCCTACGACCGCGCCAAGAAGATCATCTCGGAGAACGAGAAGGCGATGCACCGCCTTGCGCGCACCCTCCTGGAGAAGGAAGTGCTCGACGGCGAGGAGGTTCTCCAGATCATCGCGGAGGAGACGGGCACGGACGTCTCGAAGCTGCGCAAATCCGGGCCACCCAAGCCGCCGATCCTGCCGGGGACTCCGGAAGTCGCCGGCGGCACGATCGGACCGATGGTGCCCGAGCCGGCGTGAGCGCTTTTCTCGAGGCGTTTCTCCGCGAATACGACGTCGAGATGGACACGACCCGGCGGCTCCTCGCCCGGGTGCCGGATTCGCGCCTCGACTGGAAGCCTCACCCCAAGTCCAAGAGCCTGGGCGAGCTGGCAACGCACGTTACGGAGCTTCCGCGCTGGGGCGAGAGGCTGCGCGAGGGGACCTTCGTCGTCGGCAGCGCTCAGGCGCCCCCGATGAAAACGGCCGAGGACTTCCTGAAGCGCTTCGACCGCAACGTCAGCGAGAACCGCTCGGCGATCGCGGCCCTGGAGGACTCGGACCTCGGCGAGGAGTTCACCGTGCTGCGCCAGGGACAGGTCTTCTTCAAGCTGAGCAAGCGGATCATGCTGCGGCGCGTCCTGCTGAACCACCTGATCCATCACCGGGGTCAGCTCTCGGTGTACCTGCGCCTGAACGACATCCCGCTTCCCGCGGTCTACGGGCCGACCGCGGACGAAGACATCTAGCTCTCAGCACTCAGCTGTCGGCTCTCGGTTCCGTCGGGAACAGGATGGCGCGTTAAACTGCGTTGGTGAAGGTTTCTGAGGACCTGGTGATTCCGGCGGCGAGCGCCGCTGAGCTCGCCGAGATCGCTTCCTGGGACGGGTTCCGGCCGGCGACGTATCCGGCCTCGGAGTTTCCCGTGGACGTCGTCCGGTTCGAAGGGTCGAGCTCGCCTCCCGTCGTGCTGTCGCGCGCGCGGCGGGCCGAGAGTCTGAAGGCGCTGCCCGGGACGCTGCGGTCGCGCGCCCAGGAGGCCTTCGACAGGGTCTCGAAGCGGCCGGGCAGGCTCGCGCTCGCACACGGCCGGAGCCTGGACTTCTCCCAGGGACCGGCGGTCATGGGCATCCTGAACGTCACGCCGGACTCCTTCTCGGACGGCGGCATGTACCTCGACGCCGGGCGGGCCGTCGAGCGCGCGCTCCAGATGTTCGAGGACGGCGCGGCCATCGTGGACGTCGGGGGCGAGTCCACGCGGCCGGCGACCTACGGCGAGAGCGCCGAGGTCTCGGCGGAGGAAGAGCTGCGGCGTGTCATCCCCGTTCTCGAGGTCCTCCGGTCGCGGACGGAGGGGCCGATCTCGATCGACACCCGGAAGGCCGCCGTCGCGCGCGAGGCCGTCGCGGCGGGAGCGGACCTCGTCAACGACGTCAGCGCCCTTCGCTTCGACCCGGAGATGGCCGGCGCCGTGGCGGGCTCCGGCGCGGCGGCGATCCTCATGCACATGAAGGGGACCGACCCGCGCACGATGCAGATCGACGTCACCTATGCCCATCCGATCGCCGACGTCGCCTCGCACCTCGCCCGGGCCGCCACGGCGGCGCTGGAGGCCGGAATCGCGGCGGACCGGATCGCTGTCGATCCCGGTTTCGGCTTCGGCAAGAGCCCGGAGGGGAACCTCGTCCTGCTGCGCCACCTCGCGGCCTTCCGATCGCTGGGATTCGCCGTCGCGGCCGGGGCCTCGCGGAAAGCCTTCGTGAGGCGCTTCTCCGGCGTCCCGGAGACGGCCTCGGCCGCCGAGCGCCTGCCCGGGTCTCTCGCGTGCCTCGCCGCCGCCGCGCGGGCCGGCGCCTCCATCCTCCGAGTGCACGATGTCGCCGAGTCCGCGCGGTTCCTGCGGATGCTGGCCGCGGTCGAGACCCCGACGCCGAAGGCTGCTCGCCCTCCCGTCGCGGCGGCCGCCCCGTGATCGAGAACCTCGGCCGCCGGGTCGGCTCGCTCTCACACTTAACCGTCGGCTGGCGCGACGTGGTGGACATCCTCGTCGTGGCGGTGCTCGTCTACAGCCTGCTCCGGCTGATCCGCGGCACGCGGGCCGTCCAGATGGTCCTCGGCATCGTCAGCGCGTTCGTCATCTACGAGATCGCGGTCTTCGCCAACCTGACGGCTCTCCGGACGGTGCTCCAGGCGGTCGTCTTCTACCTTCCGCTCGTCGTCATCGTCGTCTTCGCCCAGGAGCTGCGCAGGGCGCTCGCCGCGTTCGGCAGGAACCCGCTCTTCGCCTGGGTGTCCGGATACCACGCGGAGGAGACGATCTCCGACATCGTGCTGGCCGTGACGTCGCTGTCGGCGAGGAGGGTCGGCGCGCTGATCGTGTTCGAGCGGCGGGAGGGACTGAAGAACTACATCGAGAACGGCGTGCCGGTGGATTCGGCCGTGTCCTACGACCTGCTGGTGACGATCTTCACGCCGGGGACCGCGCTCCACGACGGCGCCGTCATCATCGCCGGCGAGCGGGTGGCGGCGGCGGCGTGCTTCCTCCCGCTGTCGCTGCGCGAAGACCTGCGCCTGGGAACGAGGCACCGCGCCGCGATCGGGATCACCGAAGAGACCGACGCGCTCGCGGTCGTCGTCTCCGAGGAGCGCGGGGCGATCTCCGTCGCCCGGGACGGCGACCTCGTCGAGGACCTCGACGGAAAGGGCCTGAGGGACCTGCTCCTGCGCGAGTTCGCCAAGGTCGCCTGATGGCTTCGTCCCCGATCTTCCGCAACCTGGGGACGAAGGCGCTCGCGCTGGGGATCGCGATCCTGCTCTGGTTCGTGTTCTCGGCCCAGCAGCGCGAGCGCATCTCCGAGAGGAGCTACCGGATCCCGCTGTCGGTCGCCAACGTCCCGGCCTCGACGCTGATCGCTTCTCCCCTGCCTCCCAGCGTGGAGGTCCGGCTGCGCGGGCCGTTCACGGCGCTCCGCCAGCTCGACCCGGACCGGCTGGAGGCGGTCATCGACTTAACCAGCGCGGCCAGGGGCGAAAAGATTTACCGCATCGCCCCCGAGGACGTGAACGTGCCGCGCGAGATCGAGGTCATCGCGATCGCTCCCTCGGAGGTCCGCGTGGAGCTCGACTCCTCGGCCGAGAGGAGCGTGCCGATCTCGCCCCGGCTGACCGGGAGGCCGGGGGCCGGCGCCACGGTGGTCGAGATCACCGTCGAGCCGAAGGTCGCCCGGCTCGTCGGGCCGGCCTCGACGCTCGCGAGGATGACCGCGATCGACACCGACCCGATCTCGCTCGCCGACCGCACCGCGAGCTTTACGGTGCCCGCCAGCGTGATCGTGGACGCTCCCGGCGTCCGCGTCCGCGAAGGGCAGATCGTCACGGTGCACGTTCGCTTGAACACGCCGAGGCCGACGCCCGTGCCGCCGCCGACTCCCGCGCGAAGGAAGACGAAGTGAAGCTCTTCGGGACCGACGGGTTGCGGGGGAAGGCCGGAGTCTTTCCGCTGGATCCGGAGTCGGCGCTTCTCATCGGCCGCGAGGTCGGCAGGCGCTCGGGCGGCAGGGTCGTGCTCGGGGGCGACACGCGGGAATCCACGCCCGGCCTGGTGCGCGACCTGGCGCGCGGTCTTCGGTCCGCCGGCTGCGAAGTCGCGCTCGCGGGGGTGGTCCCGACGCCGGCGATCGCGGAGCTGGTGCTCGCGCTTTCGGCCGGGGCCGGGATCTCCGTGTCGGCGTCGCATAATCCGTACGAAGACAACGGGATCAAGATTTTCGGGGCGGACGGGAGGAAGTGGGCGGACTCGGAAGAGGCAGCGGTGGAAGGGCTGCTCCTGACGAGTCGGGGAGGAGCGGAGGAGCAGAGGAGCGGAAGAGAAACATCCGCCGATGCGGAGCCGGATCCGGCACTGGCCGAGATCTACCTGAGGAGGCTGGCGGAGCACGTCCCGACGGGGCTTCGCGGGATGGCGGTGGTCCTGGACGCGGGGAACGGGGCGGCGTATCGCGTAGGGCCGGAGGCCTTGAGGCGGGCCGGCGCCGACGTCGCGGCGATCTGCGACCGGCCCGACGGGAGGAACATCAACGAGGGGTGCGGAGCGCTCCATCCGAAGGCCATGGCGGCGAAGACCCGGCAGTCGGGCGCCGCGATGGGCGTTGCCTTCGACGGCGACGCGGACCGGGCCATCTTCGCGGCGGGCGACGGCCGCATCCTGGACGGCGACGACGTCCTCTGGATCATCGCGCGCGACTGGAACCGGAAAGGAATCCTGCGCGGCAGGGCGATCGTCGGCACCGTCATGTCCAACTTCGGCCTGGAGCACGCGCTCGACCGGGAGGGAATCCTCTTCCACCGGGCTCCGGTCGGCGACCGCAACGTCGCGCGCCGGATGGAAGAGACCGGAGCCGCGATCGGAGGCGAGGCCTCGGGCCACGTCATCCTCCCCTTCTCCCCCGCCGGGGACGGCATCCAGACGGCGCTCCTCCTCGCGGCGGTCCTCTCGGAGAGCGGCTCAGCTCTCTCGGAGCTCGCCACGCTCGAGAAGACGCCCCAGGAGCTGCGAAACGTCCGAGTCGCGAAGCGGGTCGAGATCGAGGCGCTGCCCGAGACCTCTCGCGCCGTCGCCCGCGCGCGGCAGGCGCTCGACCACCGCGGCCGGGTCTTCCTGCGCTACTCCGGCACGGAGCCCCTCCTCCGAATCCTCGTCGAAGGCACGGAGAGCTCCGCGGTCCTGTCGATCGCCGACGAGATCGAGCGCGTGGCCCGCGCCGAGCTGGGGGCGGCTCCGTGATCCGCGTTCTCTTCTTCGACGCCGGCGGCACGCTCATCCACGTGGACGGCGAGCGGTTCTGCGCGGCGGCCGGGCTTCCGTACGTCCCGCAGGCGTTCTTCGAGGCGGAGGGCGAGGCCGCCGCCGCGGTCCGCGCGTGGGTGCTGCGCCATCCCGGCTCCAGGGACGCCGAGCGGCTGCCGCTCTTCCTGAACCGCTTCCTCGAGGCGCTGGGAGTGGAGGACCCGGAAGCCCGGCGCGAGGCGGCGGCGAGGATCTCGGCGGAGCACCAGCGGGCGAACCTGTGGTCTGGCGCGGCGCCCGGGGCGAGGGAGACGTTGCAGGCCCTCGCGGCGCGGGGATACCGCATGGGAGTCGTCTCCAACGCGGACGGCCGGGTGCGCGCGCTCCTCGAAGCGGCGGGACTCACCTCGAAGCTGGAGATCGTGCTCGACTCCGCGGTCGTCGGGATCGAAAAACCGGATCCGCGGATCTTCCTGGCGGCGGCGGAGCGGCTGGGCGTGGCTCCCTCGGACTGCGCCTATGTCGGCGACCTTTACGAGATCGACATCGTCGGGGCGCGGGCGGCGGGAATGCGGGCGATTCTGATCGGGCCATGCCCGGCGCCGGATCCGATCGAGCGGGTCCGCAATCTCCCGGCGCTCCTGGACCTCTTTCCCGGACCCGTCGCCGACTCCGGCTTCGCCTGTGAGCCCGCGCGATCCACCGAGGACATCGAGACGGTCCGTAAGCTCTTCCGCGAGTACGAGGCCTCGCTCGGCATCGACCTGTGCTTCCAGAATTTCGAGGCGGAGCTGGCGGGGCTCCCCGGCGCCTACGCGCCGCCGACCGGGAGCCTGCTATTGGCTCGAATGGGCGGCGGCGTCGCGGGATGCGTCGCGCTGCGGCGCCTCGAGGACGGCGTCTGCGAGATGAAGCGCCTGTACCTTCGGGATTCCTTTCGAGGCCTGGGGCTCGGCCGCCTCATGGCCGAAGCGATCCTCGCAGAGGCCCGACGGATCGGCTACTCGCGCATGCGCCTCGACACGCTCCCCTCGATGCGTGCCGCGATCCCGCTCTACCGATCGTTGGGATTCGAGGAGATCCCTCCGTACACGGTCAACCCGGTCGAGGGAGTTCTCTTCCTGGAAAAAACCCTTTAGGGACCTATCGTTCCAGTCCCGGCATCGTCTCGCTCGTCGGCTGCGGCTCGGCGAAGACGAGCGCGGTCTCGTGGATCGGCAGCAGCGCCGTGTGCGTCCGCTCCCCGATGTCCACGAGGACCTCGTAGTAGCCCTGCGGAGAGACGGCCAGCAGCCTGCCCGGCTTGTTCTTCAATTCCAGGGCGGGGCAATAGATCACGATGCGCGACGGAAGCTCCACTTCACCCTCCTGAAAGACCTTCCAATTCTTTCACCATTTCTTCCCAGGAGACGACGCGGACACCGAGAGAGCGGGCCTTCTCGAGCTTCGAGCCGGCTTCCTCGCCGGCGAGGAGGAAGTCGGTCTTCTTCGAGACGGAACCGGCGACTTTCGCGCCGGCCGCCACGAGGCGCTCGGCGGCTTCCTCCCGGGTGACTCCCGGGAGCGTCCCGGTGATGACCACGGTCTTGCCCGACAGCGCTCCGGCCTTCGGCCTCTCGGGAGCAAGCGAGGCGAAGTTGACGCCGTGGCGGCGCAGGCGCTCGATCAGCTCCTGCTGGCGAGGGTGGCGGAAATACGACGCCACCGCGGCGGCCGTCGCCGGGCCGATCTCCTCGGCCGCCTGGAGCTCCTCCTCGCTCGCCGCGGCGATGGCGTCGAGGGTGCGGAAGTGCTCCGCCAGCGTGCGCGCGGCCTTCTCGCCCACGTGACGAAGCCCCAGCGCGAAGACGAGACGCGAGAGGTCGTTCTCCTTGCTCCCCTCGATCTCCGCGACGAGGTTGGACGCGGACTTCTCGCCCCACCGCTCGAGCTCCGCGAGGCCCTCCGCCTTCAGGTCGTAGATCGACGCCACGTCGGTCAAGAGCCCCGCGCGCAGGAGCTGGTCCACGAGCTTCTCGCCGAGTCCCTCGATGTTCATCGCGCGCCTCGAGCAGAAGTGCCGGAGCGCCTCCCGCACCACCGCCGGGCACGCCGGGTTGACGCACCGCGTCGCCACCTCTCCCGGTTCCCGGACGACCGGGTCGCCGCAGACCGGGCAGTTGGACGGCATCTCGAACGGCTTCGATTCCGGCGGCCGCTTCTCCAGCACCACCCGCACGACCTTGGGGATGACGTCGCCCCCCTTCTCGACGACGACGGTGTCGCCCACCCGCACGTCCTTGCGAGAGAGGTCCTCGTAGTTGTGAAGCGTCGCCCGCTTGACCGTCGTCCCGGCCAGGAGCACCGGCGATAGGTGAGCGACCGGCGTCAGCGTCCCCGTTCGCCCGACCTGGAAGGAGATCGCTTCGACGACCGTGACCTTCTCTTCGGGCGGATACTTGACGGCGAGCGCCCAGCGCGGAGACTTCGCGGTCGAGCCCAGTCGCGCCTGCTCCGTGCGGCCATCCACCTTCACGACGACCCCGTCGGTCTCGAAGTCGAGCTCGCGGCGCTTCTCCCTCCACTCCTCGATGAACGCCCACACCTCCTCGAAGGTCGCGCAGCGTCGGGAATTCGGGTTGACGCGGAAGCCCATCCCGCGGAGCCTCTCGAGCGTCTCGCCCTGCGAGGCGGGCATCGGCGTCGCTTCGGCGATCCCGTAGAGCCACGCCTCGAGCCCGCGCCGCGCGGTCTCCCGCGAGTCCAGCAGCTTCATCGTGCCCGAGGCGGCGTTCCTCGGGTTGGCGAAGATCGCAAGCCCCTCCTCCTCGCGCGCCGCGTTCAACTTCTCGAACGCCTTGCGCGGGTAGAAGACCTCACCGCGGATCTCCAGCGGCGTCTTCTCCGGGATCGAGAGAGGGATCGACCGGATCGTGCGGGCGTTGGGCGTCACGTCGTCGCCGCGGAACCCGTCCCCGCGGGTCGCCGCCCGGGCGAGGACGCCGTCCTCGTAGCGGAGCGAGATCGAGAGGCCGTCGATCTTGAGCTCCACGACGTACCCCGAAGGCTCGGCGCCGAGGACGCGCCTGGCCCGGGTCAGCCAGGCCTGCGCCTCCTCCAGGGAGTAGGCGTTTTCCAGCGACAGCATCGGGACGGCGTGGGCAACGGCGTCGAAGCCCTCCGACGGCGTCCCGCCGACCCGGCGCGCCGGGGAGTCGGGTGTGGCGAGCTGCGGGTACTCCTCCTCGAGCGCGAGGAGCTCGCGCATCAGGGCGTCGAACTCCTCGTCGGTGATCTGAGGACGCGATTCGACGTAGTAGAGCCGCTCGTGGCGGAGGATTTCCGCGGCCAGCTCGCGCGCGCGGGCGCGGGCCTCGGGAGGCGGCTCGGCCGCGTTTTCCTCCATGTCCGCATGCTACAGTGGCCCCAATGGTGTCGGCAAAAACGCCGAGACGCCGGCCGGGCTTCTTCGACATCCTCCTCGCCGTTCCGATGCTGACGGCGGTCGCCGCGCTCGGGCAGACCTCGCCTCTGACTCCGCCGATCGCCTCCTACGAGATCTCGTGCCGCCTGGACACCGACCGCAGGACGATCGAGGGCACGGAGCTCCTGACGTGGACCAACCGGACGTCGCGGCCGGCGGAGACGCTGCAGTTCCACCTCTACCTGAACGCGTTCCGCAACCAGCTCTCGACGCTCTGGAAGGAGTCGCGCGGCGAGGGACGCCGGCGCGGCGAGAGGATCCCGGAGTCGTGGGGCTCGGTCGAGATCCTGCGGATGACCCTGCAGGACAACACCGACCTGCTCCCGACGCTCGCCTACATCGCGCCCGACGACGGAAACCGGGAGGACCGCACCGTCGCCGAGGTCCGGCTTCCCCGCCCGGTCGCGTCCGGCCAGACGGTCAGCGTGGCGATCGACTTCCGCTCGCGCCTGCCGCGGGTCTCCCGCCGCACCGGGTGGAAGGGCCCCTTCTACATGGTCGTCCAGTGGTTCCCCAAGGTCGGCGTCCTCGAGGAGGCCGGGTGGAACTGCCACCAGTTCCACGCGTGGAGCGAGTTCTTCTCCGACTTCGGAGACTACGACGTCTCGATGGACCTGCCGGTGCGCTACCGCGGGAAAGTGGGCGCAACCGGCAAGCAGGTCGAGGAGCGAGTCTCCACCTCCGGCGACCGCGTCATCTACCGCTTCCGCCAGGCCAGTGTGCACGACTTCGCGTGGACGGCGGACCCGGGCTACGTCGTCGTGAAAGACCACTTCCACGAAGCGGGCCTCCACGACGTGGACATCACCCTGCTCGTCCAGCCGGAGCACGCGAGCCAGGCCGAGCGGTACCTCCGCGCGGCGCGGGCCGCCCTCTCCGGTTATGGCCGGGTGCTGGGCGCCTATCCCTACGACACGCTGACGATCGTGGACCCGCCCTGGGGCGCGCGCCAGGCGGGAGGAATGGAGTACCCGACGCTGATCACCGGGGGCGCGTCCTACTCGGCGCCGCGCTCGGTCCACACCCCCGAAGGGGTCACGGTCCACGAGTTCGGGCACCAGTTCTTCTACGGCCTCCTCGCTTCCAACGAGTTCGAGGAGCCGTACCTCGACGAGGGCTTCAACACTTACATGACCGACCGCGTGCTCGCCGCCGCGTACGGCCCCAACCACGTGAACCTCTCGATCTTCGGGTTGAAGTTCCCGCTCGGCATCGACATGCACTACCCGGTGGACGCCAACCGGCGCTTCTTCGAGGTTTCGACCCGCGACATCCACGCCGGCCCGAGCTGGAAGTACATCGACTCGCGGTCCTACGCGGCGATGAGCTATTCGCACACCGCCCTCGCCCTGGCGACCCTCGAGCGGCTCCTGACCACGCCGGTGATGGACCGCGCCCTTCGCCTCTACGCCGACCGCTGGCGCTTCCGCCACCCTAAGATCGCCGACTTCATCGCCGCGGTCAACGACGCCGCGGGGAAGGACTGGACGTGGTACTTCGACCGGACCTTCTTCTCCTCCAACGAGGTGGACTACGCCGTCGAGGAAGCGACGAGCGTCCGGGCGAAGGCTCCCAAGGGCCTCTTCGAGAAGGAAGGGAAGCTCGAGGAAGGTCCACCTCCGGACCTCGCCCGGCCGCGCGGCTGGACGAGCGTCGTCACCGTCACCCGGCGCGGCGCGGCGGCCCTCCCCGTCGAGGTTCTCCTGCGGTTCGAGGGCGGAAAAACCTGGCGGGGATCGTGGGACGGCGAGGCTCGCTGGACGCGCTTCACCGTCACCGGGCCCAGGCTCGTCGAGGCGGTCGTGGACCCCGACGAGAAGATCCTTCTGGACACCGACCGGTTCAACAACGGCCGCCGGGTCGAGAAGGACCCCCGAGCGGCCGCGCGCTGGACCTCGCGAAGCGTCTTCTGGGTGCAGAACCTCCTGGATTTCCTGACGGTGGCGTGGTGAGACGCAACTCGCTGGCGTGCTTCGGCAGGGGCCTCGCGCTCGCGCTGTCCAAGCCCTACCTCGCCGTCTCGCTCTGGCTGATCCAGCTCCTCCTGACCGCCGTCCTGATCCTGCCGATCTCCAACTTCCTTCACGACCTGCTCGACTACTCCGTCGCCGGCAGCCGGATGGTGGCCAACCCCGACTTCGGGCTGTGGGAGACGCTCCAGCGGGAGCACCCGGACATTCTCGGCAACCTGCCGGACCTCGCCGCCGGCCTCCTGACGACCGAGGGCGTGCGCTTCTCGCAGCTCGCCGACCTGCGCGGCATCGGCGCCGCGGCGGTCTCGCTCGCCTTCCTCGCCGTGGTCCTGCACGCGTTCGCCCTGGGCGGCGTCTTCGGCACGCTGCGCGAGCCCAAGGCCTCGCTCGTGACCTTCGGCCGCGAGGGCATGAGGCGATTCCCCGCGTTCCTGATCTTCACCCTCGCGACCCTCGCCGCCGTGGGGTTGGCGTACCGCTGGATTTACCTCGAAACCGGCGAGGCGCTGCGCGACCGCGTCCAGGCCCTCGACACCGAGGGGAAGGCGCTGGCCGTGACGGGGGTGCGGCTCGCCGCACTGCTTCTCGCGCTCGCCGCGATCAAGCTGCTCGCCGACTCGGTCCGGGCGACGTGGGTGGCGCGGCCGGACCTGCCGCCGGTCTCCCGATTCTTCGCCGGCATCGCCGCCGCGCTGGGGCGGCCGATCCGGCTCCTGGGCGTGCTCGTCTGGTACACGCTCACGACCGCGTTCCTCTACCTCGTCTGGCTCTGGGCGGACCCGTCGGCCGGCGGCGAGGCGCGCTTTGCGCTGGTGCCCCTGATCCTCACGCAGCAGGTCTTCGTCTTCGTGAGGCTCCTCGTCAAGGTCGGCTACTACGCGGGCATCTCCGAGGCCCTGACGCGAGTCCCCTCGCCGGAGTACTCCTACGTCGCGCCTGCGCCCGCGCCGGAGTCAGCTCCCCCGGCCGAACCGCGAACCGACGACGAAGGCCCGGTCCAGAACCCGGCCTGACGCGTCGAGCGTCAGGCGGTACTGGAACGGCTGGCGGCGCATCCCTCCCTTCGGGTCCCTCTGCCACGGCCCGGAGAACCACGGAAGGAAGCGCAGGTCCTCGAAGGTGATCGAGACGCCGCCGTCCCGGGCCGGCTTGACGGTGAGGAACGGGAAGCGCGCGAACGCGAGATAGGTCTGGACGTCGGGAAGCGCCTCGGCGGAGCTGAGAAGCCGAGTCTGCGGCGGCTTGGTGAAGCGCAGCAGCACGGCGCGCTCGGGCGGAGGGTAGAAGTCCGAGAGGCTCGAGAGGATCTCCGTCCATCGCTCCGGAGGCTTCGGATCGGGAACGCCGCGGGCGAAGGGGCCGATGTCGAAGAAGGCGGCGTGCACCTCGCCGGGGAGGTCCGTCAGGCCGAGCCAGCGAAACGGCGACAGGAACTGCGGCAGCACGGCGATGCTCGCGCCCTCCGGCGGCGTGTCGATGCGGCGCCACGCCTTCAGGGCCCGCCCGTGCTGCCAGGCGCAGAAGGCGATGTAGAGGACGATCAGAGCCGTTCCGGCGCCGGCGACCGCGCGGCCCTTCGCCCGCCAGAAGAGGGCCGCCAGCAGCGATAGCGTCGCGATGCCCGTCACGAACGGATCCAGGATGAAGACCCAGTCGAGCGCGAAGCGGGCGCGGCTGACCGGCACAAAGAACATCGTGCCGAAAGACGTGATCCAGTCGAGCAGGATGTGGCTGACGATCCCGGCCGCGCAGAAGAGCCAGAGGTCCGGCAGCTTCGCGCGCCGGAAAAAGAATCGCGCGATCAGCGCGAGAGCCAGGGCGAAGAGCGGCATTGCCAGGAAGGAGTGGGTCCACCCGCGGTGGTTGCGCAGGTAGCTCATCCGGTCGGGCGTGAAGAGAAAGTCGCAGTCGGGGAACATCGCGGCGAGCGAGCCGAGGATCAACGCCATGCGGCCGGGGCGCTCCCCGAGGACCCTCGTCGCGACCGAGCCGGCGATTCCGTGAGTGATCGTGTCCATGGGCCGGCCGATCGTATAATTGCCGACAATCCATGCAGTGCATCCTGCTCGCGGACGACACGGGCCAGTTCCGTACGATCGCCGACAAGGTCGAGCGCAAGACCCGGTGCCGGGTAGTGCTCGCCGGGAGCGCGGCCGACGCGCTCTCGATGGCCCGGCGCGAGCGGCCCAACATCATCTTTCTCGACGCCGACATGATCGGCATGAGCGGGATCGACGCGTGCCGGGTGCTCAAGGCGGACCCGCACTTCGCGCACACTCCGATCGTCATCACCTCCGGCGGGCCGCTCGCGACCGAGGACGGGCGGCGCGCCGGAGCGGACGAGTGTCTCGACAAGCCTTGCGACGAAACGTCCATCGGCGACAGCGTGCGGCGGCACCTTCTGCTCTTCCCGAGAGACGGAACGCGAAGCAAGGCAGGGTGGCCGATCACGTTCTGGCGCGACGGCCTCCAGCACAACGGCACGATCAAGGACCTCTCCCGCGGCGGCTTCTTCATCCAGACGCCCGTGCGCCAGCCCATCGGCGCCCGCATCGAGGTCTCCTTCGAGGTCCCGGGGGAGAAACCGTTGACGGTCGTCGCCGAGGCGCTGGTCGTGCGCATGGGCCAGGAGCCCGAGGGCGGCCTCGGCTGCCGCTTCTTCCGGGTCACCGCCTCTTCTCGCGCCGCGCTGGAGGAGTGCCTCAAGATGCTCGACGGCGAGGAGACCCAGGTCTCCCCCCGCCGCCGCGACGCGCGCGACGAAGCCCAGAGCTCCTGACGCGGGCTATCTCTCGACGGGCTGCGGGTGGCCCAGGTCCACCAGCTCGATGCCGGCTTCCTTCGCGACCTTCAGGGACTTCTCGTCGCGGTAGAACTCGCCGTAATAGACCTTCGTGATGCCGGCGTTGGCGATCAGCTTGAAGCACGGCCAGCACGGGCTCGCCGTCGTGTACAGCTCCGCCCCCGTCACCGAGACGCCGTTCTTCGCGGCCTGGATGATCGCGTTGGCCTCCGCGTGCACGGTCCACACGCAGTGGCCGTCCTCCATCACGCAGCCGACGTCCTCGCAGTGCGGCAGGCCGCGCACCGAGCCGTTGTAGCCGGTCGAGAGGATCGTGCGGTCGCGCGCGATGACGGCGCCCACGTGCTTGCGCGGGCACGTCGCGCGCGTGGCGACCTGGTGCGCGATGTTCATGAAGTACGTGTGCCAGTCCACGCGCTCTCGCATCGCGGCGGATTATGGCCCAGATATGCGAGAATCGCGGCCGGATGTGCAAAGGATGATCAAGGACCGTCGAGTGGTGGTGACGGGTATCGGCGCGGTCGCCTCGATCGGCGCCGACGTCCGGGAATTCTGGTCGAACCTGCTCGCCGGAAAGTGCGGGATCCGCCCGGTCTCGCTGTTCGACGCGGTGCCCTACCGGACGCAGACGGCCGCCGAAGTCTCCGAGATCCCCGACGGCTTCCTGACCGCCGCCGAGAAGCGCCGCATGTCGCGCGCCGACCGGATGGGGCTCGCCGCCGCACGGGAAGCGGTCGCGCAGTCGGGCCTCGACCTCTCGCGCGAGGACCTCTCCCGCGTCGGCGTCATCCTGGGCGGCGGCACCTCCGGGCTGCTGGACTCGGAGGACTTCTTCTTCCGCCACCTCCACGGGCGCAAGGCCCGCCCCTCCCGGGTCCTCAACCACATGCCCGACGCAATCACCGACCGCGTGGCCCAGCACTTCGGCGCGGAGGGGATCAAATCGACGATCACGACAGCCTGCTCCTCCTCCGCCAACGCGATGGGCTACGCGCACGACGCGATCGCCTCGGGCTGGGCCGACGTCGTGATCACGGGTGGCTCCGACGTCCTCGCGCGCCTGACCTACGGCGGCTTCAACTCGCTGCGGTCCGTGGACCCGGAGCCTTGCCGCCCCTTCGACCGCGAGCGCAAGGGGCTCTCCATCGGCGAGGCCGCGGGGATCCTGGTCTTCGAGGAGCGGGAGCGGGCGCGGCGGCGCGGCGCGCCGATCCTCGCCGAGTTCCTCGGCTACGGCGTCACCTCCGACGCATACCACATGACCGCTCCCGACCCGACGGGCGCCGCCGGCGGGAGAACGCTCTCGGCGGCGCTGGAGTGCGCGGGCGTCAACGCCTCCGACGTGGACTACATCAACGCCCACGGCACCGCGACTCCGCAGAACGATTCCGCCGAGACCGCGGCGATCAAGGCGGCGCTCGGCGACCGGGCCCGGCAGATCCCGGTCTCCTCCATCAAGTCCATGGTCGGCCACTGCCTCTGCGCCTCGGGGGCCATCGAGGGCGTCGCGACGGTCCTGACCGTCCGCGACCAGTTGATCCCGCCCACCATCCACTACGAGAACGCCGACCCGGCCTGCGACCTCGACTACGTTCCCAACGTCGCGCGCGAGGGGCGCGTGGACATCGCCCTTTCCAACTCCTTCGCCTTCGGCGGGAACAGCTCGGTGGTGGTCTTCGCCGCCGCCGGGCGTTGACGCGCGCAACCCGATGGGCCGCCACGGAGTGATCACCGGCGCCGGCGCGGTGTGCCCGCTCGGGCGCAACGCGGGGGAGTTCGTCCGGCGGCTCTTCCAGGGTGACAGCGCCGTCCGCCCGCTGACGGCGGAAGAAAAAGACGGCCTCCAGGCGACCCACGTCGCGCGCTGCGACGGCTTCACTCCGCAGCCCGAGATCCCCGCGATGAAGGCCCGGCGGTTCGACCGCGGGAGCCAGTTCGCGATCATCGCGTGCGCCCAGGCGCTCGCCGAAGCCGGGTACGACGTGGCGAAGAGCCCGTCGGAGATCGGCATCGCGCTCGGCACGGGTTCCGCCGGAGCCGGGGCGCTGACGGAGTTCCTTCGCGTTCTCCTGACCGAGTCTCCGGAGGCCGCGCCCCCCTTCCACTTCCCCAACACGGTGGCCAACGCCCCCGCCTCGCAGGTCTCCATCGAGTTGAAACTCTTCGGTCCCAATGTCACCATCACCCAGAAAGACCCGTCCGCCTTGAACGCACTCCTCTTCTCGTCGATCGCTCTGTCCTCGCGCCGCGCCCGCGCCATGCTCGCCGGAGGCGTGGACGAGTGGAACCGCTACTACGCCCTCGGCTTCGACCGGGTCGGCGCGCTGAGAGGCGAGAAGCGCTCCTCCGGGATCGTCCAGGGCGAAGGCGGGTTCGCGGTGCTGCTGGAAGACGCCGAGCACGCCGCCGGCCGCGGCGCGAGGCCGCTGGCCCGCGTGACCGGCCTCGCGATGGCGGGCTCGCCGTGCGAGCCCTACCGGTTCACCGCGGACCGCTCCGCCGTCGAGAAGACGATCCGCGGGGCGCTCGAGGACGCCGGGGCGGAGCCCGTCGGGATCGACCTGGTCCTCCCGTCGCGCAACGGGGTCTGCGAGATGGACCGCGCCGAAGAGGAAGTCCTGCGGTCCGTCTTCGGCCGCCCGCCCCGGTGCGTCTCCGTCAAGGACGCGATCGGCGAGATGGCCGCGGCGGGCGGAGGGCAGCTCGTCGCCGCCAGCCGCGCGGTCGCTTCGGGGGACAACCCGCTGCCCGAATCCGAGAGGCCGAGGCGGGTCCTCGTCAACTCCTTCGGGGCCGGAGGCAATTTCCTGGCCGCCGTCGTCGAAGCCGCGGAGACGCCGGCCCCGTGAGCGCGGCGCGAACCGGCGCGGTCCCCCCGCTCAAGGGCTTCTCCATCGAGATCCCCGTCCGTTTCGCCGAGTGCGACTCCTACGGAGTGGTGTGGCACGGCCACTACGCCCTCTACCTCGAGCAGGTCCGCGAGGCGCTGACGGCGCGCTTCGGATTCACGGCGGCGAAGGCCCTGACCGCCGGCTACAAGATTCCGATCACGCGGATGGAGGTCCGTTACCGTGCGCCGGTCCTCGTGGACACGGTGGTCACGGTGACCGCGCGCCTCCGACCCCCGGAAGTGGCTCGCTTCGTCGTGGATTACCAGGTCCGGACGGCCGGGGGGCAGCTCCTGGCCGACGCCGTGACCGAGCAGGTCGTCGTCAACCCGGCCGGGGACCTCCTTTTGACGCTGCCCGGCGATCTGCGGAGAATGGCGGACGGAATCCTCGAATACCAGAAAGGAATGGAAGGCAACTCGTGAACTGGAAAATCTTCGGAAGAGAGTCCACGGCCAATTCCTCGCAGCAGCAGAGGTCCTTCGGATTCCTCCTGCGCTTCGTGATTCTGCTCGTCGCTTTCTACTTCATCGTGGCGTGGAAGCCGATCAACGATCACGTGATCGTACCGTTCACGACCGGGATCGCGGCGGTCTCGGGGACGGCCCTGCGGGCGATCGGCGAGCCGGCGGTGGTCGCCGGCACCGAGATCAAGTCGGGCACGTTCGGAGTCAACATCGAGAACGGCTGCAACGGGGTGGAGACGGCCCTCCTTCTGGCCGCCGCCGTGCTGGCCTTCCCCGCCGGCTGGCGCCAGCGCCTCGTCGGGTTCCTGCTCGGTTTCGCGGCGATCCAGGTCCTCAACCTGATCCGCGTCGTCTCGCTGGTCTGGATCGGGCGGCATCGCCCTGCGCTCTTCGATTCGTCCCACACGGTCATCTGGCAGTCGGCGGTCGTCCTCTTCGGCGTGCTGCTCTTCCTGTTCTGGGCCTCGCGCCAGACGCGCCGCCCGGCGACCAGCCCCGAGGAGAAGGCCGGCCGCTGATGCTGGACCGCGGGGCGGTGATCCGGCTCGTCGCCGGATTCCTTCTCGCGCTCGGGTTCTGGTTCCTGTTCTCTGGAACCTACGAAGCCGCGGTCGCTCCGGCCGCGGAGGTCCTCATCCGGCTGGGAGAGAGCCCCGCCATGACTCGCCTGGAGGCGCCCGGCAAGGAGTTCCTCTTGAAGCGCGCCGACTTCCCGCCGGGAGCGAAGCAGCCGGGCCTGCCCTCGCCCGACCTTCACTTCAACTTCGTGCTGCTCGCGGCCCTCTTCGCGCTCCACCGCCGGCCATGGCGGACCGACCGCGTCGTGAAGCTGCTCCTGGCGATGCTCTGCCTCTACGCCGTCCACGTCGTCTTCCTCGTCTTTGAGGTGGAGTCCCTCTACTCGACGCGGTTCGGGGATTGGAGCGCCGCCCACTACGGACGCTTCGCGAGGAACTTCTGGGCGGGGGGCTTTCACTTCTACCAGATCGCCGGCCGCTTCGCCGCCCCCTTCGCGATCTGGTGGCTCTTCGGAAGAGACGACCCCGTACAGGCTTCCGAGCAGGTCAGGGGTCCGAGGAAACGCAAGAAACGGAGAAGTCCTTAGTCCCTGGTCCTTGGTCCGTAGTCGCCGCGGCCAAGGACTACAGACTAAGGACTACGGACTACCTCCTTCGCTCGCGGCGCAGGTAGCGGTAGTCGGGGATCTGGTATTCCTTCAGCTTCGCGATCAACGAGCCGCGGGAGATATTCAGGACGGCGGCGGCGCGGCTCTGGTTCCCCTCGACGCGGCGCATCGCGCGGTCGATGACCTCGCGCGTGACCGTGTCCATGATCTTCTTCAGGTCGTCGGTCTCGCGCAGCATCAGCTCGGCGCCGGAGAGCGGGTCCGGCCGAGGCGCGATCTCGACGGGTACGGGCCGGCCTTCCTTCTCCCGCTCCGCTCCAAACGAGGAGGACGCGAGCACGATCCCGGCGATCTGCGCGATCTCTTCGAGGAGGAGCACCGCCCGAGCGGGCAGCCTCGGGGTCTCGCGCACGAGGATCGCCAGGGCGAACCCTCCCTCCCGGGGCGGCTCGACGACGAGCGTCAGCACTCCGGTCACCGTCTCGGAGCGGACGACCCTCTCTCCCGACGCGACGTCCTCGAGGACCCGCGGCGGAAGCGCCGGCCGCTCGAAGAAGCTCGAGGCGAGCGGCCGGAAACCGTGGGCGTCGGAGAGCTCTCCGACGGCCCACTCCGAGGGTGGGAATTCGCGGTCCAGGAAATCTACGAGCGCGGTCGCGAAGTGCTCGGCGGAGTGGCTCTCGCGGCAGAGCCGATAGGCGGCCAGCCGCAACGCGCGGTAATCGACTTCCGTCGCCGGCGACGCGGGAGCGGAGGCTGTCGTTGCGTTCGCCGCCGGAACCGGCGGCGCGGGCGATGCGAGCGTGAAGGTTTCGCTGACGCGCACCTCCGTGACGGGAGTCTGGCGCAGCGGGCCGCGCGACGCCGTAATCGTGATCGTCGCTTCGCCGATCGTGATGCGATCGCCGGGCGCGATCGGCCCGCCCTGGAAGAGCTGGCCGTTCAAGATCACGGCATCGACACCCTTGTAAAGGTCGAGGTGGTAGCCCCCGTCTTTTTCGAAAATTCGAACGTGCCGTCCCGCGACGCCACGCGCTCGCACGACGACCTCGTTGCCGGACGAGGCACCGACAGTGACGGCTCCGCCGTTCACGCGGTGTAATTCCGTACCACCCGCTTTCTTACGGACTTCAAGATTCAACATAGTTGTCTCGGCGTGTGTTGGTAGCGACACGCAATGTACACGCAAGAAATCGCTAGAGCAAGCTGAGACTTCTCAGCTTTACCATCGTCTATGTCTCAGCCCGCACGGATACACTCCGTCGAAAACGGCGCTGACGGATCTCTGAACAATGCAGGCCATGCGAGTCGGGGGCGGTAGACAACCTGTGGTGCGGAAGATCCCGTTAACCACAAGATTTTGTGGAGTTTAGGCTTCCGATTTGTTAAATTCACGGACAAGGGATGTTCAAGCTCAAAAGGGTCGAGATTCTCGGCTTCAAGTCCTTCTACGAGAAGGTAGATCTGGCCTTTCCCGGCGCCGTGACCGCGGTCGTCGGGCCCAACGGCTGCGGCAAGTCGAACATCTGCGACGCCGTGGCGTGGGCGCTCGGCGAGCAGAGCGCGAAGGTGCTTCGCGGCGAGCGGATGGACGACGTCATCTTCAACGGATCCGCGCGCCGGCGCCCGCTCGGCATGGCCGAGGTGACGCTGACGCTTTCGAGCCTCGGCGACGGAAACGGCAACGGCCATGGAAACGGCCATGGAAACGGCAACGGCAACGGCAACGGCAGCGGCCACGGTGCGGCGGAAGAGGTCGAGGACCTTCGCATCGGCCGGCGCGTCTTCCGCGACGGCCACGGCGAATACTTCTTGAACGACAAGCAGGTCCGGTTGAAGGACATCCAGGACCAGCTCCTGGGCACCGGGCTCGGCGTGCGCCTCTACTCCGTCATCGAGCAGGGCCGCATCGACCAGGTCCTCTCGACGAAGCCTCAGGACCGCCGCCGGCTGATCGAGGAAGCGGCCGGCATCACCCGCTACAAGCTGAAGAAGCGCCTCGCCGAGACGAAGCTCGAAGAAACGAAGGGCAACCTCCTGCGCATCTCCGACATCATCGCGGAGATCGAGCGCAACTGCGCGTCGCTCAAGCGCCAGGCCTCGCGTGCCGCCCGCTACAAGGAGAAGACCGAGGCGCTTCGTTCCCGGAGGGCGGCGATCGCCCGGGCGAAGCACGACCGTTTCTCCGAATCGGTCGCCCACGCCGAGAGGCATCTCGCCGACAAGCGCGACGGCGAAGCGGGGGCGGCGGCGGCGCTGGCCCGCGGCGAGTCGGACCTCGCCTCGTCGCGGTTCTCCGACTCCGAAGCCGCGCAGGTCCGCGACCGGCTCCGCGAGACGGTGGCGTCCCTCGAGGCGGCCATCGAGCGCGACGACGCGCTGCTCGAGGCCAACCGCCGCTCCCTCGCCGAGCTCCACGCTCGCCTCGAGTCCCTCGAGCGCGAGGGGCGGGAGTTCTCCGTCGAAAAGGCCAACGCTGCGCGAGAGCTCTCCGAGTCCGAGGACCGCCTCCAGCGCGCGATCGCCGAGGCGAGGAGCCGCTCGCTCGCTCGCGAGGAGAGCGACCAGCGGGCTGCCGCCGCGCTGGAAGCCCTCGGCGCCCTGGAGCGGGACCTCGAGGCGGCGCGTTCCCAGGCGCTCTCCGCCGCAGGGGACCGCGTGACCTCGCGCAACGCGCGGCACGACCTCGACCTCGAGGCTTCGCGGACGGCCGCGTCGCTCGCGAGGCTCGAGGAGTCGCGGGGGAGGATCTCCGGCGAGCTCGCTCAGCGCGAGCAGGAGCTCTCCGCCGCGCGCGAGGAGGAGGAGAGGCTTTCGCTCGAAGCGCGGTCGGCCGAGCTCGAGATCGCCTCGTGGGAGATGGAGATCGCCAGGCTCTCCGCCGCGATCCTCGAGGCGGAATCCTCGCGCGACCTGGCGCGCGACGCGCTGGGCTCGGCCGAGCACCGGCTGGCCGCGTTGGGCGAGATCGTGCGGAGTCGCCTGGGGAACGAGTCCGCCGCCCGGGCCGCGCTCTCCGCGGCGGGCCTTCCGGAGCGAGGCACCCTGGCGCGCCGCCTGCGCCCGGCTCCGGGCTGGGAGGGAGCGGTGGACGCGCTCCTGGGCGAAGATCTGGACGCGCTCCTGACGCCTGGAGACGCCGAGAAAGCGGTCGAGGCCTCGGCCGGCCTCCCGGCCGCCCGCCTGATCCGAGCGGAATGGACACCCAACTCCGCGCATGCCCCGGTCCCGGCATCCATGGGAGGGCTTCGCGGAGGCTGGGACGTCGCGCTCACGAACTTCGCCGACCTCTCCCCCGCCGAGCTGGCCGCGCTTCCCCACGCGACGTTCGTCGAGACGCTCGCGGAGGCGCTGTCGCTGTCCGAGCGCTTCCCGGCGGTGACGTTTGCCACGCGCGGCCGGGAGCTCGTCCGAGGGTCGCTCGTCCGCGTGTTCCGCACGAGCGCGGAGGCGTCGGGGCCCTTTACGTTGGATCGCGAGATCCGCGGCCTCGAGGCGGAAGCGGCGAAGGGCCGAGACTCGCTCGCCGCCTTCGAGCGCTCGGTCGCGGACCTCAAGCAGTCGCGGATGGATCGCGAAGCGGAGATGCCGGCGCTGCGCGAAAAGCAGCGGCAGGCAGGCGGGCGTCTCTCGGCGTTCCTCGCGCGCTACGACGAGCGCAAGGCCGAGCGCGACCGCCTCTCACGCGAGAACGACACGCTCGCGGCCGAAGCCTCGGCGCTCGGCGAGCAAGCCGAGCAGCTCCGTGTCCGCCGCACCGCCCTCGAAGAGGAAGAGCGGCGGCACTCCGCCCGTGAGATGGAAGCCCGCTCCGCCGCGGAGGGGCTCGCCGCGGCGCTTCCCGAGGCCCGCTCGATCGCCACCGCCGCCTCCGAGGAGCTCGCGCACCGCCGGACCGAGGCCGAGGTCGCTGCCGAGCGGCGCCGGTCGGCCGAGGCGGCCCGGCAGAAGCTCGTCGAATCCGCGGGCGCGATCGAGAAGCGCGCCGCCGATTCCTTCGAGGAAGGACAGAGGCTGGCCGCCCGGCGCGAGGAGCTGACCGCCGAGGAGAGCGCCACCCGCGCGCGCCGCTCGGAGAACGTGGTCTCGCGGGAGGAGAAGCGGGCCCGCCTGGAAGAAGCCGCGGCCGTCGCCGTAGAGGCGCTGGCCCGCGTCGCCGCCGCCGAGGAGTCCACCAAGACGCTTCGAGGCGAGCTCGATGCGGCCCGCGAGGCGCGCTTTGCCGCCGAGATGGAGGAGACGCGGCTGCGCTCGGACCTGGCGCACGTCGAGAACCAGGCGAAGGAGGAGTTCGGGGTCTTGCCGAGCGAGCTGCCGGCGCCAGAGGACGCCTCCGAGGAGGGCCTCGCCCTTCTCGAAGCCGAGGCCCAGGAGCTGGCTGCGGCGATCGAGCGGCTCGGGCCGGTCAACGTCCTCGCCTTCGAGGAGTACACCGAGGAGTCCAAGCGGCTGGAGTTCCTCTCGACGCAGCGCGACGACCTCGTCACCTCGATCAACGACCTGCAGGAGTCGATCCGCAAGATCAACGCGACCTCCTCTGCGCGCTTCCAGGAGGCCTTCACGCAGATCAACGCGAACTTCGCCGCGATGTTCACGCGGCTCTTCCAGGGCGGCGCCGCGCAGATGCGCCTGCTCGACGAAACGGACCTTCTCGAGACCGGTGTCGAGATCGTCGCGCAGCCGCCCGGCAAGCGAAACCAGTCCATCCAGCTCCTGTCGGGCGGCGAGAAGGCGCTGACGGCGATCGCGCTCCTGATGGCGATCTTCCGTTACAAGCCCTCGCCCTTCTGCATCCTCGACGAGGTGGACGCTCCGCTCGACGAGGCGAACATCGACCGCTTCACTCGACTCCTGCGGGAGATGACGGAAGACACGCAGTTCATCGCGATCACCCACAACAAGCGGACCATGGAGACCGCCGACGTCATGTACGGAGTCACCATGGAAGAGCCCGGCTGCTCCAAGATCGTCTCGGTCAAGTTCGACTAAAGTCTCCCCCTCCCCCGCTTGCCTGGTTCCGAATTCCGGAATAGGCTTCGCGTGGGTTCGTTCCACGGAGACACAATGACCAATCCCCGCGCCCCCCGTTTCCTGCCCCTCCTGCTCCTCGTCCCGGGACTCCTCCTGGCCGCCGGTTCCGACTTTCGTCCCCTCCACGAGGAGCCCCTGGGTACTCCGATCGACGATCCGTACGCGCAGCGTGCGCTCGCCGCGATGACCGCCCCGGCGGCCTGCCAGGGCGGGATGGCGCTCGGCACCTTCGCCTGCCGGGGGATCGACCTGGAGAGCTACGTTTCGTTAAACGCGATGCTCGCCGACACGTATCCGCCCGGCAGCCTCCCGGATCCCAACGGCAGCGCCCTCTGGGGGTTCCAGAGCAAGAACGACGGGCGCGAGTACGCCCTCTTCGGGACCACGAAGGGCACCGCGGTCGTGGACGTGACCGACCCGGCTCGGCCGGTGGCCGTCGGTTCGGTGGTCGGCCTGACTTCTCCCTGGAGGGAGGTCAAGATCTACCAGGTCTTCAACCCGGCGAAACAGCGCTACGACGCCTATGCCTACGTCGTCAGCGAGGCGGTGGGATCAGGCCTCCAGATCCTCGACCTCTCCGGGCTTCCTTCGAGCGTGCGGCTCCTGGCGACCTCGAAGGCCTTCGAGCGCGCGCATACGGTTTACCTGGCCAACGTGGACTACTCGACGGGCGCCGCCAACGTGCCCGACCTTCCGCCGGTGCTCTACGTCGAAGGATCCAACGTCGCGGGCCTTCTCGCCTTCGACATCTCGGACCCGGCCGCGCCGTCGCTCTCCGGCGAGTTCTTCAATTCCTACGCCCACGACATCTGGGCGGGGGTTCTGCGCGGCGCGCGAGCCTCAGTCTGCCCGTCGGGCTCGGATCCGTGCGAGATCGTCGTCAACTGGGCGGGCGACGCCATCCGGATCCTCGACTTCTCGAACAAGAACAACCCGATGCTCATCTCGAGGCTCCAGTACCTCGGCCTGGGCTACGCCCACTCCGGCTGGATTTCGAAGGACGGCAACTACCTCTTCTGCATGGACGAGCTCGACGAGAGGAACACGGGCGCCAACACCTCCGTGCGCGTGGTGGACGTGCACGACTGGAGCAACCCGTTCGTCGCCGCGATGTGGTACGGGACGAACAAAACGATCGAGCACAACGGGTACACGATCGGCGATCGGTACTACATGTCCAATTACGAGCGCGGCCTGACGATCCTCGACGTCTCCAATCCGCTGTCGCCCACCGAGGTGGCGTTCTTCGACACCTATCCGGCGACCGACACCGCGAACTTCCACGGTGCCTGGGCGGTGTATCCCTTCCTCCCAAGCGGGAACATCCTGATCAGCAACATCGACGGCGCGGGCGGACTCTACGTGCTGCACCAGGGCACGACGAGCTCGCTCTTGCCGGGGAACACGCGCCTCCCGATCTTGCCGGTCCCTCGCCGGGGAACGCCTCCACGTTGACGGAACCCGAGGGTTTCCGTAAACTGCGCCGCTCTTCTTTCGCGGGCCGACGTAGCTCAGTCGGTAGAGCAGCGGTTTCGTAAACCGCAGGTCACCGGTTCAAGTCCGGTCGTCGGCTCCACACGTCGCTACGCGAGCGGTATGGATCTGCGCCCGTTGGCCGCACCGCCGCGCGGCTCGCCACAACGGGCTCGACCGCCCGGCTGATTTATCTCGCTCGCTTCGCTCCGGCGGTCGCCTTGGCTTCCTGCGGTAGGGGATGGGTTACCCCTCCGCCCTTTTTGGCACGATTCTGGCGATACCCCTGCCTGGAAGGTGGTCGCGTAGGAAGAAAGGAGAGACTATGGGCTTGATCCTGCTGATCCTTCTCATCGTGCTGCTCCTCGGCGCTCTCCCCTCCTGGCCGTACAGCCGGAGCTGGGGTTACTGGCCGAGCGGCACACTGGGTCTGGTCGTCCTGGTCATTGTCATCCTGCTGCTAGCCGGCCGGCTCTGACGAAACATCCCTGATCTCTGCCGGGCGGGGCGCCTCGCGCGCCCCGTTCTATTCATTTCCTGCCGGACCTTCCAAATTCATGGACGAGCGGGGGACTTTTCGACATAATCCACCCGCCCCATGCAACTGAAAACTTCGGAAGACGGCCACGTCACCATCCTGACCGTGGATGGCGATCTCGTCATTGGCGAGTCGGAGTCTCTCTTCAAGCGAACCGTGACACGTCTCCTCGAAGAGGGAAAAGTCAACCTCCTCGTGGACATGAGAAAGGTCGGATTCCTCGATAGTTCCGGCCTCGGAGCGCTCGTGCGCGCCATGACGAACTCCCAGAAAGAGGGCGGCACGACCAAGCTCCTCGGCGCAGGTCCGCAGGTGCGGAAGCTTCTCGAGATGACGAAGCTCGACTCGGTCCTCGAGAACTTCACCGACATGGAGACGGCGGTCTCGAGTTTCTAGGGACAAAAGGGCACACGGTCACGGCATGGCGTACGAACCCGAAAGCTCCTCAAGCCGCGCCGAAGTTTCCGCCTTAGCCGAGCTCGCCCTCTGCGAGAACCTCGCCCAGACCTCCGGCTGGGCGGCGAAGTGGAGCGCCCAGGTCGCGGAGGCCGACGGCGCGACCCTCTGGGCCCCCGACACCGTCCATCCCGTCTTCCTATGCATCGCCGCGGAGGGAGAAGGCACCCGGCCTTTCCTCAAGCGCTCGGCCAACCGCGAGACCGGCGTCGTCCACGACCTGATCCGCGACAAGAGACCGATCACTTATGAGCGGAAGGACTTCTCCGCGACGGACCCCTGGTTCAAGGGGATGCCCGCCGCGATCCAGGCCTGCATGGCGATTCCGCTCGAGGCCGAGGGGATCCAGGTCGGGATGCTCGGGCTGCTCTTCCACCAGGTCCCGAGGGCCGACCAGAAGGTCGCGAAGCTCAAGTCCTTCCTCCAGCATGCCGCTCCCGCGCTGGCCCGGGCACTGCGCTCCGACCGCAAGACGGTCGGCATGCTCCACGCGATCGAGCGGCTAACCAATCTCTACGACCTCTCCAAGGCGTTCAGCGCCACCATCGATCTCGGCGAGCTGAACCAGATCATCATCCGGAAGGCCGTGGACTTCGGAGTCGCCGAGGTCGGATCGCTGTGGCTCCTGGAATCGGAAACCTCCGACGTCATCCTCGCCGGCACGGCGGTCAACGAGAACTACGAGGTCGAGAACGTCCCGGATGCCGTCGGCGCGTCGGTCGTCGGCAACTTGCTGGTCTCGCAGAAGGTCGTCCGCGACAACTCGGTTTCGCCGACGAGCGGGATCGCGACCGAGAACGAGGGATATCTGGTTCGCTCGGTCATCGCCTTCCCCCTGATGGAGGACCAGAAGCCCGTCGGGGTGCTGCTCCTGGTCAACAAGCGTGGCCGCATCCCGCAGTTCTCGGCCGAGGACCAGGAGCTTCTCCAGGACCTCTGCCGCCAGGCCGTCCGCGCGCTGCGGAATGCCCGCCAGTACGAGGCCGAGAGGAAGGTCGAGGAACTGGACGCCCTCCTGGCGGTGAGCCGGGAAATCACTTCGACCCTCGACATCGACAAGGTGATGCAAACGGTCGTGAACGCCAGCGCGGCGCTGATCTCTTACGATCAGTCCGCGATTGCGATCATGGACAAGGGAAGGCTTCGCCTGGGAGCGATCTCCGGGAAGGTCACGATCGATCGCCACGATCCGAAGACCAAGGCCATCGAGGAGCTCCTGGAGTGGACTTACTCCTCCGGATCGGACGTCGCGGTCGCCCAGGACGACGACGGGAAAGTCCAGACTGACAGGCCGGAAACGGAAGAGAAGTTCCTGGCCTTCTTCAAGGAGACCGGTTTTCGATCGTTCCACGGCCTGCTCTTGAACGACGACGAGGGACAGCTCGGGGTCCTCGCGTTCTTCCGGAAAAGGCCGATGTTCCTGGAGGAGGACAAGGGCGACCTCCTCGCGATCCTCGTCAACCAGGCGACGGTCGCGGTCCGCAACGCTCAGCTCTACAAGCAGGTCGTGTTACCAGGTTTCCTCAAGCCGCTGGCGGAGAGACGCCGCCAGTTCCTCGGGATCCCGAGGAGGCGCCGCCTGGCGTACGGAACCGCGGCGCTCCTGCTCGTCCTCCTCCTCGTCGCCGTGCCCTGGCGCATCCGCATCGAGGGGCCCGCTCGGGTCCTCCCGGCGCGCAGGGCTGCTGTCACGGCCGGGGTGGAAGGCACGGTCAACTCCGTGGTGAAGCACGAGGGGGACACCGTGGCGCCGGGCGACGTGATCGCGACTCTCGACCCGGGTGTCTACCAGGCGGCGCTGGCGGATGCCCGCGCCGCTTACGCGATCGCCGCGAGCGACGTCGCCCGCTTCCAGGAAGCCGCCGACTCGGCTCAGATGTTCGAAGCTCGATCCAAGAGGGACGAGCTGCGCGCGAGGATTGCGCTCGAAGAGGATCGGGTCGCCCGGACGACGCTTCGGGCGCCGACGGCGGGCGTGATCGTGACGCCACGCATCGAGGAGCGGGTCGGCCAGTACATGACGAAAGGGACGGAACTCTGCGTCGTCGCGGACGCCGGCCGCGTGCTCGCGGAAGTCGGCGTGCCGGAATCCGAGGTCTCTCTGATCAAGACCGGGCAGCCGGTCTCGTTGAAGCTCAACCCCTTCCCGACGCGGACGTTCCGGGGGACGCTGGTTCGCCCGGGCACCCACGTCCGGGAGGAAGGTGAAGACCACTTCGTCGTGGCGGAAGTCGAAGTGGCCGATCACGCGAACCTGTTGAAGACCGGGATGCAGGGCAAGGCCAAGGTCGCGACCTCCCGCGTTCCGCTCGGAATCGCTCTCTTCCGCAAACCAGTCCGGTACCTCTGGAACAAGGTCTGGCCGATCCTCCCTTGAGCGCGATCCTCGGTTCTCGAAAACTCCTCGCGGCTGTCCGACCCGAAGACGCGGCCAAGGCGCTGGCGGCGCGCCACGGTCCCCCCGAGACCCGTCCGGCTCTTCGAAAAGACCTCGTGATCCTTCGCCAGGTCCAGCTCGGCGAGGTCCAGTGGATCGTCAAGAACCCCCTGACGCTGAAGTACAACCAGTTCAAAGACGCCTACTGGCAGATCATCAGGCTGTTCGACGGCACGAGGACGCGACACGAGATCCTCGACGCCATCAACCGGAATCGCCACAAGCCGCTCTCGATCGAGACGGTGCTCGAGTACGAGGAGTTCCTCCGCAAGAAGGAATTGATCGAGGAGTCGGCGACGGAGCGCGCCCTGAACATGCTCGACAAGTTCAAGGGACTGCGCGAGAAGAAGGCCGAGGAGAAAGCCCAGGGCTTCAACATCTTTTTCATCATGTTCCACGTCCTGGACCCGGACCGGTTCCTCAACAAGACGATCAAGTACGTCTGGTGGTGGTGGACGCCGATCCCGGTCTTCATCACGATCGTCGCCTCGCTCTGGACGGCGGGGATCTTCATCCAGCACTGGGTCCAGCTCTGGACGCAGACGATGGAGCTGTACCACTTCCTCGGAAAACCGATCCTCGACATCCTCCAGTTCTTCTGCATCATCAGCGTCATCGGAGGGCTGCACGAGTTCGCCCACGCCTACGCGATGAAACGGTACGGCGGCGAGTGCCACGACATCGGGTTCGCTCTCTTCTACTTCACGCCCGCCTTCTACTGCGACACCTCCGACGCGTTCATGTTCGAAAACCAGTTCCAGAGGCTCTGGGTGACGATCGCCGGCATCTACTACGAGGTCGCCGTCTGCTCGGTGGCGACCGTGCTTTGGGTCCTGTCCTACCCGGACACGCTCCTGCACGAGCTCGCGTACAAGACGATGCTCTTCACCGGCATTTCCGCCGTCTTCTTCAACATCAATCCGCTCATCAAGGTGGACGGCTACTACGCCCTCTCGAGCCTGCTGAAAATCCCCGACCTGCGCGAGGCAGCCTGGAAGCAGGTCGGAGCGTCGTTCCAGAAGTACGTTCTGAGGCTGCCGGTCGAGATCCCGCCGACGACGCAGCGCAAGCGGCGCCTGTTCTGGATCTACGGGCTCTGCTCGATCGCGTACACGACGACCATCATGTTTTTCATCTACCGGCTCTTCAACAACTTCTACTCGAAGTACTTTCCGGACTTCGGCGTCGTCCTGCTGATCGTCACGCTCTACTACATTTTTCGGAAGAGGGTGAGGACCATGATTCGCGTGAGCAAGCTGTTCTATCTCGACAAGAAGGACCTCCTGAAATCGCCCCGCGCCCACGTCCCGATGGCGGCGGCGCTCGGGATCCTGGTCGTCATCCTCGCGGTCCCCTGGACGCGCCGGACGATCTCGGCCCAGTCCGTGCTGCGGCCTCAGCAGGAAGTCACCGTCCAGGCGCCGGAGGACGGCCTCATCAACGAGGTCCTCGTCCACGAAGGCGACAAGGTCGCCCAGGGGCAGCCCCTCTTCCGAATCTCGAGCCCCCAGATCGACGAAGAAGCGGAGCGCTCCCGCTCCGAGTCCGAGCTCTACTCCAGGAAGACGGGGGCGAACCGGGCCGCTTCCAATGCCGTGATGGCTTATCAGGACCAAGCTCGTGCCGCGGCCGCGAGGACCGCCCTGGAGACGGCCGAGACGCGGCAGGGCTTCCTGACGATCCGCAGCCCGATCGCCGGCCGGGTGCTGACGCCGAGGACCGAGGACCTGCAGGGCCGCTACGTGACGAACGGGTTTGCGCTGGCACGGGTGGGCGACACCCGGAAGATGAAAGCCGAGTTTCCGGTCTCCGAGCGTCTTCTCGAGTACCTCAAAACCGGCTCCCCCGCCGTCGCCCAGATCCAGACGATGCCCCTGAAGAACTGGCCGGGCTCGGTCGCCTCGATTTCGCCGGCCACGATCGCCCAGCCGGCGACCGCCCGGGACGGCAAAGAGCCTCCCATGCCGTCGTCGGATCCGGACCGTTTCGTCGCGTTGGCCGTCTTCGACAACCCGGATGGCCAGCTGGTTGCCGGCGCGTCCGCCCGGGTCAAGATCCACGCGGCCCGCGAGTCCTACGGCTCCCGCGCGTGGAACGTCGTCTGGCGAAGGCTCCGAACGATCGTCTGGTGGTAAAGAAAAGCCCCGCCGAAGCGGGGCTTTTGATTCCTGACTGCCGGAAGGATCAGCCGGTGGTCATCATGTCGTTGGACTCGATCGAGGTGTCCGCCGACTCGATGCTGGTGTCGGCCGACTCGATCGACGTGTCCGCCGACTCGATGCTCGTATCGGCCGACTCGATCGACGTGTCCGCCGACTCGATGGAGGTGTCCTCCGACTGGATCGACGTGTCCTGCGCCGAAATCTTCTGCCCGGGCTCGACCGCCAGGTTCTTCCCAACGTTCGACACCCGGATTTCCCCCATGGACTTCCCGGTAGCAGCCTTGATCTTCGCCTTCTGAGCGTCTGTCAGCTCGATTCGAACTTCCTTCGCCATTTTCGTTTCCTCCCTTTCTCGCCCTTCTCCATCGCAAAGGCGAAGCCAGCTTTGCCAGGTCGTCGCGGAATCGAGCTACACCATTGTTTTCAAAGAGTTAACTTGTCAAGCGACGCGCCACCGACCACGGAAGTTGAGCGAATTTTCCAGCCTCCGATGAATTTTTGAACCAAATGAAAAGCCCCGCCGAAGCGGGGCTTCTGGTTCCTGGCTGTTGGGAGGGATCAGAACTGCGCTTTGAGGTCCGAGGCCTTCAGATCCTGGGACTCGACGCTGGTGTCCGCCGACTCGATCGAGGTATCCGCCGACTCGATGCTGGTGTCGGCCGATTCGATCGACGTGTCCGCCGACTCGATCGACGTGTCCGCCGACTCGATCGACGTATCCGCCGATTCGATCGACGTGTCCGCAGACTCGATGGAGGTGTCCGCTGACTCGATGCTGGTATCCGCCGACTCGATGGACGTGTCCGCAGACTCGATGCTCGTGTCCGCCGACTCGATCGAGGTGTCCGCGGATTCGATGGACGTATCGGCCGACTCGATGCTCGTGTCCGCCGACTGGATCGACGTGTCGTGAGCCGAGAGCTTCTTCCCGATGCTCGCTACGCGGATCTCACCCATCGACTTGCCTGTGGCCGCCTTGATCTTCGCCTTCTGAGCCGGGGTCAAAGTAATTCGAACTTCCTTCGCCATTTTCGTTCCCTCCCTTTTCGCCCATCCCTATCGCAAGACCGAAGCCAGGTCTCGCCTGCCTCGTCGAGGACGGCCGACTCTTGCGAATCAAGGACTTACGAGGCTCCGCTCCCATCCGGTCCCTCTCAAGGTTGAGTGAATTCTCCGCCTCCGATGAATTATTAACCCCTTCATTCCGCGAGAGCAGCCGAAAAAAAGCCCCGCTTGCGCGGGGCCTTGGGGTTCCTCGTTGGCCGCGTCTTAGCTGACGTCGTCGCCGCCCTGGGACGACAGATCGTTGGAGTCGATGTTGGTGTCCACCGACTGCAGATCCGCCGACAGGTCGTTGGAGTCGATGTTCGTGTCCACCGACTGCAGGTCCGCCGACAGATCCTCCTGCTGGACGCTGGTGTCCTGAGCCCGCAGATCCATCTGGGCCATCGTGTCCTGAGCCCTCAGATCCTTCTGCTCGGGGCTCGACCCGAAGTCCCTCTCCGTCCCCCCGGTCGGCTTGGTGGTTCCCTTGACCTGCGCCCTCTGCGCCTCCGTCAGCGGAACCCTGACTTCCTTCGCCATTCGCCACCTCCTTTCCAGTGGAATCCTAGCCGCAAGAACAGGGCCACGCATCTCTCGCTTTTGGGTCAGTGGCTTAGCAAACCGGGGGATGGAATCGGAACGACGATTTTGCACCCACCGATGAATTTTTCCTCCTCGGCGGCTCTCCTAGATGCCGTACTTCCGGCAGAGGTATTTGATCTGGTTGCTGTCGAGGCCCAGGCGGCGGGCGGCTTCGGCTTTGACTCCGCCGGATTCGGCGATGGCGTCGGTTAAGAGCTTTCGCTCATAGGTTTCGACGGCCTTGGAGAAGGAGATGGGGCCGGAGGGTTTCGCCGCCGGGCCGCCGGAGGACTGGCGGAGGGCTCGGGGGAGGTCTTCCTCCGGGACGACGTCGGATTCGGCGAAGAGGACCAGCATCTCGATCACGTGCTCGAGCTCGCGGACATTGCCCTTCCAGGGATGGGAGCGCAGGCGTTCGAGAACGCCGTCGGAGAGCCGGCGGAGCGGTTTCTTGTGGCGGGTGGAGAACTTCTCCAGGAAGTGGTCGCAGAGAAGCGGGAGGTCGTCGGCCCGCTCGCGGAGCGGCGGGATCCGGATCGGGATCGTGTTGATCCGGTAAAAGAGGTCCTCGCGGAAGGTGCCGTCGGCGACCCGCGCCTCCATGTCCTCGTTGGTCGCGGAGACGAGGCGGAAGTCCACCGGCGTCGAATGGCGGCCGCCGACCCTTTCGACCTCATGCGATTCGAGGACGCGGAGAAGCTTGGCCTGGATCGCGGCCGACAGGGTCCCGATCTCGTCCAGGAACAGGGTACCGCCGTGGGCCAGCTCGAAGCGGCCCGGCTTGGACGCGACGGCGCCGGTGAATGCGCCCTTCTCATGGCCGAAGAGCTCGGCCTCCGCGAGGCCCTCGGGAAGGGCCGACGCGTTGACGGCGATGAAGGGGCGGTTCTTTCGGCGGCTCCGCTCGTGGATCGAGTGGGCGACGAGCTCCTTGCCCGTCCCGCTCTCCCCCACGACCATGATCGTCGCGTCCGACGGGGCGATCTTTTCGATCTCCGAGAAGAGCCGGCGCATCACGGGCGTGGCGCCGATCAGCTTGTCGAAGCGGTGATCCATGAGGGCCTGCTGGCGAAGCTCGCGATTCTCCTCGACCAGGCGCCGGCGCTCCAGCGCGCGCTTCAGGATCACCAGCATTTCCTTCGGATCCACCGGCTTGCTGAAGAAGTCGAAAGCGCCGAGCTCGATCGAGCGCAGGCCCCCGGTCCGGTCCTTCTCTCCCGACATCATGACGACCGTGGCCTCGGGGTCGCGGCGCCGCACGTCCTGGAGGAGGTTCAGCCCTTCCTCGATCGTTCCGGAAGGCGGCAGGCGCAGGTCGAAGAGGTAGAGGTCCGGGTCGCTCTCGCAAAGCGCGCGGCCCTGCGTGGCATCGCGCGCCCCGCGCACTTCGAAGAGGCCCTTCAGAGACCAGGTGAGCTGATCGAGGAGCTGGGGATCGTCCTCGACGATGACGATCGAGCCGGAGGACTCGGCCGCGGTCACGTCGTCTCCGGCCCCGAGGGCTCCACCGGCTCGGCGTCCTCTTTCGCCTCCGCCTCGGGAGCGATGCCCGGAAAGATCAGGCGGATGATGGTCCCGCCGGGTTTCACGGTCCGGCTGAGGACGTTGATCTTGCCCTCGTGGAAACGCACGATCTCGGCGGCGGTCGAGAGGCCCAGACCCACGCCCTGCGGCTTCGTCGTCTGGAACGGCTTGAACAGGCGCTCGCGAAGGAATTCCTGGGTCATCCCGGAGCCGTTGTCGATGATCTCGACGACCGCGCGGTTTGGTTTGCGGCTGATGTCGGTGAAGCTGCGAACGACGACCTTACCCCCCCTCGGCGTCGCCTCGATGGCGTTGTCGATCAGGCTCCAGAGAGCGTCCCGCAGGTAGTAGGGATCTCCCCAGATTTCCGGGATGGCTCCCAGCGCGAGTGACAGCGTGGGTTGCTCGGATCCCCCGCCGCGGCCGGGCTCCGGCGGAGTCGCGCGGCGTGTCGAGCCAGCTGCCACCTCGCGGATGACGCCGTTCAAGTCCAGCGCCACCTTGATGAGCAGCGCGTCCTCGTGGGCGGCGAAGCGCTCGACCATCCCGTCCAGGCGATCGACGGTCGTCCGGAGCAGCTCCTCGACCGACTTCTTGAACTGGGGGTCGTCGTAGTGCTCGTCGATGTTCGACAGGAGCATCTGGAGCCGGAACCCCATGTTCTTGATGTCGTGGACGAGGACGCGGTCCAGCGCGGATCGTAGGCGGTGCGGCGACTCCGGCTTCTTGTCGCTCATGGCGCCCTGCCCGCTACTGCCGGCGGGAGCTCGAGAGATAGACCTTGACGGCGACTCCGGGTCGAAGCACGGTCTGCGTGGGCTCTCGGTGCACGGCGACGACGACCTGGAAGGTTCCGCTCGCCGGGTCCACGTTGGGGCTGATGAACTGAACGGAGCCCGTGGTCTTCGCGGAGGGGAAACTGTCTGGCACGACGTCGACCCTGTCCCCCTTCCTGACTTTCAGGAGATCCTGCTCCCGGACGTAGATTCGCGCGAGGAGCGGCTCGGTCGCGACGATCTTGAAGAGCGGCTGCGTTCCGGTTTCGGTGACTTTCTGCCCCAGGCGCGCGTACTTCTCGGCCACGACGCCGTTGAATGGCGCGCGGATGACGGCGTACTCCCGGATGGCCTTGGCTCTTTCCCAGTTGGCCACAGCGACGTTGTACTGCGCCCTCGCCGTGTCGAGGTCGGCCTTGCTGATGACGTTCTGCGCCGAGAGAGCCTTCGTCCGGTCCAGCTGGGCCTTGGCCAGTTCCATGCTCTCCTTGGTCTGCTTGACGTCGGCGTCGAACTCCCCGAGGTTCAAGGTCGCCAGCGGCTGCCCCTTGGTCACGACGCTCCCGCGATCCACGTGGATCTGGTCGATGATCCCGGTGATGTGGCAGGAGACCGTGACGTCCTGGTCCACCATCAGGTTGGACGGAAAGACGTCGTCGCCGCCGGGCGCGGGTGGCGTGGCGGGCGGCGGAGGGCCGGCGACCAAAGACGAAAAAAGACCGATTGCCAGTAGCGTCTTCATTTCTTCACTTCGGGTTCAGGTTTAATCGGATGGTATCGTAATCGAAAACCGATTCCCAAAAACCATCAATCTTCAATTCTTTCAATCAGTTAACCTGTCCCATATAATCCGCTGCGACATTAAGGGGGCAGACGATGCTGTCGGTACCCTCGCTGCGGCTGAACCAGTTCGGCGTCCGGTTCTACGAGGCGCTGCTCTCCGGCGCGGATCTGCAATCCCTGGTTGGGTTTGAGGTCCTTTCCTTCGGCCCCCATACCCAGACGACCCGGGGGAAAAAGAAGACAACCGCCCGTGTCAATTGGGAGTTCCTGGAGAAGAAGATCGCGGCCTCCGAGCAGGCCTTCCAGCGGCCGATCATCCAGAAAAAGATCGAGGAGCTGGTCTCTTACTACCTCCAGTGCGCCGACTCGGGGACGCTGCCGGCGATTCCGGGAAGCGTCCTGCTCGTCTCGGACCGCCGGTTGGAGTTCGCCCCTTCCTCCGGGCGGGCCGACTCCGGTACGCTGAAGCTGCCCGAGGAATCCGGCATCCTCCGGGCGCTCGACGGCCAGCACCGCCTCCTCGCCCTCCACCAGCTCGCCGAGAAGCACAACCTCAAGGACTTCCAGGTCCCGGCCGTCGTCTTCGACAACCTGACGGCGGACCAGGTCGTCGAGCTCTTCGTCACGATCAACAGCAAGCACACGAAGTTGAACCCGTCGCACCTGATCTCGCTGTCGGGCCGCCGCCTCTACCGCGACGAGAACCTCGCTGCCGCGCACGACGTGATCCGCGCGCTGAACGAGGACGAGCACTCGCCGCTGAAGGGCCAGATCAAGGTGCTCGGCATCGGCAAGGGCTCCGTCACGCAGGCGTCGCTCGCCGACGAGCTTCGCGACGTCTTCGCCTCGATGGACGCCGCGGGCGGCCGGATCTCCAAGGAGTTCCGCGAAAACGCCCGGCGTTTCTTCTCGAACTACTTCAAGGCAGCCGCGCGCGCCTTCCCCGTCGCCTTCGCGGGTCGAAAGTACTCGATCCGCTCGGCGACGTCGCTGCGCGCTTTCATCCGGATCGTCCCGTACGTCATCGCGATGATCCGCAGCCGCGGCGGCGACGTATGGTCCGCCGGCGAGCTCGACGCGGCCCTGCGCCCGTGGGGCGAGGCGATCGGCGACCGCCGTTTCGAGACCGAAACGGTGTGGAAGGAGAAGTTGACCGGCGGAACCCGCAGCGCCGTGGAGATCCTCGCGCGGGAGCTTCGCCAGGGACTCAACGCGTAGGCCGCAAGCCGTCAGCCGTTGGTTGAACATTTCCCCCGAATTCTCGTAATTAGAGACTGAGGAGAGACAGCGGACATGGCAGCCATCGGCGGGTGCTTCTTCTTCCTGATCGCGCTCGCGTTCGTCGCGGTGCTCTGGGCGATCTGGCGCTACAACAACCTGATCGCCCTGAAGAACCAGGTGGTCAACGCCTGGAAGCAGATCGACGTGCAGTTGAAGCGGCGACACGACCTGATCCCGAACCTGATCGCGTCGGTCAAGGGCGAGATGCAGTTCGAGCAGGACACTCTGGAGAAGGTCATCGCGGCCCGCAACAGCGCCGTGGCCGCGCGCGGGGTCGCCGACGCCGCCGAAAAGGAGAACGCCCTGACGCAGACGCTGTCGCGGCTCTTCGCGCTCGCCGAGAACTATCCGAACCTGAAGGCGAACGAGAGCGTCAAGGCGCTGATGGAGGAGCTGAGCTCCACCGAGAACAAGATCGGGTTCGCGCGGCAGTTCTATAACGACATCGCGACGCGCTTCAACACCGCGCAGCAGATCTTCCCCGACAGCATGATCGCGAAGACCTTCAACTTCCAGCCCGTCGAGCTCTTCGAGATCCGAGACGCCGCGGAGCGCGAGGTCCCGCAGGTGGATCTCAGTCTCCGGCCGAAGGCCTGAACACGCCCCTCAACCTCTACGACCAGCAGAAGCGGAACATCGCCCGGACGCGGACGATCCTCGCGGGCTTCGTCCTCTTCCTGGCGTTCCTGGGCATGGGCGCCGACGCGTTCCTCTACGGTTCCGGCGTGGGTCCCGGCTTTCCGATCGCGACCCTCGGCGCGCTCTGCCTGGGAGGATTCTCCGCGTGGTGGGCGCTCCAGGACGGCGATCGGGCGGTCCTGGACTCCACGCACGCGGTGCCGCTCGACCCGCGCGACCCGCAGCAGAAGCTCCTCGACAACGTCGTCGAGGAGATGGCGATCGCCGCGGGACTTCCCAAGCCGAAGGTCTACGTCATTCCGGACTCGGACCCCAACGCCTTCGCCACCGGCAAGGGCCCCGAGAAATCCTCGATCGCGGTGACGGCGGGGCTCCTCCGGACGCTCAACCGCGAGGAGCTCCAGGCGGTCGTCTCCCACGAGATGTCGCACGTGCGGAACTACGACATCCGCGTGATGACGGTCGTCGCGGCGCTCGTGGGCTCCGTGCTCCTCCTCTCGGACTGGGGCCGGCGCGGGCTTTGGTGGGGCGGCGGGAGGAGGCGCGATGATTCGGAGGGCGGCGGAGGAGGCGGGGGACTCTTCGCACTTCTCTTCTTCGTGGTCTGGGTCATTTCGCTCGTCTTCGCTCCGCTCATCGCCCAGCTCGTCGCGATGGCGGTCTCGCGGGAGCGCGAGTACCTGGCGGACGCCTCGGGCGCGGAGCTGACGCGCAACCCGCTCGCGCTGGCCTCGGCTCTCGAGAAGATCTCCGCCGCGACGGCGCCCACGGAGTCCATCAAGCAGGGCGTCGCCCACCTCTGCATCGAAGACCCGCGTGGACGCGCGGTCAATCAGCGCGAGGGAGGACTGGCGGAGCTCTTCTCGACGCACCCTCCTATCTCGAAGCGGATCGCGATCCTCCGCGAGATGGCCTACCAGAAACTGCAGACGAGCTGACGGCCCCTCACCCCGCGGGTGGTATTTTGGGCCCTCCGCGACATGCGCATCGCTCTCCTGTCGGACTTGCACGCCAACTACGAGGCGCTTGCGGCATGCCTCGACCACGCCCGGCGAAATGGGGCGAAGCGTCTCGTCTTCCTCGGCGACCTCGTCGGCTATGGCGCCGACCCGGGGCGGGTCCTCGACACGGTGATGGGCCTCGTCCAGAAGGGCGCCGTCGCGGTTCTCGGCAACCACGACGACGCCGTGATCGCCGAAGCTTCACCCCTGATGCATCCGGAGGCCCGGATGGCGATCGAGTGGACGCGCAACCAGCTGACGCCGGCCCACGGGGAGTTCCTTCGCCAGCTTCCCCTGACCTGGGAGGAAGACGACCGGCTCTACGTCCACGCCAACGCCTGGTCTCCGCGCGAGTGGGAGTACATCACCTCGCCTTTCGATGCCGGGCGAAGCATGCGCGCGACAGAGCGGCGCGTGACCTTCTGCGGTCACGTCCACGAGCCCACGCTCTTCCACATGGGCGGAGACGGCCGCGTTGCCGCGTTCCTCCCGGTCCCCGGCACCGGCGTGCCGCTGTCGCTTCGCCGCCGGTGGCTCGCGATCCCGGGCTCGGCCGGACAGCCCCGCGACGGCAACCCCGCGGCGAGCTACGCGATCTTCGACCCGGCGACCAGCACCGCGACCTGGCACCGCGTCGTCTACGACCACCTCGCGGCGGCGGAGAAGATCCGCGGCGCCGGCCTGCCGCAGGTTTTTGCCGCGCGCCTGGAGGTCGGGCTGTGACGGCGGCCGCTCCGAGGCCCCGTCCCCAGCCCGGCTCCGTCATCGACGGCTTCCTCCTCGAGGAGCGGGTCCACGAGGGGAGCATGGCGACGATCTGGCGCGTCTCGCGGCCCGACTTCCCGGTGCCGCTCGCGATGAAAATGCCGCTGACACGCGACTTCGACGACCCGACGGCGATCGTCGGCTTCGAGGTCGAAACGATGATCCTGCCGACCCTGTCGGGCGTCCACGTGCCTCGGTTTATCGCCGCGGGCGACCTCTCCGTCGAGCCCTACATCGTCATGGAGTTCGTTGCGGGGCCGTCGCTCCGGGCCCGGCTGGCGGACGCGCCGCTGAACCACGAGGAGCTCGCGTCGATCGGCGCGAAGGTCGCCTCGGCGCTCCACGACCTTCACAGCCAGCACGTCATCCACCTGGACCTGAAACCCAGCAACGTCATGTTCCGGCCGACCGGCGAGGCGGTCCTGATCGATTTCGGCCTTTCGCGGCATGACCGACTCCCCGACCTCCTTGCCGAGGAGTTCCGCGTCCCGATGGGGACGGGACCGTACATCTCGCCGGAGCAGGTCCGCCACCGGAGAAACGACCCGCGAAGCGACCTCTTCTCGCTGGGGGTCGTCCTCTATTTCCTCGCGACGGGCGAGCGCCCATTCGGAAACCCGACGAGCATCCGGGGCCTGCGCAAGCGCCTCTACCGCGACCCGGTGCCGCCGCGGGCGCGCACGCCGACGGTTCCTCCCTGGATCCAGGAGATCATCCTGCGCTGCCTGGAGGTCGACCCGCGAAACCGCTACGAGTCGGCGGCGCAGCTCGCCTTCCAGCTCCAGCATCCCGAACAGGTCAAGCTTTCCTGGCGAGCAGACAAGATGTCGGCCGACAGCTTCCTCACGGTCGCGCGCCGCCGCTTCCGAGCGGTCGGCGAGGAGCCGCCGGAGGAGGGCCAATCCGCGTCGGACCAGCTCTCGCGGGCGCCGATCATCCTGATCGCGCTCGACCTGGCGCAAGCCTCGCCCGCGCTGACGGACGCGCTGCGCCTCGCCGCCAGGCGGGTCCTGCACACGGAGTCGGGCGCGCGGCTGGCCTGCGTCACGGTGATGAAGCAGTCGCGCATCGGCATGGACGTCAACGTCGACGAGGAGGGAAGGAGCCTCCACCTCCGGCGCCTGGTCGAGCTGAAGGACTGGGCTCGGCCGCTGGGCGTCCCGCCCGAACGCATCACCTACCACGTGCTGGAGGCGCCCGACGCCGGCGACGAGATCATCGAGTTCGCCCGCGCCAACCACGTAGACCAGATCGTGATCGGCTCGCGCGGAAGCTCGACGCTGCGCCGCTACCTCGGAAGCGTCTCGTCCCAGGTCGTCGCCGAGTCCGACTGCACGGTCATCGTCGTGAAGGCTCCGGAGTCCGCCGCCGCCCGGGCAGCGGCCGCCGCCGAGGAGGAAGCCGCGCGATCCCTGGAGGCTCTCTAGGGAAGGGCCCGGAAAACGGCGTCGGCGGGAGAGGCTGCGAATCGAACACACGCGCGGAGGATCTCTTTTCCAGCGGGATTCGAGGCTTCGGCGACGGCCATCTCGACCGTACGCCGCCAGAACTCTCCAAGAAGGACGAACGGCCGGGCATCGACGTCGCCCTTGACGATGGACTCGGCGATCCAGGCGATCTCGAGCATCGTCCCGAGACCGTGCGGCAGAAAAATCCAGGCGGCGCTTTCGTCGCGGAGCGCTCGAAGGCGGGCCGGGAGATCGGGCACCCGCAGGCGTTCCGTCAGAAAGGCGTTCCCGTTTCCGCGGCCTTCGAGGAGAATGCCGAGGCTCGAGCCTCCGGCTTCGGAGGCGCCGCGACAGGCGGCTTCCATGATGCCGCCGTATCCGCCGCAGACGACGCGGGCGCCGCGGCGGGCAACTTCGCGGCCCACTTCCCGAGCTTCTTCGTAGGCGTCACTTCCCTCGCCGGGGAGGCTCGAGCCGAAAACGCCGACCAAAACCAAGGTGTTAGGTGGAAGGTGGTGGGTGGTAGGGACCTAAGGGGGACGCGCCTCTACGACCTACTACCCGATCAACTACCACCTAGTCGAGGTCGATGTCGCGGATAGGACGGGAGGTGTCTCCCTTGGTCTTCTCGAAGAGCTCGTCGAACTTGCGGTTGAGGACGTCCTTCTTCGACTTTTCGGCCTCGATGGAGGCGGCGAACTTCTTTTCCCGCTCGGCGTCCGCGCCCTTCATGGCGCCCATCGCGTCGTCCACCGAAGCGTACTTCCGCGGGACCTTCGGTGCCTCGTGGTCGATGATCGCTTTGAGCTTCGCATCGACCTTCAGCCGGGCCCCGCAACAGGGGCAGAGGACCTCGAAATCCACAGGAGAAGTCTACCGCTTCACCAGCCCTTCCGGCTCCGGCGCTCCCGGCGCTCGCGGCGATCCGGACGGCCCTCGGAGCGGGATGGGGCGAGGAGGCGGTCGAGGCGGCGGGCTTCGGCCATTTCCGGTGGCGGAGCGGGGGTCACGTCCTCGTAGAGCTTCCGGGCCTCGGCCTTCGGGAGGGAACGCTCCGCGACTCCCTTGACGAGGAGAACGCGACGGGTGTTCTCGCCGCGCGTGATCGTCAGCTGGTCGCCCGGGCGGATCTCGCGGTGCGCCTTGGCGCGGGTTCCGTTGACGTCCACTTTCCCTCCCTCGCACGCGGCCTTGGCCTTCGAGCGAGTGGGAAACACGCAGGCCACGTCCAGCCAGACGTCCAGGCGCACCGAGGCCGGCGAAGGAGTCTCTCCCGGATCCGCCGCCATCAGTTCTCGTTGTTCGCGGCGGCGTCCGCGGAGTCGGGCGGAAGCGCGGCATCGGCGTGCTCGAGCTCACCCGCGCTGACGGTCGGTTCCGCGGCAAGCGGCTCGGGGACGGGCCGGCGTTTCGCGAGCCACTCGATGAGCTCCGGCGACGGCGGACCGGGCGCTTCCCGCGGAAGCGCGAGGAAGTGCCCCTGCGCGGCGAAAACCCGCTCGGAAAAACAGACGTCCAGGTCCTCGGCCGTCTCGATCCCCTCCGCGACGAGCTCCACCGCGAAGTCGCGGGCGACGCGGGCGAGCATCTTGAGCACCGCCCGGCGCCTCCGGTCGCGGCTGATCCCGCGGGTGATTGCGCTGTCCACCTTGATCCACCTCGGCGAAAGCTCCAGGCAGCAGCGCAGCGTCCCGTAACCCGACGTGATGTCGTCCAGCGCCAGGCCGACTCCGAGGTCGTGCGCGACCTCCAGGGCCGAGCGGAGGGCATCGAGAGAGTCCACCTTCTCGATCTCGACTAAGTCCAGGGCCAGACGCGCGTAGGGGAACTGCACGCGCTCGGCCTCCGCGCCCAACACCGAGAGCTCGCGCTCGGAGCCGATGACGAGCTGCGGGTTGACGTTGAGGAACAGGATCGAGTGGGCGGGCAGGCACCGTGCCGCCTCGAGGGCGTGAACCCAGGAGAGGCGCTCGAAGGCGCGCTCGATCTTCAGGGCCCGCGCCGCCGGAAAGATCTCCGACGCGGTTCGAATCGCGCCCGTCACGTCCCGCGCGCGGAGCAGCGACTCGAAGCCGATCGTGTCGCCGGTTCGCAGGTCGAAGATCGGCTGGAACTCGACGAAGAGGCCTCCGGAACGCATCACGTCGAGAAGCCACAGGGACCGAACCTGGAGGCTCGCGGCCGGGAGCGGAGCGAGGTTGCCGATCGCGTCCCACTTCGTCTGCGCGGGGTCCTCGGGAGCGACTCGCACTCTCTCGGCGAGCGGGCCGAGCTCGGTCTCGAGGTGGGAGAGCAGGCCCTCGACACTCCGCACGACCAGCAGCCGCCGCGCGCGGCCGTACACCTGCGCCCTCGTCCAGGCCTTGCCGATCGCGAGCGAAACGGCGCGCTCGGCCTCCGGCCCGTCGGCCCGGAGAAAAACCGCACGCGCCTTCCGCCAGCGATCAAGCCGGCCGAAACTCTGGCCGCCCAGAACGCTTTCGGGAAGGAGCACCGTGGATCATTGTACGCCGGTTCGACAGATCCGCGAACAGTCCGAGGCCCCGGGCACTAGAATCCCGGGCAGGAGGGACCAAGATGCCGCTTCGGGAGATCGACAAGACAGCCGTCGTCGCGACGCTCAACCGGATTCTCGAAATGGAGCTGGCGGGGGTCGTCCGCTACACGCACTACTCGTTCATGATCACGGGCTACAACCGGATCCCGATCGTCTCCTGGATGCGCGGGCAGGCGACCGAATCCCTGGCGCACGCGATCGAGGCTGGCGAGAAGATCACGCACCTCGGCGAGCATCCTTCCCTGGCAATCGGGCACCTGCTCGAGACACACCGGCACGACATCGGCGACATCCTGCGGGAGTCGCTGGACCACGAGAAGGCAGGCCTGTCCCACTACAAGGACCTGCTGGACCTCGTCGAAGGGCGGTCGATCTTTCTCGAGGAGTACGCGCGGCAGATGATCCTGCAGGAAGAGACGCACGTCGGGGAAGTCGAGAAGATGCTCAGGAAACCGGAGTAGAAGCGCCGGTAAAAGAGCATGACCGGGCGGGAGGGGCAAGCCCCTCCCCTACGGCACGTGGTCCCGAGTCCCGAGTCCCGAGTCCCGAGCTCCTTATTCTTCTTTGCCGAAGTGCTTGAGGTCCTCGGGGCCTTCCTTCGTCTCGCGCTTCTCCGTGCCCTGGACGGTGACGCGGATCTGCTCGACGACGTCGGGGTTGGCGAGCGTCGTGATGTCTCCCGTGTCCATGGTGTTGGAAATCGCGGCGAGCACGCGGCGCATGATCTTGCCCGACCGGGTCTTCGGCATGTCGGGCACGATGTGGACCTTCGAGGGCCGCGCGATCTTGCCGATCATCGTCTCGATCGTCGTGACGACCGTGTCCACCGTCTGCCGGTTCGCCGTCTGCCCGGGCTTCAACGCGATGTAGATCTCCGGCACGCGCCCCTTGATTTCGTCGGCGACCGGCACGACCGCGGCCTCCGCGACCTCGGGCACCGTCAGACAGGCCGACTCGAGCTCCTTCGTGCCCAGCCGGTGGCCGGCCACGTTGATGACGTCGTCCACGCGGCCGAGGATACGGAAGTACCCGTCGGCGGCGAGCACGGCCCCGTCGGCCGCGAAGTACGGCCAATCGTGCCAGTCCTTGCTATTCGGGTCCCGGTTGTACTTGGAGTAGTACTGGCGCACGAACCGCTCGCGGTCGCCCCAGATGGTCTGGAAGATTCCGGGCCACGGGTTGCGGATGCAGATGTTGCCGGCGCGGCCGGATCCTCTGGGGACCTCCTTGCCTTCCTCGTCGTAGATGATCGGGTAGATGCCGGGCATCCCGACCCCGGCGCTCCCCGGCTTCATGGGATCGATCCCCGGCTTGGTGCTGCACAGGAAGCCGCCGTTCTCGGTTTGCCACCACGTGTCCACGATCACGGCTTTGCCCTTGCCGACGACGTCGTAGTACCACTTCCAGACCTCCGGCTCGATCGGCTCGCCGACGGTCGTCATGTGCTTGAAGTGGTAGTTGTACTTGGCCGGCTCGTCGGGGCCGACCTTCCGGAGCATCCGGATCGCGGTCGGCGAGGTGTGGAAGATGTTGACCCCCAGCCGCTCGGCGATCCGCCACGGCCGCCCGGCGTCCGGGAAATTCGGAACCCCTTCATAGATGACCGAGGTCGCCGCATTGGCGAGCGGCCCATAGACGATGTAGGAGTGCCCCGTGATCCACCCGATGTCCGCCATGCACCAGTACGTATCGGTCGGGTGGATGTCCTCGATGTACTTCGACGTCCCGGTGACGTAGGCGAGATAGCCGCCGGTTCGGTGCTGGCAGCCCTTGGGCTTGCCGGTCGTGCCGCTGGTGTACATCAGGAAGAGGGGCGCCTCCGCGTCCATCGGGACCGGCTCGACGAACGTCCCGCGGTAGTCCTTGAGGACCTCGTCCACGTAGAAGTCGCGGCCCTTTACCATCGGCGTCACCGCCGAGGCCTTACCGGCGTAGCGCCTCCAGACGAGGACGTTGTCGATCTTCTGGCCTTCCTTCTCCGCGGTCGCGACCGCGATGTCGGCCGAGAACTTGTGGTCGATCATCTTGCCGCCGCGGTAGTAGCCGTCCATGTAGATCAGGACCCGGCTGCCGGAATCCGCGGCGCGCAGCCCGCAGGCCTCGCCGGAGAACCCGCCGAAGACGACGGAGTGGATGACACCCAGGCGCGCGCACGCGAGCATCGTGATCGGCAGCTCCGCGACCATCGGCATGTGGATCGTGACCCGGTCGCCCGCCTTCAAGCCGCAGAAGTGCTTCAGGAGGGCGGCGAACTCGTTGACCCGCCAGAAAAGCTCCTGGTACGTCAGCGAGACCGCCGGCTCCTTCTCCGGCTCCGGCACGAAGATGATCGCGGCCTTGTCGCGGTACTGCGCCAGGTGCCGGTCCACGCAGTTGTAGGAGGCGTTCAACTTCCCGCCGACGAACCACTTCCAGAACGGGGGGTCGCTCGTGTCGAGCACCGTGTGCCAGCGCTCGTACCACGTCAGCATGTCCGCGTACTCTTCGAAGCACTTCGGGAAGTTCTTCTCGGCGAACCGCTCGTTGACCGAGGGGTCGTTCAGGTTGGCCTGTTTCACGAACTCCGGCGAGGGCTTGTAGTACTGCTCCTCTTTCCAATGGACCGCGATCTGGGCCTCGGTGGGCTCGGTGCTGCTCATCGCGTCGTTCATTTCCATGGGCGTGCCTCCTCCATTCCTTCTAGAAGGGCTTCGGCTGTTCCTATTACATCAGAAGGCTTCGGGAGCAAAGATGCCTCCCGCACCGGAGGCCCGGCCGGCCCCGGATGGCCCGGGAAACCGGGAGTCCGGGGCCTCGGGGCGACTCCCACGTCCCGGAAAACACTTCCTGAGCCACGGAATCACGCCGTTCCCATTGGCTTTTCCCGATTTTCCGGCGCTGGGTTCAAATGCTCTTGACAACTCCATGAAGTGCTTTAACACTTTCGACAGCGAAACCCCATGGATGACAGGGAGCGCGTGTTTCAGGACGGCAGCTCGAACCCGGCGCCGGACCTCCGGCCTCGGGCGATTCGGATGTTTTGCCGCCTTCGACCCCGCGCCCGGCGCCGGTGAGGGAAGGAGGGTGGCACACGAGCGCCCACGTCGTCCGGCCTGCGATCCCCCGCACCGCAGAAACGGGAAGGAACTGCAGCTCGGCTCCCGCGGGCTCCCCGTTTCCGCTTTCGGCTCTTGGTAACCGAATCTGACGCGAAAAGGAGGAGAACCAATGTCGACGGCCTTACCCGGCAATTTGGCTCCCGGCGACGTCCGGGAGGAAAGGCGAGTCATCTTCGCTTCCTCGCTCGGAACCGTCTTCGAGTGGTACGACTTCTACATCTACGCGACCCTCGCCCCGTTCTTCGCGGCGCTCTTCTTTCCCCCGGGCAACGCGACGGCGGCACTGCTCTCCTCTTTCGTGACGTACGCCGCCGGGTTCCTGGTCCGCCCCTTCGGCGCCCTGGTCTTCGGCCGCATCGGCGACCTCGTCGGCCGCAAGTACACGTTCCTGATCACGATCGTGGTCATGGGCGCCTCGACGGCCGCGATCGGCCTGCTGCCGACGTACGCCAAGATCGGGTTCCTGGCTCCGATTATCCTGGTCCTGCTCCGGCTCCTCCAGGGCCTCGCGCTCGGCGGCGAGTACGGCGGCGCGGCGACCTACGTCGCGGAGCATGCCAAGCACGGAAAGCGCGGCTACGACACGAGCTGGATCCAGACGACCGCGACGCTGGGCCTCTTCCTGGCCCTGATCGTCATCGGCGTCGCCCGCTGGAAGATGGGCCCCGACGAGTTCAAGGCGTGGGGCTGGCGGATCCCCTTCCTGGTGTCCGTCGTCCTGCTGATCTTCTCGATCTACATCCGGTTGAAGCTCCAGGAATCGCCGATCTTCAAGGCGATGAAGTCCCAGGGGAAGGGCTCCAAGGCTCCCTTGACGGACAGCTTCGCCAAGTGGTCCAACGCCAAGATCGTCCTCCTCGCCCTGCTCGGCGCGACCGCCGGCCAGGGAGTCGTCTGGTACACGGGGCAGTTCTACGCGCTCTTCTTCCTGACCCTGTACCTGAAAGTGGACTACCTGACGGCCTACATCCTGATCGGGATCTCGCTCGCGATCGGCACGCCCTTCTTCATCGTCTTCGGCGCGCTCTCCGACAGGATCGGGCGCAAGTGGATCATCATGCTCGGCTGCATCATTGCGGCGGTCACTTACTTCCCGCTCTTCAAGGCCCTGACCCACAACGTCAACCCCGCGCTCGAGGCCTACGAGCAGAGCACGAAGATCACCGTCGCGGCCGACAACTGCTCGATGCACATCTTCCCGACGCCCAAGACCGTTTTCACGCCCTGCGACAAGACCAAGGACTTCCTGACCAAGAACGGCCTCTCCTTCACGTCGCTGCCGGCCGCCGCCGGCGAGGAGGTCGTGACCAAGATCAACGACGTCGAGCTGAAGGGGTTCAAGGAGGACGACTACAAGGCGGCGCTGAAAAAGACCGGCTATCCCGAAAAATTCGATAAATCCCAGCTCAATTGGGGCATGACGCTGCTGATCCTCGTCATCATGGTCATCTACGTGACGATGGTGTACGGGCCGATCGCCGCCTTCCTGGTCGAGCTCTTCCCCACCCGCATCCGCTACACCTCCATGTCGCTGCCGTACCACATCGGCAACGGCTGGTTCGGCGGGATGCTGCCGCTGCTGGCGACCGCGATCGTCGCCTCCCAGGGGAACATCTACGCCGGGCTCTGGTACCCGATCGTCGTGGCAGTCATGAGTTTCGTCATCGGAAGTCTCTTCATCCGCGAGACCAAGGATCGAGACATCCGGGCCGACTTCTGATTCGAGAAAGGGAAACGCGAAACAAGGAGGATTGAGATGGTACCCAGGACGACTCGGTTCCTCGGCTTTACCCTTGCTGCCGCTCTCGCGCTGCTGCTCGTGCCCGAGATCGGACGCGCCCAGGTGGTGGTCAAGGTCAATGACGTCGTCAACTTCCGGATGGGCTTCCAGCTCCAGGGTTGGTCGGAGTGGCTCCAGGACCCGATCAGCGAGGGCTACCAGCAGAACTTCAAGATCCGCCGGGTTCGCTTCCTGCTAGGCGGGGTCATCGCCAAGAACGTATCGTTCTTCTTCCAGACCGATAACCCGAACCTGGCTCAGACCACCGGGACCTCGACCAAGGCCACCAACCAGGGGTTCCTGGTCCAGGACGCCTTCGGCGAGTGGAAGCCGTTGGGCAACGACATGCTGATCCTCGACTTCGGCAAGATGCTGATGCCCTTCACCCGCAACTCCCTACAGCAGACGTCCTCCCACCTCTCGCTCGACGGCGGCACCTGGACGTTTCTCCAGAGCACGCTCGAGCAGGGAGACGCCGGACGCGACGTCGGCCTCCAGTTGCGGCACTTCTTGGTGGATGACCACCTGGAGGTCCGCTACGGCCTCTTCGACGGGTTCCGGGCCTCGGCCAACGCCGGCGGCGCCGGTTCCCGCAACCCGTTCCGGTTCGTCGGTCGCGTCCAGTGGGACTTCTTCGACTCGGAGAAGGGCTACGTCCCGGTCGGAACCAACCTCGGGAAGAAGAAGATCCTGGCGTTCGGCGTCGGCTACGACACCCAGGGCGGGTACACGCAGAGTGCGACCTCGACGACCCCCGAGGGGAAGGGATACTCGGCTTACGGCGCGGACTTCATGATCGACTGGCCGTTCGGGCCGGGCGACGCCCAGACCGGCCGGGATGCCCTGACCTCGCACGTCGATTTCATCCACTACGACGGCGGCTGCCGGCCCAACGCGGCGGGAGTGGTGCAGAGCAACTGCCTGTTCCCGACGCTGCCCCGGCAGGACGAATACTTCACCGACCTCGGCTGGTTCTTCCACACGATCAGCCTCCAGCCCTTCATCCGGTACGAAGAGCTGAGGTTCCGGGACGCCACGAAAGTGTCCGGCAACATCCGCCGGTACATGGGCGGGTTCAACTACTACGTGACCCCGGCGGCCCAGAACCTGAAGCTCACGGCAGCCTGGGAGAAGATCGTTCCGAGGACCGCGGCGGCGGGCGCCCAGACCAAGAACACCAACCACTTCGTGCTCCAGCTCCAGTTCTACTATTACTAGTTGACTTGGCCCGGCCGGCCGTGCGGGCTCCAGAAGGGCCCGCGCGGCGCGGCGGGGCGTAAGAAGGGAGGAGGGTCCATGTCCAAGAGAACCCGTCGCGGGTTGACCCGGCGCGAGTTCGCGAAGCTCACGGGAGCGGGGGCGCTGGCCACGGGGGTCGGGGCCAACTTCCTCTTCCCGGAGCGGGCGGCGGCGCAGCAGAAGACCCTG
>DATFQY010000074.1:0-8788 GCA_035263845.1 Thermoanaerobaculia bacterium | reverse complement strand
CTTCCCGGACGCCCTTCTCGTCCCGCCCCGAGATGCCGACTCGGAATCCTTCTGCCGCCAGCGCCCGCGCGATCGCATTGCCGATGCCCCGGGTGGCCCCGGTGACGAGGGCGACCCGCTGGGCCTGTGCCATGCTCCTATCCTATTCCTGTGACTCTTCCCCTCTTCGACGACCTGCCTGAGCGAGAGCGGCTTCTCCGGAAGACCTGGGAGCGGCTCGACCCACCGTTCCGCACACCCAACCAGGTCCTCGGCCGCCGCTCGACGATCGGCTGTGTGGCGCTCGAGATCACGCAGCGATGCAACCTCGATTGCACCCTCTGCTACCTCTCGGAGAGCGCCGAGTCCGTTCCCGACCCGCCTCTCGAGGTCCTGTTCGAGAGGATCGCGCGCATCCGGGAGACCTACGGTGCCGGCGTCGGCGTCCAGGTCACCGGGGGAGACCCGACGCTTCGGCGCCGCGAGGAGCTCGTCGCCATCGTCCGGCGGGCCGCGGAGGCCGGGCTTCGCCCCGCCCTGATGACGAACGGGATTCGCGCCACGCGGGACCTCCTCGCCGAGCTCGCGGAGGCGGGCCTCTTCGACGTCGCCTTCCACGTGGACACGACGCAGCGGCGGAATCGCTACCCGACCGAGGAAGCGTTGAACGCCGTGCGGCGCGAGTACATCGAGAGGGCCCGCGGCTTGAAGCTCGCCGTCGTCTTCAACACGACCGTCCACGCCGGCAACCTCGAGGAGATCCCGGAGCTCGTCCGCTTCTTCCTCGCCAACTCCGACACCGTCGGGATGGCGTCCTTCCAGGTGCAGGCCTCGACCGGCCGCGGGCAGTGGCGGGAGCGCAGCCCGCATGTCCACGCCGACGCGGTCGCCGAGAGGATCCGTCGGGGCGTCGGTCTGCCCTCGCTCGCGTGGGACACGGCGGTCGTCGGGCATCCCGGCTGCAACCGCGGGACGATGCTCGCCACGATCGGGGATCGAGCGGTCGATGTCTTGACCGACCGTCCGCTCTTCGAGGCCTTCCTCGAGGAGTTTCGCCACGTCGCCTTCGATCGCCGCGACGTGACGGGGACAACCCGGCGCGTGATCGCCGCCGCCTTTCGGAAGCCCAGCTGGGTCCTGCGCGGGGGCGCCTTCCTCGCGAAGAAGTTGTGGCCGGTGCGGCGCGAGCTTCTCGCCGGCGGATGCTTCGGGAAGATGACCTTCTTCATTCACAGCTTCATGGACGCGGACGGCCTCGACCCCGAGCGGATCCGCAACTGCGCCTTCATGGTGATGACCGACGAAGGCCCCGTGTCCATGTGCGAGGTCAACTCGCGGCGCGACGACTACATCCTCCCGCGGGCCAAGGGGTTGCCGGTCCATCCATCGGCCTCCGCAGCGACGGCCGCCTCTCCGCAAAACCGGCCCGGATCTTGAAAGAGATCCCGGTGTATGCGTCGCGCGTGCTGTTTTCTGCTGTGTCTCAGCCTGTTTTCCGGGCTCGGTTCGACCGGCTGCACGGTCATCAGCGACATCATCGGGTCCGAGAAGCGGGTCGTCTACAAGCTCGACCGGGGCTTCGTCGTCACCGATCCGGCGTTCCGCCGCTCGCTCGACACGTTCGGCACGCAGATGGTCGCCGGAAACACGGCGGAGTTGCTGGAAAACGGCGACGAGATCTTCCCCTCGATGACGAAGGCGATCCGCGAGGCGAAGATCAGTGTCAATCTCGAGACCTACATCTTCCAGCCGGACGAGGCGGGGAGGCAGTTCGCCGACGCGATGATCGAGGCGGCTAGCAACGGCGTTGAGGTGAGGCTCCTGATCGACTCCTGGGGGAGCAAGCTCGGAGACCTCCAGAAGCCTCTCGAGGAGGCCGGCGTCAAGTGGCGCGAGTACCGCCCGGTGCGCCTCTTCTCGATCTACAAGGTCGGAAAGAGGACCCATCGCAAGATCCTGGTGGTGGACGGGAAGATCGCCTACACCGGCGGCCTCGGCATCTCGGAGCAATGGCTCGGCGACGCCCGCAACTCCAAGGAGTGGCGCGACACCCAGGTCCGCGTTAGCGGCCCCGTCGTGGACCAGATGCAGGCGATCTTCGCCGAGGACTGGACCTACACGACCGGGGAGATCCTCGCGGGCGAGAAGTTCTACCCGAAGAACGACGGCAAGGGCAGCGGGCCGGTCATGGCGCAGGCGATCAAGGCCTCGCGCGGGGACGCCTCGTCGCTCTCGAAGATGCTCTACTACGTCTCGATCAAGTCCGCCGCCAAGAGCATCTACATCCAGAACGCTTACTTCGTTCCAGACAAACAGGTCCGCAACGCTTTGATCGCGGCGGTCGCCCGAGGCGTGGACGTCAAGGTCATGGTGCCCGGCCGGCATATCGACCTGCCGATGGTCCGGCAGGCCTCCTGGCTCCACTACGGCGACATGTTGAGGGGCGGCGTGAAGATCTACGAGTACCGCGACACCATGATGCACAACAAGACGATGGTCGTGGACGGCCTGTTCTCGACGATCGGCTCGATCAACTTCGACACCCGTTCGAGGAACGCCAACGCCGAAAACAGCCTGGCGTTCTACGACAAGGACTTCGCCGCGAAGGTCGAGGCGATGTTCCAGAAGGACCTGCAGCGGTGCGACGAGATCACGCTCCGCGAGTTCGAGCACCGCGGGGTTGCCAAGAGGGTCAGCGAGGTGCTCTCCTACATCTGGGAGCCGTACTATTGAGGTCCAAGGTCCAAAGTCCAAGGTCCAAAGTCGGTCGAAAGTCCAAGGTCCCGGGAGTCCTGATTCTCCTGGCCGTCTTCTGCCTTGGCGCAGCGGAAGCGCTCGCGGCGAGCCGGCCCGCGGCGGAGCAGGCCAAGATCGACTGGCTGCTGGAAGAGATCCGGAATTCCAAGGCGACCTTCATCCGCAACGGGCAGGAATACGACTCGTCGAAGGCCGTCTCGCACCTGAAGACGAAGCTCCTCTTCGCGGGCTCGCGCGTCCAGACGGCGAAGCAGTTCATCGTGGGCCTCGCCTCGAACTCGTCGGAGTCGGGGAAGCCCTACGAGATCCGGCTGCCGGACGGGAACCAGTTGAAGCTCGGGGCGTGGCTCCTCGACCGGCTCGCCGTTCGCGAGAAGGGAGAGCAGGCGGAGAAGGAGAAGGCTCCGAGATAGTTCTAGCGGGCACCTTGCGGTCCCCCGAGCCCCCTAGCTCGCGGTGACGGCTTGGCCCGCCTCGAAGGGCCTCTCCGACAGGTTCAGTCCCCAGTAGAGCAGGCCCGCCGCGAAGAACCCGACGAACCACGCATAGGAGTAGAGGGGCTTCAGGACCTCCACCACGAGGCCTCCCCACGCGAGAGCGCAGCCGACCGCGGTCGCGACGACGGCCTTCCAGTTCCAGCCTCCGGCGTAGCGGTAGACCCCGTGCGTCAGGTAGAGGTCCTCGAGCCTGAGGCGCTTTTTCCGGACCAGCCAGTAGTCGGCGATCAGCACGCCGGCGATCGAGCCCAGGCCGCCGGAGTAGCCGACGAGCCAGGAGAAGATGTACTGCGACGGGTCGTCCAGGAGGCGCCACGGCCGCATCGCGATCCCAAGCAACCCGGTAATGAGGCCGCCGGTCTTGAACCGGATCCAGCGAGGGAAAGCGTTGGAGAAATCGTTGGCGGGCGAGACCACGTTGGCGGCGATGTTGACGGCGAGCGTCGCCACGATCGCCGTGAACATGGATAACGCGACGACCACGGGCGCCTTGAACTGACGGGCGAGCTGCATCGGGTCCCAGATCGCTTTGCCGTAGATCAGAAGCGTGGCGTCCGTGATGAACACTCCCATCGCCGCGAAGACCGACATCGTCGTCGGCAGAGCCACGATCTGGCCGATCGCCTGCTCCCTCTGGCTCCTGCCGAACCTGGTGAAGTCCGGCATGTTCAACGAGAGCGTCGCCCAGTAGCCGATCATGGCCGTCAGCGACGGGATGAAGATCGGGAAAAACTCCCGGAAGGTGTGGAACACGCCGGGGTGCTCGAGGAGCGGGCCGAAGCCATTGGCCTTCTTGACCGCCCAGACCAGGAGGATCGCGGTCATGATCAGGACGAATGGCGCCGCCCAGTTCTCGACGCTCCGGAGCAGGTCCATGCCCCGGTAGATGATGTAGACGTTCAGCCCCCAAAAGAGCAGAAACGAGATCCACTCCGTCGTCGGCCTCCCCCAGAGAGTTCCGAGCAACGCGGGCCATCCATGGAAGAGCGCGGAGAAGAGCGTCTGGAACGCCTCGCCGCCGATCCACGACTGGATCCCGAACCAGCCGCATGCGACGAGCGCCCGCATCAGCGCCGGCAGGTTGGAGCCGAGCGTCCCGTAGGCGGCGCGAGCGAAGACCGGGAACGGGATGCCGTACTTGGTGCCCGGATGCGAGTTGAGCAGGATCGGGGCGAGGACGATCGTGTTGCCCAGGAGGATCGTGAGGATCGCCTGCCACCAGTTCATCCCCACGGAGATCAGGCCCGCGGCGAGGGTGTAAGTCGGGATGCAGTGGGCCATGGAGATCCACAGGGCGGCGTAGTTGTAGGTCGTCCAGTTGCGGCGGGCGACCGGGATGGGGGCGAGGTCCTTGTTGTAGAGGGAGCTCGCCTCGATGCGGCTCGTGTCGATCAGCTCGACGCGCCCGTCGCCGTGCTGCTTGGTGTTGGGAAACGCGGCTGTGGCCATCCGGCCCCTCCCCTCGGCCGCGTATTGTAGGGGAGGGCCTTGCGCCCTCCCGCCTCCAGTGAGCGGGATACAATCCGCGGTCGCGGACTGCCGACAATTGAGGGTTTCCCGGGCCGGACCGTCGAATAAGGAACGACCGTAAGCGTGTACGAGTACATCCTTCGCAGCCGCCGGGTCATCCTTCCCGATGGGACTCGTCCGGCCGGAGTCCACGTCCGCGGGGGCCGCATCGCCGCCATCTTCGAGGATCCCTCGCCGCTGCCCGAGGGAGTCCCGGTCACGGACGCGGGCGACTCGGCCGTCATGGCGGGCGTGGTGGACACGCACGTCCACCTCAACGATCCCGGGCGCTCCGACTGGGAAGGGTTCGAGACGGCGACCCACGCCGCCGCCGCGGGAGGCGTGACGACGCTCCTCGACATGCCTTTGAACAGCATTCCGCCGACGACCGACCGGCATGCGCTGGACAAGAAGGGCGAGGCGGCCGCGGGACGCATTCGTGTGGACGTGGGATTCTGGGGCGGCCTCGTGCCGCAGAACGTGGGGGAGCTGACGCCGCTCAAGGCGGCCGGCGTCTTCGGGTACAAGGTCTTCCTCTGTCCCTCCGGGGTCCCGGAGTTTCCCCAGGTCACCGACCACGACCTGATCCTGGCGACGGAGAGGCTGGGCGAGGTGCCGCTGCTCGTCCACGCCGAATCGCCGGGGCACCTGCGGCCGTGGCACGGGCCGCGCGAGAAGTACTCGAGCTACCTCGCCTCCCGCCCGGAAGCCGCCGAGACCGACGCCGTGTCGCGAATGGTCCGGCTTTCGATGGTGTCGCGAACGCCGGTCCACATCCTGCACCTCTCCTCGGCCCGTTCTCTCGAGATAATCGCGCGGGCGAAGTCCGAGGGAACCCGCGTCACGGCCGAGACGTGTCCCCACTACCTGGTGTTCTCCTCGGAAGAGATCGCCGACGGGGCGACGGAGTTCAAGTGCGCCCCGCCGATCCGCGATGAGGAGAACCGCGAGAAGCTTTGGCAGGGGCTGGCCGACGGGACCATCGACATGGTGGTCTCGGACCACTCGCCGTCGCCGCCGGAGTCGAAGAAGAAGGAGACCGGCGACTTCCAGGCCGCGTGGGGCGGGATCTCCTCGCTCGGCCTGACCCTGTCGGCGACGTGGACGGCGGCCCGGCGGCGGGGTTTCGGCCTCGATCACATCGCGCGATGGATGTGCTCGGCGCCGGCGAAGCTCGCGGGCCTGACACCGTGGAAGGGGACGATCGCGCCCGGGCGAAACGCGGACTTCGTCGTCTGGGACCCCGACGAGGAGTGGACGGTGGATCCGAAGCGGCTCCACGTCCGCCACAAACTGACGCCCTGGGCCGGGCGGGTCCTCCAGGGAGTCGTCGAAACGACATACCTGAAGGGGAGAAGGATCTACCAGCGAGGCGAGTTCCTCTCGACTCCGCGAGGGGAGATCCTGCTTTCCGCCTGAGGAGGCGGCGAAGGCGGATGGAGGACTTTCGCAATCTCGTCAACCTGGGCTCGGAGCGGCTCGGAGCGTCCGTGCTCGCGGCCAACGACGACTTCTTCGCGCCGAAGGAAAACCTGGTGCGCGACGCCGCGCCCGTCTTCCGCGAGGGCGAATACACGGACCGCGGCAAGTGGATGGACGGCTGGGAGACCCGGCGGCGCCGGGAGCCCGGATACGACTGGGCGATCGTGCGGCTGGCGCTCCCCGGCGTCGTGCGGGGCGTCGTGGTGGACACGGCGTATTTCAAGGGCAACTATCCCGAGACCTGCTCCATCGAGGCCTGCGAGATCCCCGAGTATTCCGGGGCGGCCGGCCTCGCCGGGGCCGCGTGGAGCGAGATCCTGCCGCCGGTGCCGCTCCAGGGAGACCGCGAGAATGTTTTCCCGATCGCCGGCGAGCGGCGCTCGACCCACCTGCGCCTGAACATCTTTCCCGACGGCGGCGTGGCGCGTCTGCGCGCGTTCGGCCTGGTCCTGCCGGACTGGGAGCGGCTGACGCGCGGCGGAATCGTGGACCTCGCCGGGATCGAGAACGGCGGGCTCGTCGTCGCGGCGAGCGACATGTTCTTCGGGTCTCGCCACAACCTGATCCTGCCGGGGCGCGGCCGCGACATGGGCGACGGATGGGAGACGCGGCGGCGGCGCGGGCCGGGACACGACTGGGCGATCGTGCGCCTCGGAAAGCCCGGCGCGATCCTCGCCGCCGAGGTGGACACGATCCACTTCAAGGGAAACGCTCCCGGAAGCTGCTCGATCGATGCGGCCTCGGCGGCGGAGGCGAGCGGCGCGGAGATCACCGGCCCGGCAACCGCCTGGCAAACGCTCCTTCCGCGTCTGCCGCTCCAGCCGCACACCCTCCACCGCTTCGACGAGGAGATCCAGGAGGCCGGGGAAATCACCCACGCGCGGCTGAACATCTACCCGGACGGAGGGGTCAGCCGGCTCCGCCTTTACTCCCGGCTGTGAGCGCCCTCGCGGTCCTCAACGGGATGGATACTGCCGAGGCCGAGGGTCGGTTCCTCGCTGCATGCGGCTCGCGGGAGTGGGTCCGGCGGATGACGGCCGCCCGCCCCTTCGCTTCCGAAGAGAAGCTCCTCGAGACCGCGGACCGGGTCTGGCTCGGCCTGTGCCCGGAGGACTGGCTGGAAGCCTTCGCCGCGCATCCGAAGATCGGCGAGCGCGCGTCGGGGCAGGCCGCGCGGGAGCAGTCCGGCACGCGAGGCGCGTCGGAGGCGACGCTCCGGGACCTGGCGGAAGCCAACCACGACTACGAGAAGCGCTTCGGCCACATCTTCATCGTCTGCGCCACCGGCAAGTCGGCGCAGGAGATGCTCGATCTCTGCCGCCTCCGCCTGCATAATGACGCGCGCGAGGAGCTGGCCGTGGCCGCCGACGAGCAGAGAAAGATCACACGACTCCGGCTGGAGAAGTGGATGGCGTCTCCATGAGCGCGGTGACGACGCACGTCCTCGACACCTCGTTCGGCAAGCCGGCCGTCGGGGTGCCCGTGCTCCTGGAGGTTCGCGCCGAGGACGGAACGTGGAAGCCGATCGGGCGCGGAGCGACCGACTCGGACGGGCGCGCCCAGATGCTTCCCGCGGGCGAGCACGTCGCGCGCGGCGTCTACCGGATCACCTTCGACACCGCGGCGTACTTCCTGGCCAACAACGTCCAGGGCTTCTACCCCGAGGTCCAGATCGCCTTCGAGGTCCGCGACCCCTCGCAGCACTACCACGTGCCCCTGCTCCTCTCGCGCTTCGGCTATTCGACCTACCGGGGCTCCTGAGTGCTCGCCGAGAACAACTACGGAAAATCGGGCATCCGGCTCGTCAAGGTCGTTCGCCGCGAGGGCCGGCACGATCTGCGTGACCTGACCGTCGCCGTCCGCTTCGATGGAGGCTACGAGGACGCGCACGTCAAGGGGGACAACGCCGCGGTGCTCCCGACCGACACCATGAAGAACACGGTTTACGCCCTCGCGAAGGACCGGCTGGAAGGCTCGATCGAATCCTTCGGGCTCGCGCTCTGCGCGCACTTCCTGGAGGCGGCGCCGGCCTGCTCGAAGGTGACCGTGCAGATCGCCGAGCATGCCTGGGAGCGGCTCTCCGCCGCCGGCGCGCCGCATCCCCACGCCTTCCTCCGCGGCGGGTCGGAGCGGCGGCTGGCGGAGACCTCGCGCAGCCGCGGGGGAGCGGCGGCCGTCGAGGCGGGCATCTCCGGCATGACGATCCTGAAGTCCGGCAACTCGGGCTTCGAAGGCTTCCTCAAGGACCGATTCACTACGCTTCCCGAGGTCCGCGACCGGATCTTCGCGACCGTCGTCGAAGCGCGCTGGAGCTACTCGGCGGCGGACCTCGACTTCGACCGCTCCTTCGACCGCGCCCGGCAGGCCCTGCTCGAGACCTTCGCGGTCCACGAGAGCGCCTCGGTCCAGCACACGTTGAGCGCGATGGGAGAGGCCGTCCTGGCCGCCATTCCCGAGATCGCCTCGATCCGGCTGTCCCTTCCCAACAAGCACCACCTCCTTGTGGACCTTTCGAGGTTCGGCATGGAAAACGCCAACGAGGTGTTCATCGCCACCGACGAACC
>DATFQY010000073.1:0-35292 GCA_035263845.1 Thermoanaerobaculia bacterium | reverse complement strand
ATACCCAGCAAGTACGGATTCGCCGCGAAGCCACCCAATACCCAGCAAGCGACTGGAAGGCGACATCCGGTCGATGAGCTGAGGTGTAAGGGCGGGCGGGTGGCGCGGGAGGAGGCCCCCCCGCCTGCGCGCAGGGCCGGCGAAGGAAGGCATCGCAAGCTCATCGACTCTCCCCGGCCCGAGCACAGCCGGGGGGTATCCCGCGACAGGACCCGCCCGCCCGGCCCTTTCGCCGCGGTGACACGAGAAGCCCCGGCCCTCAGGAGCGGCGTTCACCGACGAAACGGGCGAGGTCGGCCAGGCGGCCGCCGGAGGATGGGAGGGAGTGGGCGGCGGCGACGGCCTCGTCCACTTTTTCCGCGAGCATCCTGCGGGAGCGATCGACTCCCCAGACCGTGGGGAAGGTTGCCTTGCCGGCGGCCGCGTCCTTGTTGGCGGCCTTGCCCAGCGTGGCCGAGTCGGCTTCTACGTCGAGCAGGTCGTCCTTGATCTGGAAGGCGAGCCCGACAGCGCGGCCGTACGCGTCGAGGCGCGCGAGATCCTCCTCGGTCGCGAAGGAGAGGATCCCTCCGACGGCGAGCGACGCGCGGATCAACCGGCCCGTCTTGCTCTCGTGGATGCGCTCGACCAGGTCCTCGGTCGGGTTCGTCTCTTTCTCGGCCTCCAGGTCCGCGGCCTGCCCACCGATCATCCCGACGGTCCCGATCGCCTCCACGACGGCGTTGAGCGCCTTGATCTTCGCCGCCGTGTAAATCTCCTCCTCGGGGTAGCGCGCGAGCGTCCCCAGGCCGTGCGTCAGCAGCGAGTCCCCCGCGAGGATCGCGATCGCCTCGCCGAACACGACGTGGCAGGTCGGCACCCCGCGCCGCAGGTCGTCGTTGTCGAGCGCCGGCAGGTCGTCGTGGATGAGCGAGTACGTGTGGATCATCTCGAGGCCGCACGCGGGCGCGAGAGCGGGGCCCGACTCGCCGCCGATCGCCTCCGCCGCGGCCAGGCACAGCGTCGGGCGAAGCCGTTTGCCGCCGGCGAAGAGCGAGTGCCGGATGGCGCGGTGGAGGGTGGCCGGCCAGACCGTCTCGGCCGGAAGCAGCCGCGACAGCTCCCGGTCCACTTCCTCCTTGCGGGCGGCGAGGTAGTCCCTCGCCGAAATCGTGGGCTCGATCAAGCCGGCCGTTTCAATCCCCGTCCGCTTCGTCGGAGTCGGCGCCGGCGGTCTCGACGGATTCGAACTGCGCCGTCTTCCACTCGCCCGCCGATTCCTTCAGGACGACCTCGACGGACTTCTGAACGTCGGTCAGCTTTCCGTCGCAGAACCGGGCGAGCGCCATCCCTTCCTGGAAGAGCTCGAACTGCTTCTCGAGGCCCAGCTCGTCGGACTCGATCGCGGCGACGATCGTTTCGAGGCGCTCCATGGCCTCCTCGAAGGTCTTCTCTTTCTTAACCATCCGCCTTGTCCTCGAAGAGAAAGTCGAATAGCGGGAGCGACGCATCCGATTTCTTGCGGCGCGTCGGAGCAGGCAACGACGAGGCGGGAGGGGCGCTCCGAGCGTCGTCGGCCGCGCCAGCGGCCGAGGGACGCGACAAGCGGCGGGTCGGCCCGCCGCTAACCCCCTCCCCTACGGCACGGGAACCCGAAGGCACGACCCGGTCGCGGACGAGGGCTCGAAGCTCGCCTTCGTGGAGGCGGACCCGGATCTGGTCGCCGGGGCGCACGGAAGTTGCCGAGAGCAGAGGAGCGCCGCCGCTCTCCTTGAACGCCACGGCGTAGCCGCGGGCGAGCACGGCGAGCGGGCTCAGGATGTCGAGCTTCGCCGAATCGTGGCGCAGGCGCTCGCGCCGCCACTCGATCGCGCGGCGCATCCGCTCTTCCAGCGCCGAGGTCAGGCGCGCGACGCGGTCGCGGCGGCGCGGCAGCTCGGCCACGCGAGCGAACCCGGCGAGGAACTTCGCGGCCGCGCGCAGCCGCGTCCGGTACTGCTCCGGCCGGCGCTCGAGCGCCGAGACGAGCGCCAGGCGCGCCTGGCCGACCCGCTCCCGCGATTCGCGCAGCTTGTAACGGAATCGCAGGAGCCCCTCCGCTCGGGAGAGACCGACCAGCCGGCCGCGCGTCACCGCCAGGCGCGAGCGCATGCCTCGAAGCAGGCGTCCTCTACAGTCGGCGAGGCGGCGGACAAGGGCGTCCTTCCTTTCCACCACCAGCTCGGCTGCCGCCGACGGCGTGGGCGCGCGCAGGTCGGCGACGAGATCCGCGATCGTGACGTCGGTCTCGTGCCCGATCGCGGAGATCGTCGGGATGCGGGACGCGGCGAGCGCGCGGGCGAGCCGCTCGTCGTTGAACGGGGCCAGGTCTTCGGGCGAGCCGCCGCCCCTCGCGACGATCAGGACGTCGAAGCCGCCCTTCGCGTTGAAGCGCCGGACTCCCTCGGCCACGTCCGCCGCCGCCCCGTCTCCCTGGACGCGGACCGGGTAGATCGTGACGGAGAGTCCGTCGTGGCGGCGCCGGAGGACGTGGAGGATGTCGCGGATGGCCGCGCCGGTCGGAGAGGTCACGATCCCGATCCGCGCCGGCAGCGCCGGGATCTTCCGCTTGCGCGAGGCTTCGAAGAGCCCCTCGGCGGCGAGCTTCGCCTTCAGCTGCTCGAAGGCGAGCTGGAGCGCTCCCGCCCCGACCGGCTCGAGGCCCCAAGCCTTGATCTGGAACTTCCCCTGCGGGGCGAAGAGGTCGAGCGATCCGCGAACGACGATCTCCAGGCCCGCCGTCACCTTGAACGGAACGAACGCCAGGTCCGAGGCGAAGATGATCCCGTTCAGGCACCCGGTGCGGTCCTTGATCGTGAAGTAGCCGTGCCCGCCGCGGATCTCCCACCGGCTGACCTCGCCCACGACAGCGATGTCCCGCCACGAAGAGCGGAGCGATCCCGCCACCTCGGCGAGGAGCTCGGAGACGGTGTACGGCTTTGCGACCGGCGGAGCCGGAAGGACTCTGGGGTACATCGGCGAGCCCATTGTAATTCGAGCGATTTGTGAGTGGCGATTTGTGATTTGTGGTCAGGACTGAAAACACCTTTCCGCCCTGTTCACAAATCACAAATCACAATTCACAAATCGTCTAGGAATCCTCGCTTGTCATCGCCCTGGAAAAGGGGATCGCCAACACGATCAGGGTCGCCATCTCCACCTCGGTGTCTCCCCAGTTGTATTCGAAGAAACCGGCGACGAAGAGGGCGATACCGGCGAGGAGGCACCCGGCAAGGAGCGCGGACCGGGCGGGATCGGTTCCCCGGCGAAGCAGCGAGATCGTCCGCGCGAAGAAGAGGAACATCAGCGCGACATAGAAGGCCGCGGCGAAGACGCCGCTCGCGGCGGCCGACTGCAGGATGTTGTCGTGGAGGTGCGGGACCTCCCACTGCGGCGCGTCGGCGTCGCGGTAGAGCGTGTAGTAGCGCTTGACCATCTCCGGGCCGATCCCGAAGACGGGCGCCTCGCGGACCATCCGGACGCCGGCGTGGAACATCGCGATCCGGTCCCGGTTGGTCCTCTCGTCGAGCGAGCCGATCGAGGTGACGCGCCCGCGCATCGCGGGCGGGAGCAGGAGAAACAGGACCACGAGCGCGGGAACGAAGATCAGCAGGCCCTTCGGCTTTCGCAGGGCGAGGTAGAGGACGACGGCGGCGAGCGTGCCGACGTAGGCGCTTCTCGTGAAGGTCAGCACCATCGCCGCGAGCGGAAGGATGGCGAGCAACCCGATCCAGCGGAGCCGGCCGCGCTCCTCGAAGGCGAAACCCAGCAGCAGGCAGCCGGCGATCATCGTCAGCCCGGAGAAGGTCATCCAGTGCGAGAGGGTCGCCATGATCCGGTTTTCCATGTCGTTGCCGACGCGGGCGAACTGCCAGAACCCGATCAGCGAGAGGATCACCGAGTTGGCGGCGATGGCCAGAACGAGGAGCCTCGCGCGGGCGAGCGTGTCGGCGAGGTCCATCGTGATCGGAAGGATCAGGAGCAGGGAGAGCCCGGCGACGTGCCTGGCGCTGGCGGCGGGGTCTCGAGAAAAGATCGTCGAGAGAACGACGAAGGCCGCGTAGAGGAAGGCCACGACCGCGGGCGTCGAAGAAAGCGAGGGCGCGGATCGGCGGCCCCGCCGCAAGTCGATCAGCCAGAAGAGGACGAGGAAGCCGAAGGCGAAGTACGCCGGGGAGATCTGCGAAACGAGGAAGGCGAGGAGGACGAGGAAGGAGAAGGCGATGCGGCGAAGGGTCACCGCGCCTCGGATCCCGGAAGGGCCTCCTCCACGAGCATGACGGGAATGTCCGAGACGATGGGATAGACGAGATCGGCCTGGCGCGAGTACAGCCCCTGGGTGACGACCGGCTCCTCGCCGCGGAACTTCTCGCGGTACTTCTCGACGAGGCTTCGGCGGGTCTCCTCCTTGAGCTCGATCAGCTCGAGAGGGCCCTTGGTCTTGGGGCAGACCAGAATCGCGAGAAGCTCCGGATCGACGGCCATGTCGACGAGAGTATAGCTGTCAGCTCTCAGCTGTCAGCTGTCAGTTTTGGACTCCTGCTCCACGGGCTGAGAGCTGAAAGCCGACAGCTGATAGCTTGTTTCCCGTGCGAATCCTCAACCTGGTCGCCGGCGAGAAATGGACTGGCCCGGCGGCAGTCGTCTTCGATCAGACGGCGGCGCTCGTCGCGGGAGGAGTCGAGGCGCAGTTCGCGTGCGTCTCCAACAGCCTGCTCTCGGAGAGGCTGCTTCCGCTGGGGTGGGTGCGGCCGCTTATCACGCATCCGCGCACGCCCGGCAACGTCTTCCAAGATTCGCGGAGGCTGCGGGAGATGGTCCTGCGCGAGAAGTTCGACGTGCTTAACGCGCACACCACCCACGATCACGCCATCGCCGCGCTCGCCGCCCGCGGGACCCCGGCGCGAATCGTGCGGACCCTCCACCACGTCCGCTACGCGAGGCCGGACCCGGCGGCGCGGATCCTCTTCCGTGGGACCGACGCGGTCGCGTTCGCCAACACGGCGATCGCGAAGGAGTTCGGCGAACCGGGAGCGGTCCTGCCGCCGGTGGTGGACACGGAACGATTTCGGCCGGGGCCCGGACGAGAGGAGACGCGGCGGAAGTTCGGCGTGCCGGACGGGGCGCCGGCGGTTGGAACCGTGGGGAAGATGGCGGCCGCGCGAGGGCATCGGGAAGCGATCCGGGCGGCGGCGCGGGCAGCCGGCCTGACGGTCGTGCACGTCGGGCACGGGGAGCTGATGCCGGAGTTGAAGGGGCTGGCGGAGAAGCTCGGGGCGGCGGAGAGGAACGTTTTCGCCGGGTACCAGGAGGACGCGCTGCCGGATCTCTATCGGTCGTGGGACATCTTCCTCTTCCCCGCGTCGGGGTCCGAGCAGGGGCAGCGGGCGATCCTCGAGGCGATGGCGTCGGGGTTGCCGGTCGTGGCGCGGGATGTCCCGGGGGTTCGCGATTTGATGACGGATGGCGAAGAGGGGTTCGTGGTCGAAAGCGAGGAGGAGACGGCGCGAGCGTTGTCGAAGTTGATCGAGTCGGGGAACCTTCGGCGAGAGATGGGCGGGAAGGCCCGGCGGAGGTCATTGGACTTCACCGCGGCTTCCTTCGTGGAGAAGGCGAAGGAGTTTTACAACCGCGTAATCCAGTCGGTGGCGCAAGGGCCTACCGGGAACGGTTGAGCTCCCAGAGGCGGGCCCACTTCAGGAAGACGCCGTAGGACTGGAGGGCGCAGACGACCACGCCGGGGAGGCCGTCGAGAAAGCCCGCTTCGAGGATGTAGGAACGGAAGAAACGCCACGCCGGACGGAAGACGACCTCGACGACCCCGGCACGGCGCCCCTTCTGCGCCAGGTCCTGCGCTCCCCACTCGGCGTAGCGGTGGAGCTTCTCCAGGTACTGCGGCATCGATCGGACCGTGTAGTGGAGAAGAGGCGCGTCCAGCGTCGGCGTCGGCCCGGACGGGCTCATGTCGGCGTGAACGCGCTGCTCCGGATATCGCACCGATCCTCGCTCCAGGAGCCTGACGAGACGGTCCTGGCCCCAGCCGGAGTGGCGGATGACCTTGCCGGCGAAGAGATTGTCGCGGCGCAGGGAGTAGTGCTTCGCCGCCGGGCCGTTCTCGAGCAGCGCCTCGATCTCGGCAACGAGGGCCGGCGTCACGCGCTCGTCCGCGTCCACGATCAGAATCCAGCGGTGGGACGCCTGGTCCATCGCCCAGTTGCACTGCGGGCCGTTGCCGGCGTACTCGTGCTGAAGGACGCGGACTTTCGGGACCGCCGACGCGATCTCGACCGTCCGGTCTTTCGAGAAGGAATCCACGACGAGGATCTCGTCGGCGAAGGACAGCGTGGCCAGGCAGTCCGCGATGTTCCCCTCCTCGTTGAGGGTCGTGACGATCGCGGTCAGTTTTTCGCGAGGCACTCTCCCCATTGTCATCCTGAGCGAGGCCGAAGGCCAGCGAGGGATCTTGGTGGATGAGCCGCGTTGGCGTTATCCGAATCACGCGGCGAATTGACCAAGTTTCCTTCGCGCTTCGCTTCCTCGGAATGACAACGGAAGCGCCCCACCTCAAAAGGTAACGGAAGGGTCAGTCGACGCGCACCTGGACCCGTTCGATGGACGAGGCCTTGCCCGTCTCCTCGTCTACTTCGACGACGGCGCCGGAGAGGCGGATGTCTTTCTTGGCGGTTTCGTAGGAGCGCGGAGTCTGGGAGAGGAACTTCTCGATGATCCTGTCCTTCGTGAAGCCGATCACTCCCTCGTAGGCGCCCGTCATGCCGGCGTCGGAGAGGTACGCCGTCCCGCCCGGCCGGACCGTCTCGTCGGCGGTGGGGACGTGCGTGTGCGTCCCGATGACCGCGGAGACCCGTCCGTCGAGGTACCAGCCGATCGCCATCTTCTCGGAGGTCGCCTCGGCGTGGAAGTCCACGAGGATGACCTTGACGTCCCCGGCCTTCGCCAGCTCCTCGTCCGCGATGCGGAAGGGAGAGTCGGCGTGGTGCGGCATGAAGACCTGGCCCTGGAGGTTCAACACGCCGACCTTGACGCCGGCCGCCGTGGACTGCACCGTGAAGCCCCGGCCGGGGTTGCCCGGCGGGTAGTTCGCCGGGCGAAGGATCCGGTCCGAGGAGTTCAGGACCTCGTAGATCTCCTTCTTGTCCCAGATGTGGTTGCCGGAGGAGAAGACGTCGATCGGCATCCGGGAAAGCTCTTCCCACAGCTCCAGCGTCATCCCGAAGCCGCCCGCCGCGTTCTCGATGTTGACGACCGTGAAGTCGATCCGGCGCTTGTCGATGAGCGGGAGCAGCGCGTCCTGGAGCGCCCGGCGCCCCGGAGCGCCGACGACGTCTCCGACGAAAAGCAGGTTCATGCGGGACGCGTCAGCGCGCGTACTCCACGGCGCGCGTCTCCCGAATGACCGTGACCTTGATCTGGCCGGGATACTGGAGCTCCGACTCGATCTTCTTGGCCACGTCGCGGGAGAGCCAGAGCGCCTCGTCGTCGGTCAGGCGCGTCGCCTCGACGATGATCCGCAGCTCCCGTCCGGCCTGGACGGCGAACGCCTTCTGGACGCCCTTGAAGCCGTCGGCGATGTGCTCGAGCTTCTCCAGGCGCTTGACGTACGTCTCCAGGATCTCGCGGCGGGCGCCCGGCCGTGCGGCGGAGAGCGCGTCGGCCCCGTTGACGAGGACGGCCTCGAGGGACCGCGGCTCGTAGTCGCCGTGGTGGCACTCCATCGCGTGGATGACGTCGTTGTTCTCCCCGAACTTCTTCAGCACCTCGCGGCCGAGCTCGAGGTGCGTCCCCTCCATCTCCCGGTCGATCGCCTTACCGATGTCGTGCAGCAGGCCGGCCCGCTTGGCGACATCGCTGTTGGCGCCGAGCTCCGCCGCCATGTTGGTGGCGAGCCACGCGACTTCCTTGGAGTGCTGGAGGACGTTCTGGCCGTACGAGGTGCGGTACTTGAGCCGCCCGAGAAGCTTGATGAGCTCCGGGTGGAGGTCCGGGATCGAGAACTCCAGCGCCGTCGCCTCGCCTTCCTGGCGGATCTTTTCCCACAGCTCGGAGCGGACCTTCTCTACGATCTCTTCGATGCGGGCCGGATGGATGCGGCCGTCCGCGATCAGCTTCTCCAACGCCATCCGGGCGACCTCGCGGCGAAGCGGCTCGAAGGCCGAGATGACGATCGCCTCCGGGGTGTCGTCGATGATCAGGTCCACGCCTGTCGCCGCCTCGAGCGCGCGAATGTTGCGCCCCTCGCGGCCGATGATGCGGCCTTTCAGGTCGTCCGACGGCAGCTCGACGACCGATACGGTCGCCTCGACGACCGTGTCCGAGGCCAGGCGCTGGATCGCCATCCCGATCAAGCGCCGGGCCTTCTGGGTGGACTGCTCCACCGCCTCTTCCTCGATCCGGCGGATCAAGCCGGCGGCCTCGACCCGGGCCTCGTTCTCGATGGACTTGACCAGGTCCCTCTTGGCATCCACGGCCGTCAGGCCGGAGATCTGCTCCAGCCGCCGGGTCTGCTCCTCGACCAGCTGGTCAGCCTCGGCCTGCCGGTCCTCGACCCGCTTCTGGGCGTCCGCGAGGCCCTTCTCCTTGCGGCCGAACTCCTCCTCCCGGCGCTCCTGCTGGGAGAGCTTCCGGTCGAGGTTCTCCTCCTTCTGGACGACCCGCTTCTCCAGCGCCGCGATCTCCTGCCGGCGGACCTGCACCGTCTTGTCGAACTCCGCCCGGGCGGCGAGGACCTTCTCCTTGGCCTCGATCGAGGCTTCACGAAGCTTCGCCTCGGAGGTCCGGTTGGCCTCGGCGAGGACGCGGTCGGCCTCCGTCCGAACGTTCTTGCGCTCGGAGTCGACCTTCTTTTTGAGAGTCATGTAGGCGATGGCGAACAGCACGGCGGCTATGACGACGCCCGCCGCGATCGCGATCGCGAGACTTGTGTTCATCTCGGCTCCCCCGCTGCCCGGAGGCGCCGAAGCCGCTGCCGGCTACACGACTGTACGGAAGTGCTTCTCCCGCCGAGTGTTCACCGTGAATGGATACCGGACCGTTTTTCCAGCCACTCGCTTTATTCGTGTACTCCCGACCCGAGTCGGGATTGCCGACGCCGCGCCTTCAGGCACCCAGGGCGTCGTCCAGTTTCCTTATAAGACGCTCCGCCCGCGCCACGGCGTCGGTCGGATTGTCCCTTCGCTGTCTCTCCTTTTGGTGAAGGTCATCGGATATGTTCAGTGCCGCGAGGATGGCAATTTTTGTCGTGTCTACCGTTGCCGTCCGCTCGGCGACTTCTTTCATCCTCGAATCGACAAATCGAGCAAGGTCGTGAACGTAGCTGCTGTCTCCTTCGGCGCGGACGTTGTACGTCTGCCCGAAGATCTCGACCTGAGTCACGTTGCCCCGTTTGTCCGAGGCCAGTATCAGGCTCCTTTCGGAGCGGAAGTCTAGCCCCTGTCCTCTTGCGGAGTCAACGGTTTAGGAGGACGCCGCGACGACATCGTTGGACAGCCAGCACACGCCGAGGAGTCGGCCCGCCGGCCGCCATGGCCAGCGCCGACCCGACAGCGAGACACGCCGAGCGACGGCTACACCACAAGGATCTTCGTGGCCCAGCCCATCGCCTCCGCGGTGATCTGGGGATTGGTGAACTGGGCGTTCTTGCCTTCGAAGTCCGCATCAACCACCCCACGGGCGGTCGCGCAGGCCCGTCAGACGAAAATCGGGATCTTCAGCTCGATCACCCTCGCGAGGGCTTCCTTGAACGGCGGCCAACCAACGGCGGTCACGTTGTTGGCCACGGGAGTCCGCATCATCACGGTGCCGTCTCCGGCCAGCTCGATGCGAACCTCGTTTCCGGCTTCCTTGAGCGCCTTCGCCCAGACGAACGGGAAGTTGGACCGTGTGGGGTTCTCGGACCCGCATAGGCCGACCAGCAGGAATCTCTGCGGCGTGGGTTTCTCGTCATTCGGTTGTGCGATGGCGGCCGCGGAAGCGCCCATCGCCGCAAGGGCGATCGCGCCGGCGCAGGCGTGAACCCCCTCCTCGAGAATCTCCCTGCGGCTTTTCATGCGTTTCTCCTTTCCCAGCTCACCGATGGAGGTGCATCCGGCCGAACGAGGGATAGCCGCCTTGCGGCGCAAACCCGAATCCCATCTCGAGAGTCGAGCCGGACAGAGTCCCTCGGACTTCGCCGAAGGCTTCTCCCCCGCCGACCTGGGTCTTTCCCAACAGCTGATCGCCGGAGAGCGTGCCCACGAAAGTCTGCGTACCCAGTCCACACGGATCGTTCGCCGTGCTCACCGTGCCCCGAACGCTCGTGCCGTCCTGTTCGAAGCTTGCCTGAGCGGGCAGACCGCTGATCAGGCAGTCGAACTCGATGTTGTCGTTGCTGAAGGTGCCGATCCACGCCCCGCGGATGTCGCTGATAGGCGCCGGGCCAGTGGGAGATCCGGAGTCGTGGCACCCTGCGAGAAGAAGCACGGCCGCGGCCATCCCGCTCCGGACGACGTCCTTTCGCATAACGGATCCTCCTGCGCCTCGGAGAGACGACGCACGGCGGCGGGCAGCTGTTGCACCCGCGATCGCGCCGTTCACGGCAGCGCCAGGTATCCACCGAGGATCACCGTGCCCGTGCCCCGGTCGCTGACCGTGCCGCTCCCTCCGAGGATCTCGGTATTCGCGGCTCCCTCTCCGATCTCGACGTCCGCGACCGTCGCGGCGAAGATCTCTCCGTCGTTTCCGGCGATGCGGGTGTCCGCGGGGTTCCCGGAGCTCGTGCCCTTGTCCAGGGCGAAGTCCGAGTGGATGACCGAGAACGCGGTGCGCCCTCGTCCGCGAACCCGGTTGTCGACGATCTCCGTGGAGCTCGCGGAGCCCTCGACCTGGATCCCGGCGCTCTGGGCACCCGGAACCGCAGTCTCCGAAAGCGGCAGGAGGACGTCGTTGCCCTGGATCGCCGCGCCGGCCGTCCCTCCGATGCGGATGCCTGCGGCGTTCTCGAACCCGGTGCTCACGAAGTTGTCCTCGATGACGTAGCGGCCGGTCCCGACGCAGCGGATCCCGTCCACAAATGCGCCGACTCCCCCTCCGCGCCCGACGGGTCCGGTCACCACGACGTTACGCTCCACCCTCGCAAGGCCGGCGACGTTGCGCAGGTCGATGCCGTGGGCCGTCGTGCTCGACACGTTGTTGTAGGCGATCTCGATCTCCGCGGTGGGAGCGAGCAGGATGATCCCGTTCGTGTCGTTGGTGACTGGTCCTCCGGGGCTGACGTCGTTGCGGAGGATGCGGACCGTGCCGACCGGCCCGGCCGACTCGAAGATCCCGATCGCGACCACCCGAGCGCCGATCAACCCTGGAACGACCCCGTCCACGACGCAGCTCTCGACCAAAATCCCGTGCGCCGACTGGATCCAGACGGCCGCGCCGACCGGGTCCTGGAAACGAAGGCCTTCGATCGCGACGTCGGCCCCCGGAGCCAGGACGACGAACGGCTGCGTCCCGCCGAGGATTCTCGGGATCTGCCCCTGCTCGTCCGCAACGCCGGCGATCCAGACGCTGCGATGGATCGTGACTGCCGCCGGCGCTCCCGTGAAGGAGAACGTCCCTTCGAGTAAGACGACACCGTTTCCATCGACAGCTGCCTGGACGGCAGGAACGTCGATGGCGGGATCGCCCGTGCCGACGAGCAGCACCTGCCCCGGCGCAACGGCCGCCAGACACGCAACGATGACTCCAACGAACGCGAAGCGCTTCCAGCTTTTCACTCTCTCCTCCCTGGCGATAGCAATTGACCGGTCAAGGTTCGAGGACTACGGAATCGAGAAGGACGTTGTCGGCCGACATGGTCCAGAGCGTTGCGCTGCCGCCGGTGTTTGCCCACAAAACGCGAGTCCGGCCGTCCGGCCCGGCAGCGATCCGGACCGCGCTCAATCCGGGCGGCGGACCGTAGATCGGTCCCAGGACAGTCGGATTGCCGGCGTCGTCGACGCGCCAGAGAGCCATCCGGCCATCCCGATGAGTCCAGAGGATCCGGGACTGACCGTCGGCTCCCACCGCGATGTCCACCGCCGTCCAGCCGGCGACGGGGCCGAAGGGATAGGACGCGACCAGCCCTTCGGGCCCGAAGAAGGACAACGCCGCCGATCCGTCGGCGCGAGTCCAGAGCACCCGAGAGAGCCCGTCCTTGCCATCCGCGATCGCGACCGCGTTCCACCCCGCGTAAGGACCCCACGCCGGGCTCTTCCGGACGTCTCCCGCGTTGCTCACGTTCCAGATCGCGATCCTTCCGTGCGCATCCCTCCAGAGAACGTCGCTGCGGTTCGCAACGGATGCCGCCACGTCCAGCGCCGTCCATCCGGCGAAGGAATCTCCCAGTGTGTAGGCGGTTTGAACGCCTTCCGAGCCCACGAGCCAGAGGGCGGCCGTGCCGTTGTCGTTGGCCCAGAGAACCCTCGTCAACCCGTCGGCGCCGTTCGCTGCGGCTCTCGGATCCCAGTCGCTGTAGGGGCCGAAGGGGCCGATGCTCGAAGAGTTCCCCGATCCGGCGACGCCTCGAATCAGCAGGCCCCCGTCGGGCCCGAAGAAGAGAAGCCGCGCTTGACCATCGCTGCCCACGGACACGTCGACCGCGCCCGAGAAGATCCGATAATCGAAAACACCCAGATTGCGCGAGCCGGCATGCAAGGTCCTCCCCGACGAGTCGATGCCCAGGGCGATGATGTCCCGGGCCGGGAGTCCCCGATTGAAGTCGCGCCATCGCGTCCCACCGTCGGTGCTCTGGAAGACTCCCTGGAAACCGGCGACGTAGAGAGTGTTCGAATTGCGCGGGTCCACGACCAGCGCGTTGACGAAGGTGTTGGGTAGGTCGGTGCTCACCTCGAGCCAGGTCGAGCCTCCGTCTTCGCTCCTGTAGATGACGTTGCGGCCGTCGCGGCCGCCGCTAAAAGCCGCGGCATAGAGGCGGCTCGGAACCTGCGGACCCATGGCAAGGGCCGACACGAAGAGCGCTCTCAGGTCCGAGCTGACCGCCCGCCACGTCGTGCCGCCGTCGAGGCTTCCGTAAATCCCCCAGAAATCGTCATAAGCCGCCGCGTAGAGAGCGGAAGGCTGCGTCGGGTCGACGATCAGGGAGCCGGGGACGATCGAGATCGGGACCGGTTTCTTGGTCCAGGTCTCTCCGTCGTCCGTGCTCGCGTACACGTTGGAAGGATTCGGGTAGTAGCTGACGTCGTCGAAGTCGGCCGCGTAGATCACGGACTTCTGCGAGGCGAAGATGAGGTTGTAGATCGCGGCCGACGCCAGAGTGGCGCGAAAGGTCGAGCCGCCGTCGGTGCTCTTCGCGATTCCCCTGGCCGTGCCCGCGTAGAGTGTCGAGGAACTCGTCGGGTCGACCGCGAGGGAATGGACGTCCACGTCGCCGAGCTTTCCCGCCGACAGCTCGTCCCAGTCCAGGCCGGCGTCGGCGCTCTTGAAGACCCGGGTCCCTCCGGCAGCGTACAGGACCCGCGGGTCTTCCGAATCGACCGCGAGGCATCCCACCCCTCCGGGCGCGGGCCCTCCGGTCGTCCACCGGTTGATGCCGCCGCTGGCGATGCCGGAGGCCGCCGCGAGGCCGCCCAACCCAAGAACCATCGTCAGTGCGATGCGCCGATTCGCGGTCCTGGTGCTCACGGAAACACCTCCCTGCCCGCCCGTCGCCCGCCGGAGCGAAGGATGGACGCATCGCGCGGGAGGTCTGTTGCGGTCCCGGTCGGATATGCTGAAATTGCACGAACTGCCGCGGGCGCACCCGGGCAGCTGTCGAAGGATGGAACGATCTGCGGGAAGGCTCCCCGATCCGCTCGAGGAGGTCCTGGAGCGGTATGGGAGCTTGCTTCGCGGCGCCATCGCCCGCGCCTGCCCGAAGGACCTGGGACTCCAGTTCGATGACATCGAGCAGGAGGCGCGGGTCCGGATCTGGCGGGCGCTCCAGGGCGAAACAGAAATCGCGCGGCCCGCGTCCTATCTGTACCGCGTCGCCGTGACGGCGACGCTCGATGCGGTGCGCCGCGCGGTCGCACGCCGGGAGGAACAGCTCTGGACAACCGGATCGGACAAGGATCCCGCGGGGACGCCGGCAGCGGCCGCACCGGCCGGATCCAACACTTCACCCGAATCCGTCGCCCACAACCGCCTCCTCCTCGAGAAGGTGCGCGCCGTCCTCCAGCGGCTCGCGCCCCGAAAACGTTCGGCCGTGGGGCTCCACATTCGCGGCTTCACTCCGGAGGAGATCGGTCGGCTGCTCGGCTGGAGCGAGCCGCGGGCGCGCAGCCTGGTCTACCGTGGGTTGAAGGAGCTGCGGGCGAAGCTCGCGGCCGAAGGAATCGAATATGAAGGTTGACAACGAAGCGCTGCGCCGCGCGTTCGACGAAGAGGCCGGCGGCGCGCCCCGGGCCCGGCGAGGGTGTCCGCCGGTGTCGCTCGCGGAGCGGGTGATCCTGGAAGAAGCCGGCGAGGCCGAGCGGATCGCCCTCGCCGAGCATCTCCTCGCCTGTCCCGACTGCGCGGCGGAGTACCGTGCCGCGGGGTCCCTCGAAGAGATCGGGATCGGAGGCAAGCCCGCGGGGCGACCCGCGTCGCAGGGAGCCGGCAGTGTCCCCTGGCTGGCATGGTCGGCGGCGGCCGCGGTGGCCATGGCCGCGCTCGGGATCTCGACGGCCTGGCTCCTCTCGCGGCGGCAGCCGGAGCCGGCGGCGGTGGAGCGCGGGACCGCGTCGACCCAATTCGTCGTCTCGCCGCCCGACGGCGCGTCCCTTCCGCAGCCTCCCGAGAAGTTTTCCTGGGCGCCCGTCGAAGGAGCCGAGAGCTACCGGGTCGTCCTCTTCGACGCCGAGTCCACTCCGGTGTGGGAGGCGAAGGAATTGACCCGGGCGGAGGCGCCGCTTCCCGACACGGCCCGGGACCGCCTGCGAAAAGGGGGAAGCTTCTACTGGAAGGTCGAGACGCTGCGCCGGGCGGAGCGCGTCTCGTCGGACCTCCATCGGTTCTCGATTCCGCCACCAGGAAGGTGATCCGGACGCTCTCCGTTTTTCTCATCCTTGCCTTCGCCGGGGTGTCCCCGGCTCCTCCGGCCGCGCAGACGCTCCAGCCCGGAGCGGCGCTCGAGCGCCGGCTCGCGGCGAAGGAAATCCATGCCTACGAGATCGACGTACCCAAAGGCCGGTTCCTCGGAATCCGCGTGGACCAGCGCGGCGCCGACGTCGTCGTCACTGTCTTCGAACCGGGCGGCTCGGCGCTGAGGAAGCACGACGGGCCGAGCGGCGACGTCGGAGTCGAGTCCGTCTCCTTCGTCTCTCCCCGCTCCGCCCGCTACCGCGTGGAGATCTCTTCCTTCGACCAGCAGGCCTTCCCCGGCGGATACCGGATCGAGCTCGACGGCCCGCGGGCTCCGCGCGGCGGGGACACGGCGCGGATCGCGGCGGAAGTGATCCTGGAAAAGGCCGAGGTGGAATTCGACCGGGGCACGGCGGATTCCTACGCCGCCGCCCGCGCCGGTTACGAGGAGGCGGCTCGGCGGTTCGCGTCGATCGATCCGGAGCAACAGGCGATGGTGCTCCTCGGTGCGGCTTCGGCGAACACGCAGCGCGGACGGACGGACGACGCCGAGCGCATCGCATCGCAGGCCCTCGCCGCGGCGCGGCGAGCGCGAGACCCCCGGCTCGAATCCATGGCGCTCGACCAGGTTTCCTTCAACCGGTTCCTGCGCGAAGGGCGGCCGGAGGCGATGGAGCCGCTGCGCCAGGCCATCGCGCTGGACTCCTCGCCGCGAATCCGCTCCGCCCAATACACCAACCTTGCCTACTTCCACTGGCTCCTCGGGCAGTACGAGGACGCGCTCGTCGAGAACGAAGAGGCCGTCAAGATCGCCCGGTCCGCCGGAAGCCGCGTCGCCGAGGCCCGCTGCCTGAAGAACCTGGCCCAGGTCTACTGGTCGCTGGGGCTCCCGCGCCGGGCGCTCGCGTACGCGGACCAGGCGCTCGAAGCCGTCCGCGGCGCTCCTGAGGGGGCGCGGACCGAGGGGCACGTCCTCACGGCACGAGGCCGGATCTGGCTGGCGCTGCAGGACGACGCTCGCGCGCTGGAGGACCTGACGGCCGCCCTGGCCATCCGGCGGCGGCTGGGCGACGGACTGGGTGAGGCCCTGGCGCTGATCGAGGTCGCCCGCATCCATGCCGACCGCGGTGGGAGGCGGGAGGCGCGGGAGAGTGTCGAGTCGGCGCTGCGCCTCTCGCGGGCCGCCCATGACCCGCGGGCGCAGGTCCGAGAGCTCGTACTGCTCGGCCAGATCAACCAGGCCGAGGGAAAGTGGCGAGAGGCCGACGCCTCGTGGAAGCAGGCGCTCGAGATGAGCCGCGGCATCGCGGACCGCGCCGGCGAGTCGAGCGCCGAGTTCGCGATGGCCCGCGCCGCGCGGGAGCGCGGACAGCTCGAAGACGCCCTCCGGCTGGCGGAAGGGGGGCTGACGCTCGTCGAGTCGCTGCGCGCGGAGATCCCTCTTCCGGACCTGCGCGCCGCCTACGGCGCCTCCGCGGACCAGGACCGCGAGCTGCTGACGGAAATCCTGATCGCCCTGGATCGGAAGTCGCCCGGAAAGGGCTTCGCCGAGCAAGCGTTCGCCGCTGCGGAGCGGACCCGGGCGCGCGCGTTGACCGAAGCGATCGCGGAGGGAAGCCTGGCGGCCGGCCCGGAGATCCCCGAGGCGCTGCGCGCGGGCCAGGCGGCGACCAGCGGGCGCATCGCGTTCCTTCAGCGGCGGCTCGCCGACGCGCGCCCGCAAGAGAGGCCGCGACTGCAGTCGGAGCTCGCCGCGGCGGAAGAGGACTTCGACCGGACGGTCCTGGAGATCCGGAGGAAGAGTCCCCGGCTGGGCGCCCTGCGCTATCCGCGGCCGCTGACGCCGGAGCAGGCGCGAGCGCTGCTCGCTCCGGACGAGGCCCTCGTCTCGTACGCCCTGACCGGCGACGGCCTCTTCGCTTTCCTGTTGACACGCTCGGGCGTCGGTCTCTGGAGCCTTCCCGCCGACATCCGGCTGCTGCCGTCGCGGGTCGAGAACTTCGTCGAGCTTCTGTCCCGGTCGGACCCGTCCACCGATCCGCTCGGCGATCGGCTGGCGGCCGACCTGATCGAGCCCCTGCTTGCCCGGCTTCCGGCCGGCACGCGGAGGCTGGTGATCGTGCCGGACGGGCCCCTTCTGTCGCTGCCGTTCGAGGCGATCCCCATCCGGTCCGGCGGCCGGCGCCGACCGCTGATCCAGGACTTCGCGGTCTCCTACGCGCCGTCGGCGACCGTGCTCGCCTCCCTCTCGGCGCCGGAGGCCGCGCCGGCCGCGGAGCGCGAGGACCTGATTGCGTTCGCGGACCCGGCGCTTCCCGCCGCGGCGTCGGGAAGCGGCGGCGAGTCGGAGCGTCTCTCGAGGGGGTTCACGGCCGCGGCGTTGGCGCGCATCCCGGGAGCGCGGCGCGAGGTCGAGGCCATCGCGAAGTCCGCATCGAGCGGCTCGAGGATCTACGAGGACGCGCAGGCCAGCGAGGCGCGGGTCAAGCGCGAGAGACTCGACCGGTACCGGATCCTGCACTTCGCCACCCACGGCGTCCTGAGCCTGGAGAATCCCGGAAGATCCGCCATCGTCCTGGCGGCGCTTCCCGGAGACGGCGAAGACGGCCTGCTCCAGGCGCGGGAGATCTCGGGCCTGAAGCTCGCGAGCGATCTCGTGGTGCTGTCCGGTTGCGAGACCGCGCGGGGCCGCGCGCTGGCGGGCGAGGGCGTGCAGAGCCTGGCTCGCGCGTTCTTCCTGGCCGGATCGAGGTCCGTCGTGGCCAGCCTCTGGAGGGTTCGGGACGAAGCGGCGGAAGAGTTGATGACCGCCTTCTACCGCCGCCTGTCGGAGGGGCAGGCCAAGGACGACGCTCTCCGCGCGGCGAAGCTCGATCTGCTCCAGCGGCCGCGGACGTCATCGCCCCGCGACTGGGCCGCCTTCGTCCTGATCGGAGAGCCGTCCGCGAAGCTCCCGCTGTCCCCGGGGCGCCGCCCCAGGGGCTCCGGCATCGCCTCCGTCAGTTCTTCTCTGCCGCCTCCAGCGACGAGATGAGTTTCTCCAGGCGCTCCCGGACGGTTTCCTGATCCTTCTCCAGGCGCTCGACGGCGCCCTTATGGTCGGAGACTTCCTTCTCGGCCCTGCGGGCGGAGGCGAGGTCGGCCTTCAGCCGCGTGTTCTCGGATTCGAGAGACGCGAGGCGGCCGAGCAGCTTTTCGATCTTGCGCTCGAGAGTGTCGAAGATCTTGGCGTTGTCCATCCGGTCCTTCCTATGAAGAGGCAGCGAAGGTTACACCGAGTCGAGCGACCAGCTCGTCGGCGACGCGGCGGACCTCGCGGTTGACCTCGTCCTGTTCCAGCGTCCTGCCGGAAGATCGGAAGACGAGCCGAATCGTCGTTTTGACGCGCCCCTCGCCGACACCGGCGCCCTCGTATCGGTCCACGACGCGGACCGACTCCAGGTCGGAAGGCTTCGCCGCCAGGACGGTCTCGCGGATCCGGCTCCAGGAGGTCTTCTTGTCGTTGCCGAAGGAAAGGTCGGCCTCGATCGGCGGGAACGACGAGAACGCCTCGAAGCGCGCGGGGCGCGCCGCCGGGATCGCGTCCACGCGGATCTCGCTCGCGAAGACATCCTCGTCGAGCTTTCGCTTCTCGCGCTCCGCGCGCGAGACCAGGCCGACGACCGCGAGGGTGTGTCCCGAGGCGGATTTCACGAGCGCCGCGGCGCCGGAGCCGAAGGCGTCGCAGGAGAAGGGGCTCCAGGCGAGCTCGGCCGGGTCCACCCAGGGCGAAAGCAGCGACTCGGTCAGGCCCTTCGCGTCGAAGAAGTCCGCGCGGCCTTTCGCGCCGGAGGAGGACCAGTGCGTCCGGGTCTCTCCGGAGATGGCGAAGGCGAAGCGCCGCGACTCGAAGCTCGCCGGCTCGTCGGGGTCGCCGGCCCGGTCGAAGACGCGGCCGACCTCGAAGAGGGCGACCTCGCGCTGGCCGTGGTGGACGTTGCGTGCGGCGGCGTCGAGAAGTCCCGGGAGCAGGGTCGAGCGCAGGTCCGGCTTCGAGTCGTCGAGAGGGTTGGACAGAGTGATCGGCTCGGGGCCGCTGCCGGCTTCCGCGAGCCACGCCGCGTACGCGCCCTCGTCGGTCTTCCGGTTGACGAAGGGCGCGCTCATGCTCTCGAAGAGGCCGGCCGCGGCGGCCGAGTCGGCCAGGCGCTCCTCGACGACGCGCAGCGGCTCGAGGTGGCCGCCCGGGCGCGTCGCCGGCGGAAGGTGCGACGGGAGGCGATCGTAGCCGTAGACGCGGAGGGCCTCTTCGACGAGGTCGTCCTCGATCGAGCAGTCCGGCCGCCACGAGGGAATGGTCACGGCGACCCGGGTCCGGCTCTTCTTTCCAAGGACGAAGCCAAGCCGCTCGAGCGCCGACGCCGCGAATTCGATGTCGATCTCCTCGGTGCCGGCGAGAAGGCGCAGGCGAGACAGGCGCAGCGCGGCGCGGCGGACTTTCCAGGCGGCGCCGCGGGCGTCGATCCAGCCGGGCGCGAGCGCGCCGCCCGCGGACTCGATCACGATCGCCGCGGCGCGATCGAGGGCGTCGGGGATCGCCTCGGGGTCGGCGCCGCGCTCGAAGCGGTGTGAGGCGTCGGTGTGAAGGCCCAGCCGGCGCGACGTCCGGCGGATGGACGGCGGGTCCCACCACGCGGCCTCGAGCAGGATGTTCTTCGTGGACGCCGTGACGGAAGTGTCGAGCCCGCCCATGACGCCGGCCAGCGAGACCGCGCGCTCGGCATCGGCGACGACGATGTCCGCCGGCTCCAGCGTGTACTCGACGCCGTCGAGCAGGACGAGCTTCTCGCCCTTGCGCGCCTTGCGCACGACGATGCGCCGGCCGGCGAGCTTGTCGAGGTCGAAGGCGTGGAGGGGCTGGCCAGTTTCCCAGAGGACATAGTTGGTGGCGTCCACGGCGGCGCTGATGGGCTTGCTGCCGATCGCGGAGAGGCGGGCGCGGGCGCGGGCCGGGGCCTGGGCGGAGGAGATGCCGGAGACGACGCGCGCGCCGAAGCGCTTGCACAGCCGCGGGACTTCGATCGTGATCGACGTCAGCTCGGTGACGTGGGCGCCGCCGCCCTCACCCTGGCCCTTTCCTCCCGCGTGCCCGGGTGGAGAGGAGAACGGGAGCGAAGCCATGGCCGCGATCTCTCGCGCGACCCCTCGGTGGCTCATGACGTCGGGGCGGTTGGGGGTGATCTCGACGTCGAGGATCGTGGAGGCGCCCTCGCCCTCAGTGGACTCGACGGGGAAGCCCGCGCGGTCCAATAGGGCGTGGACTCCCTCGGGTCCGCCCGCCGCGGCGGTGTCCACGAACTCGGAGAGCCATTCCAGGCTGAATTTCAAGCTTCCCTCGCGAACTGGGAGAGGAAACGCTCGTCGCCGTCTAACAGCAGCCGCAGGTCCGGGAACTCGTAGAGGAGGAGCGCGACCCGGTCGAGGCCCATGCCGAAGGCGAAGCCGGTGTACTCCTCGGGATCGACGCCGCAGGCTTTGAGGACGTTGGGATGAACGGTGCCGGAGCCCGCGAGCTCGAGCCAGCCCGAGTGCTTGCACTTGGGACATCCGGCCCCGGAGCAGAAGGGGCACTGCGCGGCGACGTCGGCGCCCGGCTCGACGAACGGGAAGAACGTCGGGATGAAGCGGACTTTCGTCGGGCGGCCGAAGAAGGCGGCGAAGAACTCCTCGAATGTCCCCTTCAGGTCCGCCATCGAGATGCCGCGCTCGACGACGAGCGCCTCGACCTGGTGAAAGACCGCCGCGTGCGTGGCGTCCACGCTCTCGTTGCGGTAGACGCGGCCCGGGGCGATGATCCGGAGAGGCGCCCCGCGCCTGGTCAGCTCGCGGATCTGGACGGGAGAGGTGTGGGTCCGCAGGAGAAGCGGCGATTTCGCCTTGCGATCCACGAAGAAGGTGTCCTGGGAGTCCCGGGCCGGGTGCTCCGGAGGGAAATTCAGCAGCTCGAAGTTGTGACGGTCGTTGTCGAGCTCCGGGCCGTCGGCGATCGAGTAGCCCATTCGGAGGAAGATCTGCTCGACCCGGCGCCGCACGATCGTGACCGGGTGGAGGCTCCCCCTTCGGGCGAAACGCCCGGGAAGCGTGACGTCCACGGCCTGCGCCGCGCGGCGGGACTCGACCTCGCGCCGCTGGAGCTCCTCGGCCAGGCGCGCGATGGCGCCCTCGACCTCCTGCTTGGCGGCGTTGGCGCGCGATCCGAAGGCGCCCCGCTCGCCGGCGGGAACGTCCCGGATCCCGGCGAAGAGTCCCGGGACGAGCCCCTTCTCGCGCCCGAGGTACTTGCCCTTGAGCCGCTCGAATTCCGCGCGAGAGCCGACACCTCGGCCCGCCTCCTCGCGGAACGCCGCGAGGACCGAGCCGATCGGGTCGTCAGGCACCGGCGAGGGCCGCCTTGGCGACTCCGACCAGGTGCGTGAACGCGGGCGGGTCCGAGACCGCGATCTCGGCGAGCATCTTGCGGTTGATCTCGCTGCCCGCCTTCTTCAAGCCGTCCATCAGGCGACTGTAGGAGATCTCGTTCTCGCGCGCCGCGGCGTTGATCCTCACGATCCAGAGGCCGCGGAAATCCCTCTTCTTGACCTTCCGGTCGCGGTACGCGTAGACGAGCGACTTCTCCACCTGGAGCTTCGCCATCCGGTACGACTTGGACTTGGTCCCGTAGTACCCCTTGGCGAGCGCCAGGGTTTTTGCCCGCCGGTTCTTTCTCTTGGGTCCCCTCTTGACGCGAGGCATGGTAGTTCTCCTTCGTGAGCCGGCTTACGCGTACGGCAGCATTTCCTTGATGCGCTTGTGGTCCGCGCCGGAAGCGATGGTGGACTGCGCGAGGCCGCGTTTGCGCCCCGGCGCCTTCTTGGTGAGGATGTGGCTCTTGAACGCCTTGGCGCGTTTGAATTTGCCCGTGGCGGTCTTCTTGAAGCGCTTGGCGGCGCCCCGATGAGTCTTCAGTTTCGGCATTCGCTTTCTCCGTTCTGGGTTCAGGCTCCAGTCGCCGTGGCGGTCTTCGCCACTTTCTCGTGATGCTTGACGGGCGCGAGGATCTGGTAGAGCCGGTTGCCCAGCATCTCCGAGCGCGACTCGGCGACCGCGTGCCCGGACAGGTCCGTCAGCAGGCGGTCGAGGACCTTCTGGCCGTTCTCGCGGCGCGCCATCTCGCGGCCGCGGAACTGGACCGTGGCCTTGACCTTGTCGCCGTGCGCAAGGAACTTCAGGATGTGCTTGATCTTGAAGTCGTAGTCGTGGTCGTCGATGTTGGGCCGGAATTTCACTTCCTTGACCTGCGTCGTCTTCTGTTTCTTCTTGGAGTCCTGCTGCTTCTTCTTCTGCTGGTAGATGAACTTTCCGAAGTTCATGATCCGGCAGACCGGCGGCTTGGCCGTCGGGGCGATCTCGACTAAGTCGAGGTTGGCGTCCTTGGCCTTCTGCAGGGCGTCGGCCATCGCGACGATCCCGAGCGCCTCCCCCGCTTCGCCGATCAGGCGGACTTCCTTCCACCGGATCTGCTCGTTGACTCGAATGTTCTTCTTATCGATTCTTCACCTCCACTGTCATCAGCTCTTTTCTCCTCTCCGCGATCGCCTTGCCGGCGAGCGTCAAAAATTCTTCCACGCTGACGGTCCCCGCGTCGCCGCCGTGGCGCAACCGGACGGAGACCGTTCCGGCGGCCGCTTCCTTCTCGCCGACGACCAGCATCGCCGGCGTCTTCTGCAGCTCCGCCTTGCGGATGCGGGCGCCGAGCTTCTCGTTCTTCTCGTCCACCTCGACCCGCAAACCGCCTTCCTTCAGCCTCGAGGCCACGGATTCCGCGGCCGCGTTGAACTTCTCGGAGACCGGAAGCACGACCGCCTGGACCGGGGAGATCCAGAACGGGAAGTTCCCGGCGGTGTGCTCGACGAGGATCCCGAGGAACCTCTCGAAGGACCCGAGGATCGCGCGGTGCATCACGGCCGGCCGATGCTGCTGGCCGTCCTCGCCGATGTACGTCATGTCGAAGCTCTCGGGATGCTCGAAGTCGATCTGGATCGTCCCGAGCTGCCAGGGACGGCCGAGAGCGTCCTTGACCCGGAAATCGATCTTCGGCCCGTAGAAGGCGCCGTCGCCGGGGGTCACGACGTGCTTGCGTCCCGCCTTTTCCAGGGCGGAGGCGAGGGCCTTCTCGCCGCGGTCCCAGAGCTCGTCGGCGCCGATGCGCTTCTCCGGCCGCAGCCCCAGCGAGATCTCGACCTCGTCGAAGCCGAAGGCGCCGTAGACGGCGTCCACGAAGTCGAGGAAGCGGAAGATCTCGTCCTCGACCTTGTCGAAGGGCGTGAAGATGTGGGCGTCATCCTGCGAGAACGTCCGCACGCGCGTGAGCCCGGCCGTCACCCCGGAAAGCTCGTAGCGGTGGAGCCGGCCGAAGTCCGCGTACCGGACCGGGAGGTCGCGATAGGACCAGAGCCGGGTGTTGTAGAGCAGGAAGTGGCCAGGGCAGTTCATGGGCTTGACGCCGAACTCGCGCTCGTCGATGACCGTCCAGTACATGTTGTCGTGGTAGTTCTGGTAGTGGCCCGAGAGCTTGAAGAGGTCGGCGTCGAAGATCTGCGGCGTCACGACTTCCAGGTATCCCCGCTTCGCGTACTCGGCTCGCAGGTATTCGAAGAGGGAGTTGTAGAGGACCGTCCCCTTCGGGTGGAAGAACGGCGATGCCGGCGCCCACGGATGGAAGGAGTAGAGGTCCAGCTCCTTGCCGAGCTTGCGATGGTCGCGGGCCTTCGCCTCCTCCATCCGGTGGAGGTAGTCGTCGAGCTCCTTCTGGGTGAGAAACGACGCTCCGTAGATCCTCTGGAGCATCGGGTTCTTCTCGTCGCCCTTCCAGTAGGCGCCGGCCGTGTGCGTCAGCTTGAAGACGCCGAGGCGGCCGGTCGAGGCGACGTGGGGACCGCGGCACAGATCGACGAACTCACCCTGCCGGTAGCAGGAGCAGCGCTCGTCGCCCAGTCCCTTCGCGATCTCGACCTTCAGGGGATCGTGCTGCCCCTCAAAGATCGAGATGGCTTGCGTGACCGGCATCTCCTCGCGCGTGATGGCGAGGTCCTCCTGGATGATCTTGCGCATCTCCGCCTCGATCGCCGACAGGTCCTCGGGCGTAAAGGGGCGCGCGGGCAGGAAGTCGTAGTAGTAGCCGTTCTCGATCGGCGGGCCGATCCCGATCTGGACGTCGGGGAAGAGGCGCTTGACCGCCTGGGCCGTCAGGTGCGCCGTGGAGTGCCGGTAGATGGGCACGGCGTCGGGCGACTTGACAGTGATGATCTCCAGCGCGGCGTCGGACTCGATCGGCGTGACGAGGTCCACGACCTTGCCGTCGAGCTTGCCTGCCCAGGCGTCCTTGACCAGGCGCGGGCCGATCGCCTGCGCGACCTCGCGCACGGTCGTTCCCTTCGGAAGCGACTTGGTCGATCCGTCCGGTAGGGTGATCGTCACCATGTCGTTGGCCCTGGCTTCCATCGGTGCGTCCTGGTCTCCTGTCCTTCCTAAACGTCGCTCAAAAGCAAAAACGCGGGTTGCCCCGCGTCCGTCTGGTTCTTCTGGTAGGCGCTAACGGGATCGAACCGTTGACCTCTACCGTGTGAAGGTAGCGCTCTCCCAGCTGAGCTAAGCGCCTTCGTTCCAAACAAGTTGGTAGGCTCGAGCGGATTTGAACCGCTGACCCCTACCGTGTCAAGGTAGTGCTCTCCCCCTGAGCTACGAGCCTGTTCGAAGTGTCCCGGCCGGCGCGAGCCTGCCGAGGGGCTACGGGCCGGAAGCCCGCGGGGGCTTTTCCCTGAAATCCGGCCTTCGTCCCTGGTTGAAAAAGATCTTCCCGGGTGGTGCCCGGCGCCGTGGAGCCGCGCAATTTACCATAAATGACGGATTTGGCCGAAGTATTGCTACATTTGGGGTTCGGCCGCGGGTCACCGACCCGGAAATCTCCAAAATCTGGTCGACGAATGTATGCGATCGGGGCGGTTGGCTCGTATATGAAGATGACGATGGGCTTGGTGTCGGAAGCTTCTTGATGAAGCTCGTCATACAGATCCCGGCCTGGAACGAGGAAGCCACCCTCTCCGATGCCCTGGCTTCCCTCCCCCGCAGCCTCCCCGGTTTCTCCGAGATCCTGATCGTGGTGGTGGACGACGGCTCGACGGACCGGACCGCCGAGGTCGCACGGGAAGGCTTCGCTGACCAGCTGGTGCGGTTCCCCATGCACCGGGGGCTCGCGGCCGCCTTCTCGGCGGGGCTCGACGCGTCGCTGGAGATGGGGGCGGACGTCATCGTCAACTTCGACGCCGACCTCCAGTACGACCCGGTCGACATTCCCAACCTGGTCGCGCCGATCCTCGAAGGACAGGCGGACATGGTCGTCGGGGACCGCGGCCCCGGAAAGCTCGCCCACTTCTCCCCGGTCAAGCGGCTCCTACAGAGGCTGGGAAGCTGGATGGTCCGGCAGGCCACCGGCTTGAACGTCCAGGACGCGACCTCCGGCCTGCGAGCTTTCACCCGGGAGGCGGCTCGGAAGATGAACGTCTTCTCGAAGATGACCTACACGCTGGAGACCCTGATCCAGGCGGGGTTCAAGGACCTGCGCGTCGTCTCGGTCCCGGTGTCGGGCCGGCCGGTTCGGCGCGCCTCGAGGCTGCTGTCCTCGCCGACCAAGTACGTCCTGATCCAGGGAGCCAACATCCTCCGGATCACGGCGCTGTACAAGCCGCTGAAGATCTTCTCCGGCATCGCGGCGCTCTTCCTCCTCGTGGGCGCCGGCTTCGGCCTCTACGTCCTGGTCGCGCACCTGACGGGCGACCCCGGCAACCACACGGTCGCGCTCATCGTGGGAGCCGGGTTCCTCTTCGCCGGTGCGCTGACGTTCCTGATGGCGCTTCTCTCCGACATCGCGGCGATCAACCGCGAGCTGCTCGAGGACCTGAAGCTCCGCGAGGCCCGCAACAGCACCGCCGAGTCCCGCCTCCGTAAGGTCGAATTCCGCCGGGCCCTCGACGAGGAAGTCGTCCTCCCTCACGAGCAGTAGTTAGTAGCGGCGTCCGTCGTACGAGGCGAGAGGGCGCAAGGCCCTCCGAGACCTCCTAAAAACGCGCGGGCTGGTTGGAGTTCCGGGGGGTCACCTAGAACTGGATGCCGTCGCTGCCGGCGGAATAGGGTCCCGAGGCGGATGGCATCGGGAAGACTCCGATCGGCGACAGGTCGGCGGCCTTCCAGAGAGAGACGCTCGGCCCGAGCCACCAATTCCGGCAGGAAGCGACCGGGGCGGGAAGGCGGTTTAAGTCCAGTCGCCGGGCTTGCGGGACATGACGGGGGCGCCTTCGAGCATCGTGAGGATGGCCTTGGTAGTGGGCGCGACGTTGTAGAGGATCTTGTCCTCGCGGCGGGCGTATTTGTTCTGGATCGCCAGGTCGAACTGGGCGAGCAGCGGGTCGAAGTAACCGCCGATGTTGGCGATGACGATCGGCTTGCCGTGGATGCCGAGCTGCTTCCACGTCAGCATCTCGATGATCTCCTGGAAAGTCCCGAAACCGCCGGGGAAGGCCACGAAAGCGTCGGCGAGGTCGAAGAGGAGCTGCTCGCGCTCGTGCATGGTGTTGACGACCCGGAGCTCCGTCAATCCCCGGTGGGCCGCCTCGCGCCCCTCGAGCGCCTTCGGGATCACGCCGATCACCTTTCCGCCGGCGGCGAGGACCTCGTCCGCGAGCGCTCCCATCAGTCCGCGGGAGGAGCCTCCGTACACGAGGCCGATCCCGCGCTGGGCGATCTCCTTTCCGAAGGCGCGGATCTCCCGGGCGACCGCCTCCTCGAGCGCCGTGGCCGAGCTGCAATAGACGCAGACGCGCTTGAGATCCACGGGTGAATCCTAGCCGGAGATTCGTGATTTGTGATTTGTGATTTGTGATCAGGGCGATTTGTGGCGGCTGCCCGGCGTGTCCAGGGGCTTTCCTTCCCGGCAGAGCGGGCAGGAGTCGGCGGGCCAGGCCGGGACGCTGAGGTTCAGCAGGGAGTGATGAGGGACTGGAAGCGAGTTTGGGGGAAGGCCCCGGTCCACGACTGAGCCGGCGCCCGCGACCCTGCCGCCGACGGCCGTGACCGTGTCGATGACCTCGCTCGTGGATTTGCCGGTGGTGAACACGTCCTCGACGACGACGACCGGTTCGCCGGGCTCGATTCGGAACCCGCGGCGCAGCGCGAAGACGCCCTCCTGGCGCTCGGTGAAGAGAAAGGGCGTTCCAAGGGCGCGCGCGACCTCGTGGCCGATGATCAGGCCGCCCAGCGCGGGCGAGACGACGGCCCGGGCGCCGAAGGCGCGCAGTTTCGCCGCGAGATCTTTGCCCGCCGCCCCGGCCCGCTGCGGCCACATGAGGAGCCGCGCGCATTGAAGATAGGTGTCCGAATGAAGCCCCGACGAAAGCCGGAAATGCCCGCGCAATAGTGCGCCGGTCTCTTCGAAATCTTTCAGCGTGATCATCGACCCGTAGCAGAGCACCACCGGGCGGGAGGGGCAAGCCCCTCCTACGACGCGGAGGAACTCGACAGCCAGCCGTCCGTACTAGGCGTCGGTTTCCCGACTGATCTTGTGGTGCTCGATCTTCTTGTAGAGGTTGGAGCGGGGGGTGTGGATCACCTCGGCCGTGCGGCTGATGTTCCAGCCGTTCTCGCGGAGCTTGGTCACGAGGAACTCCCGCTCGGCGTACTCCTTGAACTCCGAGAGCGTCGCCAGCTGCAGACCTCGCTCGGAGATCTCGGTGGGCGAGACGAGCGCCTCCGGCGGCAGCTCCTTCGCCTCGATCGGGTCGCTGTCGGTCATGATGAGGACTCGCTCGATCAGGTTCTTCAGCTCACGTACGTTGCCCGGCCAGGAGCGAGCCTTCAGGATCCCCAGCGCGCTCGCGGCGAAGCGGCGCGGCCGGCGGTTGTCCCTCTGGGAGAAGAGCCGGGTGAAGTGTTCGGTCAGCTCGGGGATGTCCTCGGTGCGCTCGCGAAGCGGAGGCGTCCGGACCGGCAGGACGTTCAACCGGAAGTAGAGGTCCTCGCGGAACCGCCCTTCCTTGATGGCGTCGGTCAGGTCCCGGTTGGTCGCCGCGATGACGCGCACGTTGACCTGGCGCACCCGCGCCGCCCCCACCGGCTCGACCTCGCCGGCCTCGAGAACGCGCAGCACCTTCGCCTGCGCCCTCGCGGACATGTCGCCGACCTCGTCTAAGAAAATCGTCCCGCCGTCGGCCTCGACGAACTTGCCGGTCTGGCGGCGCACGGCGCCGGTGAAGGAGCCCTTCTCGTGGCCGAAGAGCTCGGACTCGATCAGCTCCTCGGGGATCGCCGCGCAGTTGACCTGGATGAAGGGGCCGCCGGCCACCTTGGACCCCTTGTGGATCTCCCGCGCGACGAGCTCCTTGCCGGTGCCGCTCTCGCCCACGATCAGGACGGTCGCCGCCGTCGGCGCAGCGCGCGCGACCTGCGCCCGCAGCTTCTGCATCGGCTCGCTCTTGCCCACGAGGACGGATTCCTCCTCGAGCTTCTGGCGGAGCCTCTCGTTCTCCGCGGCGAGCGTGTTGCGGGAGAGGGCGTTGCGAAGCGAAACGAGGATCCGCTCGCGCTCGGGAGGCTTCTCCAGGAAGTCGGCGGCGCCGCGGCGGGTCGCCTCGACCGCGGTCGCGATGTCGCCGTGCCCCGAGATCATGAGGACGGGCGGGGCGCTCTCCCGCTGCACGATCCGATCGAGCGTCTCCAGGCCGTCCATGCCGGGCATCTTGATGTCGAGCAGGACGGCGTCGGCCCGGTCGCCGTCGAGGGTCGAGAGCGCCGTCTTTCCGTCGCCCGCGGTCGCGACCTCGTAGCCCTCGTACTCGAGGATCATCCGGAGGGTGTCTCGGATCGCGGGGTCGTCGTCAACGACGAGGACTTTTCTCGCCATGGCCGGGCTGTGACAGTAGCAAACCCCGCGCCCCGCCTGCGGGCGAGGCGCGGAATCCGCGTCTAGTCCTCGATCTTGATCAGCGCGAAGAGGGAGACCTTCGCCTGGGGACGGTAGAAGTAGATCCGGAGGTACTCCCCCTTCGGAGTTCCCTTGACGATCTTCGCGAACTCGTCGGTGGACGTCACGGCGCGGCCGTTGACCTGCGTGATGATGTCGCCGTCGCGCAGGGCCGCGTCGGCCGCCGGGGAGACCTCCTTGACGTGCTCGACGTAGAGGCCGTCCACCTGCGGGTCGAGGCTCATCATCTGCCTCATCTGCTGGGTGATCGGCCGCACGGAGATCCCGAGCTTGCCGTGGGAGGACTCATCGCTCCCCTTCCCGCCGCCATCGTTGGCAGCCTCTTTCTCGGCGCCGCGCTCGGCCAGGGTGACCGTGAAGCCCTGCTCCTTGCCGTCCCGGACGACGGTCAGGTGCACCTTGCTGCCCGGAGCCTTGCTCGACACGTAGCCGATCAGGTCGCGGGTGGTCTTGACCGGGACGCTGTCCACGCGGACGACCGTGTCGCCCGGCTTGACGCCCGCCTTGTCGGCCGGGTCGCCAGTGACGACAGACTCGACGAACGCGCCGTCGGCGGATTTCAGCTTGAAGGCCGCGGCCACGTCCTGGTCCACCGGGTTGATGTTGATGCCGAGGTAGCCGCGGACGACTTTCCCCTTCTCGCGGAGCTGGGCGAGGATGGTCTTGAGAGTGTTGACCGGCACCGCGAAGCCGATGTTCTGCGCGGGGCGGAACATGGCGGTGTTGATGCCGATGACCTCGCCGTTGACGTTGATCAGGGGCCCGCCGGAGTTGCCGAAGTTGATGGCGGCGTCTGTCTGGATGAAGCTCTCGAAGGAGCGAGACGAGATGTCGGTCGCCAGGCCCGAGCGGTCCTTGGCCGAAACGACTCCGACCGTCACGGTCTTGTCGAAGTTCAGCGGGTCGCCCACAGCCATGACCCACTCGCCGACGCGGAGCTTGTCGGAGTCGCCGAGCGGCAGCTTCGTCAGCGTGCGCCGGGCGTCCACCTTCAGCAGCGCGAGGTCGGTCGCGGGGTCCTTGCCGACGACCTTGGCGGTGAAGCGCTCCTTGCCGATCCGGACCTCGACCTTGTCGGCGTTCTCGATGACGTGGTAGTTCGTCACGATCTCGCCGGTCTCGGAGATCACGAAGCCGGTCCCGCCCTGGACGTCCTTGTGCTCCTCGTCGTCGCGCTGCTGGGGCTGCCCTCGGCGCGGTCCGAAGAAGAACTCGAAGGGATCGCCGTCCGAGCCGCCGCCGCCCCCGAAGGGAACGACGTTGCGGCGGTTGGCGGAGCCCTTGACGATGTTGGTGGAAGTGATCGAAACGACGGCCGGCATGGCCTCGTCGGCGATGTCGGCGAAGGAAGGCAGAACGACGGAGGTCGTTCGCGTCCGGGCCGGGGCCGTGTCCTTCTGGGCCTCGGAGCGGGGGGTCACGTCGACCGAGCCGGCCACGACCATCCCGAAGATGATCGCCGCACCGATCAGGGCCGAGAACGAGAGCGCCCGTTTGGTGGACTTATTCATGGATTTCTTGTCTCCTCAATATCGGTCCGGCCTCCCGGCCGGCGTCACTGCTCAACAGACCGAGGTGTTCCGTCATTCCTGTGGGACGGCGCTGGAGAGCCTTTCCCGCTCGATGAGGATGCAGCGGTCCATGGCCACGGGGATCCCGGCCGCCTCCAGGCGCCCGGCGGCGTCTGAGTCCACGACCCCGAGCTGCATGAAGAAGAAGCCGGCGCCGCGCTCGATCGCCTGGTCGGCGACCTTGCCGACCTCGCTCGAGCGCCGGAAGACGTCCACGATGTCGAGGCGGACCTCCGCCGGGATCTCGAGAATCGAGCGGTAGCAGTCCTGCCCGAGGATTTTCCGGTGCCCCGGGTTGACCGGAATGACCCGGTAGCCCGCCTCCAGCAGGTACCGAGCGATGGAGTTGGAGGGCCGCGCCGGGTTGGGCGAGCACCCGACGACGGCGACCGTCCTGGCGCCCTCGAGCGCCGCGGCGATCCGCGCGGGGTCGTTCACCGCTGGCTCGCTTTCTGCCCATCTCTATCGGGACGCATGTTGTAGAAGAAGGTTACGGTAACTCCTTCCTTGTCGGACCCGAGGTCCTTGGGGAGCGGGCGGAAGGGGGAGGAGGTCAGGATGGCCTGGAGAGCCGCGTTGTCGAACGGCGGCACGCCGGAGACCGACAGGATCCTCGCCCCCTCCACGCGGCCGTCGCCGCGGATGAAGAACCGGATCGTCAGCCTCCCTTTCCATCCCAGGCGCGCCAGCTCGGGGATCTCCCAGTGCAGCTTGATCCGGCGGACCATCTCCTCGGCGTAAGGCCCCCAGTCGTACCAGGTCGTGTCGAAGGAGATCGGGCCGGAGTCCACGAACCCGCCGTCCGGATTCGGGAACCCGGCGCCCTGCTCCCCCTGGTTCGCGCCCACGCCCTTGGCCGCCTCCTTGATCGCGCGGTCCAGGTCGGCAAGCTTTGGCCCCTCGCGTCCCGCGGATGGGCTCCCGGGCGCCGGCACCTTGAAGGCGTCCGGACCCGCCTCCGCCTTCTGCCCCGCCGCGGCGGCGGGCGCCTGCTGCGCCCCCGTGCCGGTGGACGGCTGCGGCATGACCGGCCTTCGCTGGGCCATCGCTTCGCCCGGACGGAGCCCTTCCTTTCCCGGCTGGGGAGGAATGAACGGCGTCTCCGCCCGGGGCCGCTTCGGGTCTCCGCCTCCGGCTCGCCGGGTGGCATCCGAGCCGTCCGCGACCTTCGGATTCTGGCGGGAGGGTCCCGGCGCCGACCGGAAGATGACCGGGATCTTCTGGTTCAGCTCCCTCTCCCGCTCCGAGTCCACGAAGGTCCCCAGGATCCCGCGGCCCGGATGCGCCGCCGACAGAAAGGACGACCGCGAAACGAACAGCAGGATGAGGATGTGGGCTGCGATCGAGGCGAGGATCGCCCGCTCGATCGGGAACGCCCGGTCGGTCTTGTGGCCGATGTCGAAGAGGTCGGTCTCGGGGGGGGCTTCCGGGGGCGGCGGCGCGGAGGAGTGCTCCAGGTCGAGAAGGGACCACCCACCGGTCGGACGTGGCTCCTCCCGTTCCTCCTCCTGGTGCCTCGGACTTAGATCAAGCACGCAGTTTTTCGCCCAATTGGGTTCCCCATTAACTAAACGCCGACATTTCGCCGGCGATTTCGACTTTGGTGGACCCTGACTAATCGACCAGACCTGGTGAGGAGGGTCAAGCCGTACGAGAGGGCGAAGGCTCCCGGGAGCAGGTCCCTCACCTGTCTCAGGATGACAAGGGGGAGGGATCGGCAAGAAGCCGGTCTGCCTTTTGGAGTCAAGGGTTTAGGGCGCTCGACTTTCCGGGCCGGTTTTGATAAAAGACGTGGGCGATCTGTGGAGAGAAAGCGGGCCGCGAGCCCGCTTTTTTGTTCGCCGGAAAAGGAGATGAAGCTGAGCGCGGAAACGACCGAGGAGATCCGGGCCATCGCGGAGGAAAAGGGGTGCCGGCTGCTCGCCGTGGAGAACGCGGGGGCCGGGAAGTACTCCGTCCTGCGCCTGGTGCTCGAGCGCTCGACCGGCGAGCCGGTGACGCTGGAGGACTGCGAGGCGGTCTCGAGGGAAGTCTCGACGTTTCTGGACTCCTCCGACGAGATCGCTCACCGCTACACCCTCGAGGTCTCCTCGGCGGGGCTCGATCGCAAGCTCTACTCCGTCGAGGACGCCCGGCGATTCCTGGGCGAGCGCGTGCGCGTCAAGACCGACGCCCCGGTGCAGCCCGAGTGGCTCGGCGATCCGGGGCGCGTCGCGCTCACTCCCGCGCGCAACTTCGCGGGAATCCTCGAGCGCGTCGAGGGCGATCGGCTCCGTGTCGTTGATGAGGAGAACCGCAGAATCTATAATGTAAGGTTTGGCGATATCCGGTCCGCGAGGCTCGATTTTCGCTGGCCGGGCAGGGTTAAGGGGAATTGAGGAGAAACGTTTCCGATGATCATTGATCCGTCGGTCATCCGACAGGTCTCGCGAGAGAAGGACATCGATCCGGAAAAGATGTTCGCCGCCTTGGAGGAGGCGATGTCCTCCGCTGCCCGCAAGTTCTACCACGACAAGGCCGTCGTGACCGCCATCGACCGCAAGACCGGCGAGATGTCGGTCACGTCCCGCCGGACCGTCGTCGAGGAGCTGGATACCGAGTCCGAGGAGCCGCCGCCGCAGATCCTGCTGTCGGAGGCCGAGGAGCTCGTCGGCAAGACCGGCACCAAGGGGGACGTCCGCGTCCTGAGACCCCAGCCCGCCGCCGAGGGCGAGACCCCGGCCAAGGAAGAGGTCTCCGACGTCAAGCTGGGAGACGAGATCGTCCAGCACCGCGAGCCGATCGGCCTGGGCCGCATTGCCGCCCAGACGGCCAAACAGGTCCTCTACCAGAAGGTCCGCGAGGCCGAGCGCGACAACATCTACAACGAGTACTTCCCCAAGATCGGGGAGCTGATGAGCGGGACGGTCAAGCGGTTCGAGCGGGGCGACATGATCGTGGACCTCGGGCGCACCGAGGCGGTCGTGCCGCGCGACCAGCAGTCCCGCGCCGAGCGCTACGGCCAGGGCGAGCGCATCCGGGCGATCCTCTTCGACGTCCACAAGAATCCCAAGGGACCGCAGCTGGTCCTCTCGCGCACCGACCCGCGCCTGCTGATCCGGCTCTTCGAGATGGAGGTGCCCGAGATCTACGACGGGACCGTCGTGATCAAGGGCGCGGTGCGCCAGCCCGGCGAGCGGGCGAAGGTCGCCGTCCGGTCGCGCGAGCGCGACGTGGACCCGGTCGGCGCCTGCGTGGGCATGCGCGGCAGCCGCGTGCAGTCGATCATGCGGGAGCTCCACGGCGAGAAGATCGACGTCATCCTCTACTCCGACGACCTGATCACGTTCGCGCAGAACGCGCTGGCGCCGGCGAAGATCACGAGGGTCTCTCCGATCCACCACGACGACAGCACGATGAGCCTCGACTGCGTGGTCGAGGACGACCAGCTCTCCCTCGCGATCGGGAAGAAGGGACAGAACGTCCGCCTCGCTTCCGCGCTGATTGGCCTGAAGATCGAGATCAAGGGCGAGACCGAGGTCAAGGGCGAGGTCGCCCAGGCGTTGACCCGGATGCTCGAAGCCTCGCGGCAGCGGCAGGTGCCGGTCGCCGAGATCGAAGGCATCGGGGAGAAGACGGCCGAGAAGCTGGCCGAGGCCGGGATCGCCACGCTCGCGGACCTGCTGGAGAAGACCGAGGCCGAGCTGGCCGAGATCGAGGGCATCGGCGAGAAGTCCGCCGAGAAGATCGCCGCCGCGGCCAGGGAGTTCGAAGAGAAGCGGGCCGCACAGGCCGCGAGCGCCTCCGAAGAGGCTGAAGAGGAAACCGGCGAAGGCCAGGAGGAGGCGCCGCAGGCGGAAGAGACCGGGGCCGCCGAGGGCGAAGAGACCGGAGAAACTCAACAGGAGACGGCGCAGGAAACGACCGTCCGCGAATAGGAGCCGAGAACACCTTTCATGGCAAAGATCCGAGTTGAAGAACTCGCCGCCCAGATGGGCGTCGGTAGCAAGGAAGTGCTCTTCCTGCTCCAGTCGATCGGCGTGGACGTGAAGTCGCCCCAGGCCGCCCTCGACGAGTCCACCGTCCTCGCCATCCTCCAGGGCAAGACGCACGCTCCCAAGCAGCTGATCGTGCGCGACACCGAGTCCAAGGCGTTCCGGCCGCAGAAAAGCGCCCTGTCGCGGATCAAGATCGTCGACAAACCCGCGACGCCGAAGGGGGCGGCGCAGCCTCCTCCGGAGGAAGCCGAGCCGCCCGCGCCGCCGAGAGTCGCGGCGGAGGCGAAGCCCGCGGAGGCCAGGCCCGCGGCGGCGGCGGCAACGGCGGAAGCGGCCAAGCCGGCGGCGGAAGTCAAAGCTCCCAAGTCGGTCGAGCCCGCTCGCACGGCCGTCGTGCCTTCCGAGCCGGAGCCGGAGGCGCCGAAGCCCCTGCCGAGAAAGATCGTCCTCCCGCCGCGTCCCGTCATTTCGCCACGCCCGCAGGCGCAGGGCGGACCCGGCGGACATAGCGCCCCAAGACCGTCGGGCTCGGCTCCGCCGCCCCGCACCGCCGCGGCGGCGCGGGCCACCGGGTTCGTGCGCCAGG
>DATFQY010000072.1:0-3024 GCA_035263845.1 Thermoanaerobaculia bacterium | reverse complement strand
CTGCGGCGTTCCGGACCCTCGAATCCTCAACAAGATTGAGCTTGAGCTGTCAACGTTCTGACCAACGCGCTGGCCATCAAGACACGTCAGAACCACGTTGTCGGTTCGAAAGGTGTCCACGATGGCCAGCCAAATTCCTTCGGAAACTCCCGCGTTTTCCACTCGTGTGTCCGTAGCGTTGCCAGTTCCGAAGGGAAATCGGGTCACGTTCTCGCCGACAGCAGCGCGGGTAGCCGCGTAGGCGCGAGCTTTCTGGAGTGCCTCCAGCTTGTCAGCAGTCGAGGCGATGTCGTACCTCTGGAACATCGAATCGGAGCGGTGGCCTGTGACCCGCTTCGCGATGGACTGCGGGACTCCGCCCCGGATCATGTTCCGGGCGGCCGTCCGCCGGAGATCGTGGAAAAGCTTCCCTGAGACTCCCGCTGCAGTCCTAGCCGCTGCGAACTGGCGGTTGAAAGTAGGCGGCGGAATCCGTTTCCCGCTCCGGTGGAAGACGTATTCAGAAACCCCGACCAACCCCTCGTGTGTCCTGTACTCCCGCGCCTTCCAGGGTAAGCCCTTCGCAGGTTTGAGACGGCCCTGTTCGGTTTCAAGAGAAGAGTCAATTCGAGAGCGGGACATGCTACGGGAGGTTCTCGCCTCCTTCCGAAATCGCCTTTTTCATTGCATGGCAGACCTCCCTAAACAGGGAGTCAACGTCCTCGCCTCCCGGCTCTCAAGCCAGGCCCCGGGCACAGGAGAGTCACGAGGCCTTCGCCCTCCTTACTTGGCGGCCGCATTGAATGGCGGCGGTCAGAACCGCGCGAGCTTGTTCGTGCCGTTCAGCGCGATCCAGAAGTTGACACCGTCGCTGCAGGCGCCGAATGGAAACGTGCTCACACCCGTCGCGAAGGAACCCAGTGTTGTCAGATCGGCCGCCTTCCAGAGTGAGACACTGTTGCCAATCTGGTTCGTCACCAGAATGCGCTGTCCGTCGAACGCGGCCGTTGAAGGCGCGTTCAGTCCGTTGCCGGTCAGGGTCGCCAGCACGGCTCCGCTCGAGGCACGCACGACCGAGAACGAGGCGGAACCGCCATTGGGCGCCCAGATGTTCGTGCCATCGAAGATCGGGATCCTCGGAAAGGTGCCCACCGAGACCGTCTGCAGGATGGCGCCGGAGCCGTCGAGCTTCAGAAGAGTCCCGGCGGTGTTGTCCGTCACCCAGACGTTCGCCCCGTCGTAGAGGGCGCCGAACGGCCCGGAGAATCCCGTCGTGACCGTCGTCACGGTCCAGGGCGGCGACGCGCCGGGAGTCACGATGGAGACGGAGCCGCCGCTGAGGCTCGCCGTCCAGATCCGCGTCCCGTCGAAGGCGATCCCGAAAGGACCGTTCCCGAGGTTGCTTGCGACCGTCGTGACCGCTCCCGCCGCCTGGCTCGGATCGATCTGGTAAAGCCGCCCGGGAACGGTGTCTCCCGTGACAAAGACCTGCCCCATCGCCACGAGCACGCCGTTGGCAAGTGCTCCCGTCCACGTCTCCAGCAGCTTGCCGTCGCTGCCGCGCACGCGCGAGACCGAGCCGCCGCCGCCGTTATTCGCCACCCAGAGGTCCGCCCCGTCGGAGCGGACGAGCTCGGGACCGGAACCGACGGTCGTGAGCCTGAGGACCGTCGCGTTCTGCGGTGTCCAGAACTGGTCCAGGGCCGCCCGGCGGCTGCGCTGCAGCACCCGGTCCACCGTGCGTGAGAGAAACGCCGCCATCTGCGTGCGCGTCACGTTGGACCCCGGGTCGTACGTCGTCGGCGTGGTCCCGGTCGTGATTCCCAGGTAGTACACCTCCAGGATGAAGCCGCAGAACGCATCGTTGGCAGTGTCCGTGAAGGGGCCGCAGGTGCCCAGAAGGGCGCCCGCCCCGCCCCCCAGCAGAGCCGCGAACACGACCGAGACAATCGCGAGGACACGCCGGCCGGAATTGATCAGTTGCATGGCAGACCTCCCTGAGCGGGGAGGCTACTCCCTCGCCTACTGCCTCTCAAGCCAGCCGAACGGACGAGGTCTGGAGGGCCCCGCCATTCCTGACCTGACGGTCACCGTCAGGCGGGACGCGGGGATTCGGACCCGGAATCTGGCCGATCTCGGATCGTCGCCAGCGCTGGGCGCGTGTCTCCGCAGCGTTGACAGTTAGGTGCAACATTTCGCCAACTCTTTCCAACGTCGAGGACAAGTCTCCCGAGAACGGATTCTCAGGAGGGCCTGGATTCATTGAGGTTTCTTCGGATCGGCGTTCGGGGCGGTTGGCGTATTTTGCTGTAGGTTGGCAGTTCTTTCGGGGTTCGAGTCCCTGCCTCGCAGCCAAACGCCGTCGCTTAACGACCAGCGTTCCTCAGGAGGGCCGGTCTCCTTCTTCGTGCCGTAGGGGGAAAGAAAGGCTCTGCCCCTCGCGCGCGGAGACTGCGGTACGCGGGAATGTTCCACGCCCAACCACCTTCGGCCAACTCGACTTCATCCGAAATACACGAATACACGATCGACCCCAATTCCCCCCCTGCCCAGACGCCGTGGGAATCCGCCCGGCGGTTGCCGTCAAGCCTCCGCCCACCCGGACGGAGCGGGTAGTTGCACTTTCGGGCACTACCGGCGGGGATTTGCGTCCTCGAACCGGCCAGTCTTGCGCGATCCGTTATCGGGCGTCCGCCGTCTTGACACAGCGGAAACCGAGATGGTCCGTGCCGGTGTCCGGCTCCCCTTTTCCGCGGCCGCCGGGCATGTAGCGCTTGCAGTACTGGTCGGTGCAGAGGAAAGAGCCGCCCTTCTGAACGCGCTTCTTAGCTCCCGGCTCGGAGGGGTCGAGGCTGTCGGACGGCCCCTGCGGGTTCCTCGCGACACTGCCCTTCTCCGCAAGCGTGCGGTAGTAGTCCGGGCGATACCAGTCGGAAGTCCACTCCCAGACGTTGCCCGCCATGTCGAAGAGGCCGTAGCCGTTGGCCGGGAAGGAACCGACCGGAGCGGTGGCCGTGAACCCGTCCTCGCTCGTGTTCTTCTCGG
>DATFQY010000071.1:0-25300 GCA_035263845.1 Thermoanaerobaculia bacterium | reverse complement strand
GGATCCTCCATTGAGCCGTGGTGTGAGGGCGGGCGGGTGGCGCGGGAGGAGGCCCCCCCGCCTGCGCGCAGGGCCGGCGGCGAACACATCCATCGTCAGAGAACCCAATCACCCCGGCCCGAGCACAGCCGGGGGGTATCCCGCGGCAGGACCCGCCCGCCCGGATAAGCCGCCTGAAACGGAGATCAGACGACCGGCTGTGTGCAGGCTTTGCAGCGGGTGGCGGCGACGGGGAGGAGCTCCTTGCACTGGGGGCATTCCTTCGTGGCGGCGGGCTCGCCGGGCTTGGGGAGGAATGCCCTGGTGATCATGTACACGACGAACGCGATGATGATGAAGTCCACCAGCGACCCGATCAGGTGGCCGTAGGTGATCGCGCTCTCGGTCGGCTTTCCCGCGGCGTCCACACCCCGCGTGAGAATGAACTTCGCGTTGCGCCAGTCGCCGCCGGGCAGGACGAGGCCGATGATCGGGTTGATGACGTCCTCGGCGATCGAGCTGACGACCTTTCCGACCGCGGCGCCGATGATGACGCCGATCGCCAGGGCCAGGGCGTTCTGCTTCAACAGGAAGGCTTTGAAATCTTTCAGCACGGCGGCTCCCTCCTTCTCTCCCTTGACCGCGAGGTCCTGAACCTTCATTCCCTCTGCCTTTCTATCCCGGCTTGGTCTGTTCGGCCCTCCAGGCTTCGACGACTCGATCGATCTGGGCGGCGTGTTTCTCCAGGTGCTCGGCGTAGACCTTCAGCCAGTCCTCCGCCGTGTAGCGCCCGGCCTCGCTGTGCGTCCCCTCCGAAGCCCACGCTTGCTCGGGAAGGCGGCGCAGCAGCCCCGCCGTTCGCGCCCGCGCGACGTCCACCGCGGCAAGCGCCAGCTCGACCCGCTCGGAGTCGTAATCGAGGACCTCTGCCCAGCGGTCCTGGTCGAAAGCCTGGATCGCCGGATTCTTCTCGGCCACCAGGTAGCGAATCCGCGCGGCCGCGTTCGTCTCCGCGTCGGCGCAGTGGCAGACGACTTCGTGCGCGGACCACCGGTGAGGCTCGGGCTTCCACTTCCACGCATCGCGCGGGACCCTCGCGAACGCGTCGCGGAGCTTGTTGGGACCCTCCTCGTAGCGCCGTATCAGCGCTTCCCGCTCCTCCACCGAATAGGGCATGTGCGACAGAGTCTAATACCGGCGGCGACCGCGAAATGAGGTGAATCCCTCATTGCCCCTTTTCCCGCGCAGCGACACGATGGGCTCGCAAGAGAAGACGAGCCGGGGCCGGGGAAAAAGTTGAAAATCCTGGACCCATCGGCGTTGAAAAGTCATAGATTAGATCTCAGATGTCCGGCAACGCCGAGGAGGACTCGGCGCCGGGCAAGGAGCCTCCGGGCTTTCGGCAGGAGCCCGGAGGCTCTTTTCTTTTCACCGCTCCCGCCAACTCGCTCGCTTCTGATACATTTCCTCCAAACGGAGGGTTGATGAGAACTCGGCGGGCGAGTCTGGCGGCTCTCCTGTGTCTCTCGGCGTTCCTCGGCGGCGCCGCCGAGGGCCTGCTCGGACTGTGCGGGCCCTTCACTGACGTCGCGGCCGACGTGTTCTGTCCCTTCGTCCTGGAGATCTTCTACCTCGGCATCACGACCGGGACGACGGCGACGACGTACGACCCTACGGCCAACGTCACGCGGCTCCAGATGGCGGCGTTTCTCTCACGGACGGTGGACGGCGTTCTCAAGCGCGGCAGCCGCCGGGCGATCCTGGACCAGTTCTGGACGGCGCAAAATGCAACGGTCCTGGGAGTGACGACGATCGGGGCCGGGCCGCGCAACCTGCGGTCCGACGGAGCCGACGTGTGGGTCGCCAACTTCACCGACAACACTGTGTCCCGGGTGCGGGGCAGCGATGGAAAGCTGCTGGAGACCTGGACCGGCGCGACGGGAGCCTCACGCGTGCTAGTCGCGATGGGAGCGGTCTTCGTGACCGGGGAACTGGCGCCCGGCCGGCTCTACCGGATCGATCCGACGCAGGCCGCTGGGGGGGTCACCGCCGTCGCCACCAACATCGGCGACGGGCCGCTCGGCGTCGCCTTCGACGGAGGCCGCATCTGGACGGCGAACCGAACCGGCGGATCCGTGTCGATTGTGACCCCGGGCGCCTCCATTCCCTGGACCGTGACCACAACCGCAACCGGCTTCGGGGCGCCCTACGGAGCGACCTTCGACGGCACGAACGTCTGGGTCACCGACATCAACGCCGGGAAGCTCTTAAAGCTCGATTCCGCGGGCGCCATTAGCCTGACCGTCGGGGTCGGCGCGAGCCCGGCGACGCCGGTCTTCGACGGCAACAACATCTGGGTGCCCAACGGCGGCGCGGCGACGATCTCGGTCGTGCGCGCTTCGACGGGCACGGTGCTGACGACCCTGACGGGCAATGGCCTGGGCACTCCCGAGACCGCCACTTTCGACGGCCAGCGGGTCCTCGTCACCAACTACGGCCTCGACAGCGTCTCTTTCTGGAAGGCCGCCGACCTGACGCCCCTTGGGAGCGTTCCGACGGGCGCGGGCACGCCTTACGGCGCCTGCAGCGACGGCCCGAACTTCTGGGTCGCCCTGAACCTTACGGGAAAGCTCGTAAAATTCTGAGGCGCCTGGCTTGAACAGGAGGCCTCGTTGACACCGTCGCCTGGATCCCGATTTTCGCTCAGAATCGTCCGAACTGCGGCGGCGGTCGTCCTCGCGCTCTCCACCGGAGCGTCGAGCATGCTGCTTGGCAACTGCGGGCCCTTCACCGACGTCGCGGCCGACGTGTTCTGCCCCTTCGTCCTGGAGATCTTCTATCTCGGGATCACGACGGGAACGACGGCTACGACCTACGACCCAGCGTCGAACGTGACGCGGCTCCAGATGGCGGCGTTCCTCTCCCGCACGGTGGACGGTGTCCTGAAGCGCGGGAGCCGGCGCGCGTCGCTCGATCAGTTCTGGAGCGCGCAGAATTCGACCGTGCTGGCCATTACGACGGTCGGATCGAGCCCGGAAATCGTCAAGTCCGACGGCAAGGACCTCTGGGTGTCGAACTTTTTCGGGAACGGAAGCGGCTCGGTCTCGCGGGTGCGGGCGAGCGACGGAAAGCTCCTCGAGACGTGGACCGGGGCCGACTCGGCAACCGGCGTCGTCATCGCGATGGGCCGTGTTCTCGTGTCCGGTTACTCGAACAGCCAGCTCTACTCGATCGACCCGAGCCAGGCCGCCGGCGCCGTCACGACGGTCGCGAGCGGCCTCGGAGCCAACGCGAGCCGCCTCGCCTTCGACGGCGCCCGGGTCTGGGCGGCGAGCTCCAGCCCGACGATCTCGATCATCACTCCGACGGGTTCGATCCCCTGGACCGTGACCAACGTGGGCGGTTTCGGTCTCCCGGCCGGGCTCGTGTTCGACGGCGCGAACATCTGGGCCACCGACGCGAACGCCGGGACCCTGCTGAAGCTGAGCTCGGCCGGGGCGGTCCTCCAGACGGTGACCGTCGGGGCCGCGCCCAACTTCCCGACTTACGACGGCTCGAACATCTGGGTGCCCAACAACGGGTCCGGATCGGTATCGGTCGTCCGCCCTTCGACCGGCGCGGTGCTCGCGACGATCACCGGCAATGGGCTGACCGACCCCGCCGGTACGGCCTTCGACGGCCAGAGGATCCTCGTCACGAGCCTCACCGGCAACGCGCTGTCCCTCTTCAAGGCGGCCGACTTCTCTCCGCTGGGCTTCGTTTCCACCGGGGCCTCGACCAACCCGAAGGCCGCATGCAGCGACGGCGCGAATTTCTGGATCGCGCTCAACAGCGCCAGCGCTCTCGCGAGGCTGTAAAAGGCAGCGCTGCTCGTCTTCGGCCTTAGAATTGGGACCTGACCCTCGGAGGTCCCGATGAAACCACTCTCCCGTCGGAAGTCCCCGCGCCGGATCGCCGGCGCCGCGGCGGTCCTTCTCGCCCTCGCCACCGGCGCCGCGAGCGTCCTCCTCGGCAACTGCGGCCCGTTTACCGACGTCGCGGCCGACGTGTTCTGTCCCTTCGTGCTCGAGATCTTCTACCTCGGGATCACGACGGGCACGACGGCGACGACCTACGACCCGACCTCCAATGTCTCGCGCCTCCAGATGGCGGCGTTTCTCTCGCGGACCGTGGACGGAGTTCTGAATCGCGGAAGCCGGCGAGCGGCGCTCGACCAGTTCTTCACGCCGACGACGACCAACGCGCTCAGTGTCGTCACGATCGGCACCGATCCCAAGGGGCTTCGGTCCGACGGAGCCGACCTCTGGGTGGCAGGTAACAGCGCGGGGACCGTGACGCGGGTGCGGACGAGCGATGGAAAGGTCCTGGAGACCTGGAGCAGCGCGTTCGCCGCATGGAGCGTCGTCGTGGCGATGGGCAAGGTCTTCGTCGACGGCGAAACGAGCCCGGGCCAGCTCTACCGGATCGACCCGACCCAGACGGCTGGGGCCGTGACGATCGTCGCGAGCAACCTCGGCAACGCTCCCATCGGGCTCGCGTTCGACGGCGCGCGGATCTGGACCGGGAACAACAGCGGGGCATCCGTTTCGATCGTGACACCAGGAGCCACGCTTCCCTGGACGGTGACGACGGCCGCGTCAGGGTTCACCAATCCGTGGGGCCTCGAGTTCGACGGGTCGAACGTCTGGGTCGCGGACGCCGGCGCCGGCCGGGTCTTCAAGCTCGACGCGAGCGGCGCGATCCTCCAGACGGTGACGGTGGGACTGAGCCCGCGCTACCTGGTCTTCGACGGCTCGAACATGTGGGCGCCGAACACGGGCGACAACACGATCACGGTTTTCCGGGTCTCCAACGGCAATGTCCTCCAGACGCTGACCGGCAACGGGATGAGCCAGCCGCAGGGCCCCGCCTTCGACGGCCAGCGGATCCTCGTCGCCAACAGCGGGAACGACTCCGTCTCGGTCTGGAAGGCGGCGGACCTGACTCCTCTCGGCAACTTCCCGACGGGCCCGGCCGCTCCGGTCTACTCCGCGAGCGACGGCGTCCACTTCTGGGTCTCCCTGGCCAACAACGTCCTGGTCGCGCGCTTCTGATACCTCTCCGCAATTTCCGCGAAGGAGGGTCAGCGCGCTCGAAGGACGGCCGCGAGGGACTGGAAGACCCGCGGAGAGAAGTAGCTCCTTCCCGAAGCGAGGGCTCGGACCGCGACGAGGAGCTCGTACGGGGCGGCGTCCTTGAGGAGATACCCGCTCGCGCCGGCGTCGAGCATGCTGGAGACGTACTCCTTCTCCTCGTGCATCGTCAGGGCGAGGATGCGCGTTCCCGGGACGTTCTTGAGAATGAGGCGCGCGGCCTCCGGCCCGTTCAGCCGGGGCATGCTGACGTCGAGGATGACGAGGTCCGGGCGCGTATCCATCGCGACGCGAGCCGCCTCGACGCCGTCGGCCGCGACCCCGACGACCTCGACGTCCGGGCTCGCGTTCAGGATCGAGACGACCTCCTGCAACAGGAGCGCGTGATCGTCCGCCACCAGCGCGCGCAGCTTGCGCAGGCGCGCGGGAAACTCTCGTTCTTCCCGTTTTGGTTCCGGCTTGCCCATGTGCAATCGCAGATTAGGTTTCCCCATCCGGGACCTCAATGAGGCGCTTCCCTCAATTGACAAAGGGAGGCCCCAGCCCCCCTTTGTCATTCCGAGGAAAGCGAAGCGACCGAAGGATCTTCTCGATTAAGCCGAGCTATCCCTCCTCCGATAGGGCACCACCGGAAGATGCGACGAGGCAGGTGCGCGCCGCAGGCGCACGTCCATCGCGCAGCACGTAGCGACGGGAAAAAATGGGGAAGCGGGCCCAGCGCTGACCCGCCTCCCCGAAAGCGGCCGTTACGGAGGAGGTTCCGGCCGCGGAGGAGCGACGCAGGACTAGAGGCGTCGCAGGAGGGGACGGGCGAGCTTCGTCAGCTTCTCGACCTTGACGTTCTCGGGATCGGGGCCGCCGACGGAGAGACGCACGTAGGCGTCCCCCTTGAGCACATAGAGACCTCCGCCCAGGGAAGTCCCGACCCAGTACGCCTCGTCTCCGAGGCCGGAGACCGGCCGGGGCTTCGCGGCCGTCTCGCGAGCCCTCTGCGTGGCTTCTCCGGCTTCGCGTTCTTCCTCCTGCTCCCTCTCGCTGGCCTTTTCCATGGCGCGGGCGAACATCTGCTTCCACTGATCGCGGGGGCTGTCGGAGGCGCCGGGACGATGGCGGGTCACCTCGAGGCTGACCGACTTGGAGAACGTGGGCAGCGTGTAGAAGCACTGGGACACGGCGAAACGGTCGCGGGAAGGCTCGCTGGCCTTGGCCGAGGCGACCTTCTCCTTCTGGACCGATTCGACCTCCTTCCCGGTCAGCAGCGAGCACGGGTCGGACTTGAAAGTGGGCGCCGCGGCCCCGGCGGCCGCGGCGGACGTAGCCAAAAGAAAGGCGGCGATGGCGGCAGGTTTCATCTCGTCCTCCTGGTTAACGTCGAAATTCAGTTCCCGCCGAAGCGGATGTCCCCGTCCACGAGCGTTCCGTCGGCCTGGTGAATCAGCACTCCCTTGACGTTGTAGACCTGGATGCGGAAGCGGTCCGACCCGGCGCCCGGCGTCGAGTTGTCCTCGGCGTGGGCGGCGAACCGGCACGGGGTCTTCTTCGTCCCGAGCGTGCACGGGCCGGAGAAGTCGGCGGCGTTGCCGGACATCTGCAGGACCTCAACGGTCCCCGTCAGGTCGATCGCCGAGAGGTCGCTCGAGTACTCGATCTCTCCGCCGACGCTCCCCTGCTGCGACTGGGCGAGGAAGGAGAAGCCGTTTCTCCCGCCGCCGCCGTCGGGAATGGAGCCGTTCCCCTCGGCCTGCGTGTTGGGAGCAGGCGGAGCGGACAGGACCGTCACCTTGACCCGAGCGGTGGCGGTTCCGCCGCGCCCGTCGGAGACGGTGTAGCTGAACAGGTCCATGCCGGTGAATCCGGAGTAGGGCGAGTACGTGACCGTGCCGTCGCCGTTGGTGACGGCCATCCCGTTGCCGGGCTGCGTAACGCCGGTGGCGGCAAGGGTGTCGCCGTCGGGGTCGGTGTCGTTGGCCACCACATCGATCGCGACTGGCCGTCCCGCGGTCGTCGTGGCGTTGTCGTCCATCGCCTTGGGCTTGTGGTCGGTTCCCGCGACGACCGAGACCGTGACGCGCGCCGAAGCCGTGCCGCCGCGCCCGTCGGTGATCGAGTACGTGAAGCTGTCGGTCCCCAGGAAATCCTTGTTCGGGGTATAGGTCACCTTCGTCGCGGTCGCCGAGACCGAGCCGTTGGAGGCAACCGAGACGCCTGTGATCGTCAGCGGATCGCCATCGGGATCGGTGTCATTGGCGAGGACGGCGATCGTGACCGCCTTGTTCTTCGACGTGGTCGCGGTGTCGTCGTTGGCGACCGGCGGGCTGTTGGGAGGTGTCGAGACCGTGACGGTGACCTTCGCGCTCGCCGTGGCGCCCTTGCCGTCGGAGACGGTGTAGCTGAACGTGTCCGTGCCGGTGAAACCGGCGACCGGGGTGTAGGTGACCGTGTTGTTGGCCGAAGACCCGTTGATGACGGCGGTTCCCTTCGGCGGCTTCGTGACCGCGGTGACCGTCAGCGGATCGCCGTCGGAGTCCGAGTCGTTGGCGAGGACATTGATCGTGACCGGTTTGGCCGCGGTCGTCTTCGCGGTGTCGTCCTTCGCGATCGGCGGGTGGTCGCAGGCGGAGACGACGAGCGTGTTGGTCACCTCGATGTCGTCCACGCCCCAGCCCACGCCCTGGATGCCGCCCTCGAGGATCTGGAACGTGCCGCCGAGGCGGAAGCGGATGCGCCCGGTCGGTAGCTGCGAGGCGCCGAAGAGGGCCTGGATCGCGGCGCCGAGGTTGACGGAAACCGGCTTCATCGCGTCGACCCGGCCGACCACCAGGTCTCCGTCGCTCGAGCCCACCCACGCCCGGCGTCCGGCGATCGGGCTCTGCGCGCCCGAGTCCACGACGCCGTTGTAGCCGCCCGAGGTGATGTAGGGGCCGAGGTCCTTCCAAGCCGTCCCGTCGGCCGAGATCTCGATCACGGCGCCGCTCTCGTAACGGATCGATAAGACCCCCGAAGGCCCCGGGAACCTCGCGAGGTCGTAGTTGTGCCAGAAATTCATCACGCTCGACGAGGAGATCCCGAGAGAGGGAAGCGTGAGGGTGTCGTCCTTCTGCGTGAGGGCGGGGACGCCGGGCTGGTCGTCGAGCACGACCCAGGCGTGCGACGAGCTGTGCGCCGTCGGGTCCGTCATCACCGACCACCCTCCGATGCTGCGCGTCGAGGAGGTCGTGTAGACCGCGGTCTGCGGATCGAGGTTATCGAAGAACCGGGCTCCGGGGGCCAGCGGGCAGTACTGGATGACCCGGACGTTGACGTTCGCGGTCGCGGAGAGCCCCTGCCCGTTCTGGACAGTGTAGGCAAAGCTGTCGGGATCGCGGTCGAAGGTGTTGAAGTTGTTCTTCGGCGTGTAGGTGATCGTCCCACCGGAGTTGACGACGGCCGAGCCGTTGGCCGGCTGCGTGACCGAGGTGATCGTCAGCGGGGGGCTGCGGCCGTCCTGGTCATTCGCGAGAACGGCGATCGTGACCGGATTGTTCTCGTTCGTCGCCGCGGAATCGTCTATGGCCAGCGGCCCGCAGACCGACGGAGGGGGCACGGCGTCGCCCGCAGCGAAGAGCCGGCGGCCACCCGTCTGCCTGGCGATCGACGCCGTCGACGCGCGCGTGACCGCGGAGCCCGAAACACAGTTGCCAACGCAGCCGTCGGCGTAACCGACGAGGACGCGGCCGACCTTGTCCACCGTCGAGTCCATGAAGTCGAGGAGGTTGCGGCAGGGATTGCTTCCTCCCTGCATCCAGATGCAGCCGCGCTGCACCGGGTCGTTGGGCGTGGCGTCCACGGTCGTCCAGGTCGCGCCGCCGTCGTAGGTGTGGGCCGAGTACAGGTGCCAGACCCCGTCGAAGTTGGCCGACTGGAAGTTGCCGCCTGTCGGCGTGCCGAGGAAGGAGAAGGCGGCCCGGTCGGCGTCGCCCGCGGTCACGACCGGGAACGCGGTGTTCTGGATGCCGAACTTCGCGCCGACGTCGCCGGCATCCGTCCAGCTGACGGCCTTGTCATGGGAGATGGCGATCTTGGCGCGCCCGTCTCCATTCTGGTAGCCGAAGTAGAGCGTTCCGTCGGCGCCGATGCCGACGGAGGGATCAACCGCGCCGGGGATCGAGAACGGGATTCGCCGCACGGTCCAGGTCAGCCCGTTGTCTTCGGAGACCACGATGCCCTGGTTGGCGGTGCTGTCGCCGAAGCAGCTGCGGTTGGGCACGTAGACCGTGCCGTCGGCGGACGAGACCTTGACGTGGCCATGAAGGCCGCCGCACTCGCTCGTGTAGATCGGAACGCCGGGGCCGTAGGTCAGGCCGCCGTCGTCGCTGCGAGCGCAATACGCGGTCACGCCCTCCTGCGAGCAGTAGTACACGGCGTTGGGGTAGGTCGGGAGCGACGGATCACGGGTCAGAGGAGCATGGAAGGGGCCGCCGCCGACGGTCTGGTGGTCGTAACCGCCGGGAGTGCCGCAGCCCTTGCTCGGGATCCACGTTTCGCCGTCGTCGTCGGAGAACGAGGAGAGGCTGCACCCCTCTCCCGGGAGCGGCACGACGCCGGCCGAGGAGATCAACTGCGAGACGACCGTCCGCCCCGTTCTTGGATCGGTGAAGAGAATGGGGTCGAAGCTCGTCACGGAGGTCGGAGCGCTCTTGTCGGCCCACGAGGCGACGGCCGGCGAGTAGCAGTCGTTGAAGTTGACCTTGAGCGTCTGCGTGATCGCTTCGATGAAGACGCTGCCGGTCTTCCAGTTGACGCCGATCGAGGGCTCCCCCGCCGACGTCCCGAGCGGCGCCGGGGCGGCGTAGTTGGAGAAGGTGATCGGCTCGGCGCCCTGGACGGCCGGGGTTGCGGGGTCCTTTCGCAGCGTTGCGGTCGCCGTGTAGCTGTTGCCGTCAGTTCCGGGAAGCGGTGAATAGGGCGAGGCCGTGATCGTGTAGACGCCGCCCGCAGGATTGACGAGGAACGCCACCTCGAGCTGCCCGGGGCCGTTGCCGGACCCACCGGCCGAGCCATGGCTCGGGTCCCAGATCTCGAGGTCCCAGTCGCCCTGCGGCGCCAGGTGCACCTCGATCAGGTACGGGCCGTAGGCGGCGGACGGCGGAACGATCGTCAGCTTGAAGTTGTCGCAGGCCGGATCGTTGTCGCCCGAGCAGGCGCCGGCCGTCGGCGTCAGGAACGGTCCGGACCAGCTCACCGTGGGGTTGGATTCGGAAATGGTCCCGGTTGCCGGAGTCGCCGCTCGAAGCGGCACGGCCAAAAAGAGGAAGACCGCGGCGGCTCCCGCGGCAGGAAGGTTCCGGAGACGACGGAACGTTTTCATTTCTACACTCCTGTCAAATTCGCCCATCGCCGCGAAGATAGGGTTCAGAGGAGTGCCGGGCCAATGAGGGATGGCCCTCATTCTTCGGTAGGGAAAAACCTCAGGGACGAGGGAGCCCCCTCGGTTTGGATTGGTGATTAGTGCCCGGTGATTAGAGCTGAAAGGAGTTGTCCGCCCTGATCACAAATCACAAATCACCAATCACAAATCCTTCACCACTTCGTCCCGTCGAGAGAGAGAACGGTCTTGCGGCCGACGACCTCGGCGCTGTGCCGCGTGCAGGCGGGCAGGTAGATCCGGTCGCCGGGCTTCAGGTCGAAGGACGCGACGCCGACCGTGACCCGGAGAGTTCCCTCGAGGACGGCGTCGCACTTGTCCTGCGCGTGCTCGTGCTCGGGAAACCGGGCCCCCTCCACGTACGTATAGGAAGCGACCTCATAGCCTTCGCTCTCGAGAAGCTTCATCATCTTCTTCTCTGTCAAGGGGCCGTCGGAGGCGCTCCATCGCTCGAGACGGACGTCGGACATGAGCCAAGACTAGCGCACCCCCCCGGCCCGGAACGGGCATAGACTCTTTGCCACAAATCGGGGAAACGAAGGGTGCACCAGGCATGAGCAGAGCCTTTCCCGCAGCGCCGCTTGCCCGCGCGGCCGAAAGCGCGCGTCGCCTCTTTTCCTTCGATGCGATGTGGGCCCTCCTCGAAGCTGGAGACTCGTGCTACCACCTCTCCTTCGCTGGAGAGCCGGAAGAGGCCGCCATTCGGGTGCCGGCGGAGCAGGCCCCGCGGTTCCTTCGCCCGGAGCGCCCGCACGCGCTCGACGACGTGCCTGCGGCGCTCGATTCGGAGACTCCGGTCGGACGCGCGCTCGCGAGGCGGGAGCTGCGGTCCCTTCTGGTCGTTCCCATCTCCGGAGGCCATCTGGGGTTTGGCTCCCGCAGCACCGCGGCCTTCCAGGCGGACGAGGAGCGGTTCGCGGAGGCCATCGGCTCGCTTCTGTCCGCCTCGCTGGAGCAATCGCTCGCGCTCTCCAGGGAGCGCGAGGCGCGGGAGCGGCTCGAGATCGTCTCGAGCCTGCCGCGGATCGTCGCCTCGACGCTCGACATCCGCGACGTCTTCCACCAGGTCTCCGAGATCACGAAAGCGGCCGTGCCTCACGAATCCCTCGGGATCCAGCTCGTCCAGCCGGACCGCAAGACGATCGTGGCCCACGTCGTCACGGACCGGCTCCCGGCGGACGAGTGGAAGTTCGGGATGTCGTTCGAGTTGAACGAGAACGACATGGTCGATGGCATCGTCGAGGACGTCTGGTTCGACGGTCCCGGCGACTCGGGCCTCGCCCACGTCCGCGGACGTCTCTTCCTGGAGAGGGCCGGGCCGGAAGGGGTCGCGGTCGATGTGGCGATCGACGCGCACAGGAGCCGCCTCGTGCGCGACCACGGTTTCCACTCCTTCCTGCGGACGGTCCTGCGGCGGGGCGGAGAAAAGATCGGTTCCCTCGTCTTCGCCTCGACCCGGCCGTCGCAGTACCGCGTCGAGCAGTTCGAGATCGCTCACCGCATCGCGGACCAGGTCTCAATGGCGCTCGCCCACCGCCACCTCGCGGAGGAGGCGGAGAGGGCCGCGGAAGCGCGGGCCCGCGCCGCGATGCTCGAAGACCGTGTCCAGGAGCTCGTCGCCGAGGCGGAAGAGCGCGAGGGCTTCCACCGCTGTGTCGGGGAATCGGCGGCCTGGAAGGAGGTCCTCAAGCAGGCGGCGCGCGTCGCCGCGACCGACACGACCGTGCTCCTGACGGGAGAGTCCGGCACCGGCAAGGAAGTCGTCGCGAGGTTCATCCACAGGGGTTCGCCGCGCTCGAAGGGGCCGCTCGTCGCGGTCAACTGCGCCGCGCTTCCCGAGCAGCTCCTCGAGTCCGAGCTCTTCGGCTACGAGCGGGGCGCCTTCACCGGCGCTCTCCAGGCCAAGCCCGGCCGGATCGAGCAAGCGGCCCGGGGCGTCCTGTTCCTGGATGAGATCGGCGAGATGAGCCTGGCGCTCCAGGCCAAGCTGCTCCGGGTCCTGCAGGAGCGAGAGTTCCAGCGGCTGGGCGGGACGCGGACGCTCCGCGCGGACATCCGCGTCGTCGCGGCGACCAACCGCGACCTCGTCGGGGCGATGAAGCGCGGCGAGTTCCGCGAGGACCTCTTCTACCGGCTCCGGGTGTTCGAGATCCGCCTGCCTCCCCTGCGCGAGCGCCGGGAGGACGTCCTCCCACTGACGGAGGCCTTCCTCGCCGACCTGGAGAAAACGCTGGGACAGCGCACGGCCGGCCTCTCCCGCGAGGCGCGGGAGATCCTCCTCTCCTACGACTGGCCCGGCAACATCCGCGAGCTGCGCAACGCCCTGGAGCGGGCGATGATCCTCTGCGACGGAGGGCTCATCACGGCCGAGCAGCTGCCGCTCGGTATCGGAGAAGCCCCGCGCGCGCCGGCTGGCGGAGCGGCGGGCGCCGGGGTGTCCGTCGTCAACCTCGAGATCATGGAGCGGGAGTTGATCGAGCGGGCGCTCCTCCAGGCCGGCAACAACAAGTCCAAGGCCGCACGGCTTCTCGGCCTCTCTCGCGCCCAGCTCTACTTCCGGCTGGAAAAGTACGGGTTCGTCGAGGCCTCCGACTCCTAAACCCCCGGCCGCCGCCCGTCGCTGGGGCCGCAACCTGTCGATACAGCGACAACACGTGGCCTGACCGCCGGCTCCCGATCTTCGGGCACTTCGGACGTCAAGTTCCTATCCGGGAAGAGGATCGGAGGCGTCGGAGCGGCAGGCCGGCCCGTGGCACGAGCCGTGATCTTTGCGGCTTCCCATGACGCAGAAAAACGTGGAACTGGTGATTGGTCGGCTCGTCACGGATGAGGAGTTTCGCAGGCTGTTCGAGCGCGATCCGGCGGCCGCGCTCGAGACCCTGGCCGTGACGGGATTGGAGCTGAACCGCGTCGAGAGGCAGGAGCTTCTCAGCCTGGACGCGGAGGCATTCGAGGTGCTGGCGCCCACCGTCAGCCCCCGGCTCCAGAGGGTCGGATTCACGCGGCCGCCGGAGGACGAAAACGGGAGGTCGTCATGAAAGGCACGTTGTGGGCGGCGGCGTTGGGCCTCGCGATGATCGTTCCGGCCCTCGACGTCTCGGCCCAGGCCGCGAGCGCGGAACCGCCGGAGCTGACTCTCGAGAGCGCTCTCTCGATCGCCTTCGAGCAGAACCGGCGGCTCGCGAGCGCCGCGCTCGAGGTCGGCAAGGCGCAGGACCGGCTGGGAGCGACGAAGGCGCAGCGCTACCCGACGGTTTCCCTGGACGCCACGGCGGCGCGGACGCTGAACACGGTCGAGATCAACATCGACGAGGGCGTCTTCGGGACGTATCCCGGGATCGGGCCGATCCCCTCGGCCAACACGAAGGTCACCTCCGATCCCCACTTCACCGTGATCGGGTTGGCGAACGCGAAGCAGCCCCTCTCGCAGCTCTACAAGATCGGCCTCGGCGTCAAGGCGCGGGAGGAGCTGCTCGAGGAGGCTCGGCAGGACTTGAGGTCCAGCCGCCAGTCACTCGCCCTCCAGGTGCGCAAGGCCTATTACGCCATCGTCAGCGCCGAGGGGGCGCTGGCGTCGGCGAAGGAGTCGCTGGCGTTTTCCCGCGAGACGCAGCGCGTGGTCGCCTCGCGGGTCCTCGAGAAGGCCTCCCTCGCGCACGACGAGGTGGACGCCAGGGCCTCGCTCGCGCGCGCCGAGTACGACGTCGCTTCCTACGAGACCTCGGTCGCGGCGGCGAAGGAGCAGCTCAACATCCTGCTCGGGCGCGAGGTCGCGACCGAGTTCCGCGTCGCAGCGCTCCCCGAGCCGCGCCCGCTGCCCCGGGAGCACCGTGATGCGGTCGAGCGGGCCACCCTGAACCGGCCGGACGTGCGCCGAGCGAAGCTCCAGGCTTCGACGGCGGAGCTGGACGCGAAGCTCGCGAAGGCCGAGTTCCTGCCGGACGTCTCGCTCTCGATGACCTACTTCTCCCCCTACGACGTGCAGTTCCAGCCCAAGGCGATCTGGTCGGCGGGACTTCTCGTCCAGTGGGACATCTTCGACGGGGGCAAGAGGGCGCGGCAGCTCGCCGAGAAGCGCAAGGCGCAGGAGCAGGCGCGCCTGGCCGCGGCCGACGCCGAGGCGAACGCGCGGATGGAGTCGAGCCGCGACTGGCGGCGCCTCCAGGACGCCGTGAAGCTGGTGGAGTCCGCGCAGCTCGCCCGCAACGCGATGCGCGACCGAGCCCGCGTCATCCGGGTTCGCTACGAGAACCAGGCCACGCTCGCGCAGGATCTCTTCCGCGCCCAGGCCGACCTGGCCGACGCCGACCGCCGCTGCAACGAGTCGCTCGTCTCCTACTGGAGCGCGCGCGCCGATTACGAAGCTTCGACCGGGGAGGATCTATGAACCGAACTGTCATTTTCAGCGCGTCCGTCGTCATCCTCGCGGGCTGCGCCGCCGCGGCGGCCTGTCGCCACGAGCCCGCCGTCACCAAGCCACCGACTCCCGTCCGGGTCCTGGCCGCGGCGCCGGTCCCACCCTCGGGGGGCCTGCGCTACTCAGCCACCATCCAGCCTCGCGAGCAGGTGGACCTCGCCTTCAAGAGTGGCGGTTACGTCCGCGAGATACGCCGCGTCGAGGGGGTGGACGGCCGGCTCCGCGCGATCCAGCAGGGGGACTCCGTGGCGCGCGGGACCGTGCTCGCCCAGGTCCGGGAGACCGACTATGTCCAGAAGGTCAGCCAGGCCAAGGCCTCCCTGGCGGAAGCCGAGGCCGCCGCGGAGCGCGCCCGCCTCGATTTCGAGCGCGCCGAGAAGCTGCTGGCAGCCAACAGCATGACCCGCCCGGAGTGGGAGTCGAGCCGCGCCAACGCTTACACGGGGAAAGCGAAGGTCGAGGCCGCGAAGGCTTCACTCGACTCCGCGGAGACCGCCCTCGAGGACGCGTCGCTGAAGTCGCCGATGGACGGGGTCGTCCTCTCCCGCTCCGTCGAGCAGGGCACGCTCGTCAACGCGGGCACCGTCGGGTTCGTCGTCGCCGACATGAGCAGCGTCAAGGCCGTGTTCGGCGTTCCCGACCGGGTCGTGACCGCACTGAAGCTCGGGGAGACCCTCACGGTCACGACCGAGGCCGCGCCCGGAAAGCCCTTCCAGGGCGTGCTGACGGCGCTCTCCCCCGCCGCCGACCGCAAGAGCCGCGTCTTCGATGTCGAGGTGACGATCCCCAACGGCGAGGGGACGCTTCGGGCGGGGCTCATCGCGGCGATCGAGATCTGGCCGGATTCCCACGGGCTCTCGGCGCGGCAGGCGAACCTGCCGGCGATCCCGCTGTCCGCCGTCATCCAGTCGCCGCGCTCCAGCGACGCCTACGCGGTCTTCGTCGTCGCGGAGGACGGAAAGAGCGCGCTGGCGAAGTCCCGCGAGGTCAAGCTCGGTCCCATCACCGGGAACCTGGTCACGATCGTCGACGGCCTGAAGGCGGGCGAGCGCGTGGTCGTCTCCGGGGCGAGCCTGCTCGCGGAGAACCAGGCCGTCCTGATCGTCCCATAAAGGAGCCGTCATGTCGCACCAGAGCCAGGAAGACCTTCGGAATTCCAAGAACACCGCGCGGTTCTTCGTCGAGAACCGCCACATCGCCTGGGTGCTCCTGCTGGGCACCGCGCTGTGGGGGTGGGTCGGCTTCACGGGGATGCCGCAGCGCAAGGACCCGGACGTCCCGGTGCGCGTGGCGGTGGCGCTGGCCCAGTGGCCGGGCGCCCCGGTGGACCGGGTCGAGCAGCTCGTGACCCGGAAGATCGAGCAGAAGATCGCCGAGAACGCGAAGGTGGACGAGATCAAGTCGGTCACGCGCACGGGCCTCTCGGTGGTCTACGTGACGCTCGTCGAAGGGCTGAAGGAGACCGGTAAGGAGTTCGACGACATCAAGCTGAAGCTCGACGCCATCGAGCCTCTCCCCTCCGGCGCCGGCCCGGTGATGTTCATCAAGGACTTCGGCGACACCGCGGCGCTGATGCTGACGATCGCCAGCCCGCCGGCGAGCGGACTCGAGATCAAGCTGCGCGCCCGCGACGTCCGGCAGGGGATCGAGCAGGCCCGGGCCGCGGCCCCAAAAGGCTCCGCTCCCCGCGTGTCGATCGTGGCCTGCTACCCGAAGTCGATCCCGGCGGACTCCGTCGCCCGGATCGTCTCGCTCTTCCAGAACTTCATCCAGCAGGGCGGCGCCACGAGGAACGCGCGCGTCCTCCAGGGGCCCGGGTTCTGCGGTCTCGACGAGGAGTCCTCCGCCAGCGATGCCGAGCTCCAGCGCGCGATCAACAACTTCTTCCTGGACAAGGTGCCGGGAGCCGAGATCCACCCCGACACCTGGAGGGCATCGATCGTCCGGGATCCCGCGAAAACCGAGGAGGTGCTCGCCGCGTCCGCGGGCGATAAGTACACCTACCGCGAGCTCGACGACTTCACCGACCTGATCACCCGGACGCTCCAGGGGGTTCCCCAGGTCGCCCGCGTCACGCGTTCCGGCGTGCTGGACGAGCGCGTCTACCTCGAGTACTCCCAGACCCGGCTGGCGGCCTACGGCCTCCAGAACACGGACCTCTCGTCGATCCTCGCGGCGCGCAACATCACGGCGCCGGGCGGCGTCGTCGCCGTCGGCGGCAAGAACCTGGCCGTGGACCCGACGGGCGAGCTCACGAGCGAGTCGGAGATCGGGGGGCTTCTCGTGGCCACCTCGCAGACGGGCTCGCCCGTTTACCTGCGCGACGTCGCCGAAGTGATCCGGGCCTATGAGGGGCCCGCGCGATTCCTGAACTTCTACAACTACCGGGACAAGAACGGAAAGTGGCATCGGACCCGCGCGATCACGCTAGCCGTCCAGATGCGGTCGGGCCAGAAGATCGCCGAGCTCGGCAAGGCTGTGGATGCCGCGCTGAAAGACGTCCAGGCGAGGCTGCCCGAGGACCTGATCTACGCGCGGACCTCCGACCAGCCTCTCCAGGTCTCCGAGAACATCCACCTCTTCATGAACAGCCTGTACGAGGCGATCGCCCTCGTCGTGCTCGTGTCGCTCGTCGGGTTCTGGGAGTGGCGCTCGGCGCTCCTGATGGCGCTGTCGATCCCGATCACGCTCGCGATGACCTTCGGCATGGTCCACCTCTTCGGCATCGACCTGCAGCAGGTCTCGATCGCCTCGCTCATCATCGCGCTGGGGCTTCTCGTGGATGACCCGGTCGTGGCGGGGGACGCGATCAAGCGCGAGCTCGCCCTCGGCACGCCCCGGCTCACGGCGGCGTGGCTCGGGCCCCTGAAGCTCGCCACCGCGATCCTCTACGCGACGATCACCAACATCGTGGCCTACCTCCCCTTCCTGGCCCTGACGGGCGACACCGGCGCCTTCATGAAGAGCCTGCCGATCGTCATCGGCTGCTCGCTGCTGGCGTCCCGGATCGTCTCGATGACGTTCATCCCTCTGCTCGGCTACTACATCCTCCGTCCGACGAAGGAGAAGCCGATCGAGGAGCGGCGCAAGAGCGGTTTCGCTTCCTTCTACTACCGCGTCGGGAACTGGGCGATCGACCACCGCAAGCGCGTCCTGGTGGGCGCCCTGGTGCTCCTGGTCGGCGGGCTCACGATGGCGAAGGGGCTCAAGGAGGAGTTCTTCCCTAAGGACCTGTCCTACCTCTCCTTCATCGACGTCTGGCTGCCGGAGGACGCGCCGCTGATCGCGACGCGGCAGGCGGTGGACTCGGTCGAGAGAATCGTCCACGAGATCGCGGCGGAATACGGCCGGGAGCACGCGGGCAAGGACGCCAAGCCGAAGGAGGTCCTCGAGTCGGTGACCTCGTTCATCGGCGGCGGCGGCCCGCGGTTCTGGTTCTCGGTCTCGCCGGAGCTGTCCCAATTGAACTACGCGCAGGTCCTGATCCAGACCCGGGACAAGCACGACACCGGGCACCTGATCGCGCCCCTCCAGGCGGCCCTCTCCTCGAGGGTGCCCGGCGCCCGCATCGACGTGCGGCAGCTCGACAGCGGGTCGGCCGTCGGGATCCCGATCCAGATCCGGATCAGCGGCGAGGACATTCCGACGCTGAGGACGCTCTCCGCGCGGCTGGAGACGACGCTGCGCGAGATGCCGGAGACCGCCCGCGTCCGCAACGACTGGGGCTCGGAGAGCTTCTCGGTCCGTCTCACGACCGATCCGGACCGCGCCAACCTCGCCGGGGTGACCAACCTCGACGTCGCGCAGGCCTCCTCGGGAGGGTTGAACGGAGTCTCCGTCGGGTCGCTGCGGGAAGGGGACAAGAAGATCCCGATCGTGGCGCGCCTTCGAATGGAGGAGCGGGCGGAGCTGTCGGACCTCGCGGACCTCTACGTCTACTCGCACAACGGAACGTCGAAGGTGCCGCTGGGGTCCGTCTCCTCGATCTCCTACGGGCTGAAGACCGAGAAGATGTGGCGGCGAAACCACTTCCGCACCGTTACGGTCTCGGCGTTCTCACACGAGGGGTTCCTGCCGGCCGAGGTCCTGAAGAAGGCCATGCCCGCGATCCACGAGTTCGAGAAGTCGATGCCGCCCGGATACACGCTGGAGATCGCCGGCGAGCACAAGGAGAAGACCAAGAGCTTCAAGAACCTGCTGCGCGTGATGATGATGTCGGTGGCGATGATCTTCCTGGCGCTCGTCATTCAGTTCAAGAACGCCGTCAAGCCGTTCATTGTCTTCGCGGCCATCCCGTTCGGGTTCATCGGCGCCTTCGCGGCCCTCTGGATCATGAAGATGCCGTTCGGCTTCATGGCGTTCATGGGGGTCGCCAGCCTGATCGGCGTGATCGTCTCGCACGTCATCGTGCTCTTCGACTTCATCGAGGAGAAGCACGCGGAGGGCGAGCCCCTCGAGCAGGCGCTCCTGGACGCGGGGATCATGCGCCTGCGGCCGGTCCTGATCACCGTGGGCGCGACGGTCATCGCCCTCTTCCCCCTCGCGGCGCACGGCGGCCCGCTCTGGGAGCCGATGTGCTACGCGCAGATCGGCGGGCTGACGATTGCCACCGTCGTGACCCTGCTGCTCGTGCCGGTCATCTACGCGATCTTCGTGAAAGACTTGAAGATCGTGAAGTGGGAAGCCGCGAAACCGGAGGCCGCCGGCGCCAGCAAGGGCGCGCCGGCTCTGCCGCCCCTCGGAGTGGAGGGATGACCATGGACGCGACCAGGTTCGACCTCGCCGTCATCGGGTCGGGGCCCGCCGGCCAGAAGGCGGCGGTCGCCGCCGCCAAGATCGGAAAGCGAGTAGCCGTGGTGGACCGCCCCCGCCAACTGGGGGGCGTCTCGCTTCAGACCGGGACGATCCCGTCCAAGACCCTCCGCGAGGCGATCCTCTACCTGACCGGCTTTCGACAGCGGACCTTCTACGGCCGCAACTATGCGATCAAGGAAGAGATCACCGTGACGGACCTCGCCTTCCGGGTCAAGTCCGTGAAAGACCGGCAGGAAGAGGTCGTGCGCGCGCAGCTCCGGCGCAACGGCATCGCGATCCTGGAGGGGACGGCGCGTTTCGCCGATCCGCACACGCTGGAGATCGAGGGACAGGGCGGGACCCGCCGCGTTGGCGCGGACTTCATCCTGATCGCGTGCGGGTCGAGGCCTGCCCACAACCCGAAGGTGCCGCTGGACGGCCGCATGATCGTGGACTCCGACCAGATCTCGAACATGGACCGGCTGCACCGGGAGGTCCTGGTCGTGGGAGCGGGCGTCATCGGCCTCGAGTATGCCTCGATGGCCGCGGCGCTGGGCACTCGCGTCACGGTCATCGAGCAACGCGACACGATCCTGGACTTCGTGGACCGGGAGATCGTGGACGCCCTCGTCTACTACCTCCGGCAGAACGGGGTGACGTTCCGGCTCGGCGAGACCCTCGCATCCGTCGAGAAGGAAGGGGAAAACCGGGTCGTCGCGTGCCTTGAGAGCGGAAAGCGGATCCATGCCGAGGCCCTGCTCTACACCGTCGGTCGCCAGGCGAACGGGGACCTTCTGAACCTGCCGGGAGCGGGGCTCGCTGCCGACGCGCGCGGGCGCCTCGCCGTCAACGAGCACTACCAGACCGCCGTGCCGCACATCTACGCGGCAGGGGATGTCATCGGGTTCCCCGCGCTCGCCTCGACCTCCATGGAGCAGGGGCGCATCGCGAGCCACCACATGTTCGGGGTGCGGGACACCAGCAGCAAGCCTCTCCTTCCCTACGGCATCTATACGGTCCCCGAGATCTCCGTCGTCGGCCAGACGGAAGAGGAGCTGACCAAGTCGAAGACGCCCTACGAGGTCGGGCGAGCCCGCTACGAGGAGCTCGCCAAGGGCCAGATGCTGGGCGCCGACTCGGGGCTGCTGAAGATCCTCTTCGACCCGAAGAGCCTGCGGGTCCTCGGCGTCCATGTCTTCGGCGACCAGGCGAGCGAGCTGATCCACATCGGGCAGGCAGTGATCTCGCTCGAGGCGACGCTCGAGTACTTCCGGGACACCGTCTTCAACTACCCGACGCTGGCCGAGGCGTACAAGGTCGCCGCGCTCGACGGGCTGAACCGGGTGGGCGCCTCGCAGGTCGAGACGTCCGCCCGGTCCCAGTCCGCGACCGGCGGCTAGCGCGCCGAGAAGAGCGTGTAGTCGAAGGCCTCCGTCGAGTCCACGTCGAAGTAGAGGTCGTCGTAGGTGTCGGCGCGGCCGAAGGTCCACGCCGTGACGCTGTAGAGGGTCTTGCCGTCGATGGGCGCCCCGAACCCGGTCGCCAGGCCCACGTCGATCGTGATGCCGAGGGCCGTCGTGTGGAACGAGAGGAAGATCGTGTTGTCGAAGGCGCCCGAGGTCGCGCCGCTGTCCACGGCCAGCCACTGCCGGTCCACCACGGCCTGCTGCAACGCCTCGCAATGAGGCAAGGAGGGCCGCGCAGCGGCGGAGCCGTAGGGGAGGGGCTTGCCCCTCCCGCCGGTTGTGCCTTGTTGAATTAGCTCAGGAGTTTGTGGCGGGCGGCGTAGCGGACGAGCTCGGCGGTGGAGTGGACGTTTAACTTCTCCATCAGGCGGGTGCGGTGGTTGTCCACCGTCTTGGGGCTGATGAAGAGGACCGTGGCGATTTCCGTGTTGGTCTTTCCCTCGATGACGAGCTGGAAGACCTCGCGTTCGCGGTCGGTCAGCCGCTCGTAGGGGTCCGCGGGCTCGGCCGGGCGGTCCCGCGCGAAGGCGTCGGCCAGGGCGCGCGCCGCGTGGGGCCCGAAGTAGGTTTTGCCCGCCCGGAGGGCCTTGATTCCCGCGATCAGCTCCGACGCGGCTCCCTCCTTAAGGAGGTATCCGGAGACCCCCGCCCGAACCATCTTCAGGATGTACTCCTCGTCGTCGTGCATCGTCAGGACAAGGATGCGCGTCGCCGGAAGCGCCTCGTGGATCCGCCGCGCGGCCTCCAGCCCCGAGAGGCGCGGCATGCTGACGTCCACGACGACGACCTCGGGCCTCAACTTCCCCGCCTTCTCGACGGCCTCGTGCCCGTCGGCCGCCTCGCCGACCACCTCGATCTCCTCGCTCGCCTTGAGGATCCCGACGAGCCCCTGCCGAACGATCGTGTGGTCGTCGGCCACGAGGACCCGGATCTTCACTCGCGCCCTTCCAGCGGGATCTCCGCCTCCAGCACGGTCCCCTTCCCGGAAGACTCGATCTGGAACCGCCCGTTGAAGGACTGCACCCGGTCGCGCATCGCCCGCACGCCGAACCCCTTCTCTTCCTCGGTCCCGGCGAGCACCGCGGCCGCGTCGAACCCCGATCCCTCGTCCGCCACGGTCAGCAGAATACTCCCGGGCGTCGCCCTCACCCGGACGCGCGCCTCCCGCACGCCGGCGTGCTTGACGACGTTGTTCAGCGCCTCCTGGACGAGGCGAAACACGAGCGTCTCCGCGTCCGGGTCCACCGAGTCGCCGACGGAGACCTCGAGGGCCACCGCGACCCCGGTCCGCTCCTCGACCGTGCGCGCGAGCCAGCGAAGCGTCGGCTCGAGCCCGAGGTCGTCGAGCATCTGCGGCCGAAGCAGCCGGGCCATCTCTCGCACCTCGGCAAGGCAGGACTCGGCGAGCTCCCGAACGGCGCCGATCCGCGGCGCCAGCTTCTCCTGGGCCTTCCCCGCCTCCTGCTCCATCAGCTCGAGCTGGATCTTCAGCGCGGTCAGCGACTGGCCGATGCCGTCGTGGAGGTCGCGAGAGATCTTCGCCCGCTCCTCCTCCTGGACGCGTAGGACGCCGCGCGAGATCCGGCGAAAGCGCCTCTCGGTCTCGATCAGCCGGTCGAGCAGGCGGGCGTTCTCCGCCGTGATGCGGGCGACCTGCTCGGAGATCTCGCGGGTGCGATCGGTCATCGAGGCGACCCGACTTCCTTGACGAAGGGCAGGGCGTCGAAAGACGGGCGCATTTCGGCGGGGACATTTTCTCGCAGCTTCGCGGCCTCTTCGGCGGCGCGGCGGAGCTCCGCCGAAGCCTCGGAGCGATTGCGCGCCCCTTCGAGCGCCTTGCCGCGAAGCGCGTGGAGGCGATACAGCCCTTCGTTCCAGCTGGAGGTCTGCGCCGCGGCGATCGCCTTCTGGAGCAGGCGATCCGCGTCCGTGAACCGGCGCCCGGCGACCTCGGCCTCGGCGAGCGCCTCGGAGGATTCGAGCGTGAGCTCCCGGTGGCCGAGCGACTCCGCCTCCGCGAGGATCGCGGAGAGCTGCCGCGCCCGGTCCGGTCCCTCCGACGCCGCCCGCGCCGCGGCGAGCCTCGCCCGAAGCAGCGAGATCCGGCTGCCGCTCTTGCGCGCCAGCGGGATCGCCCTCTCGTAGGCCGCCCGAGCCGCCGCCCGGTCCCCGCGCTCCAGGGCGATGTCGCCCCGCAGCACCTCGAGGTCCGACTTCTGCTCGTCGTTGCCGGTCTGCGTGACCCACTTCTCCGCCTCGCCCAGCAGCGCCGCGGCGGCGTCGGTCCGCCCGACCTCGGCGAGCAGCGCGGCCTTCTTGAGCGTGAATTCGATCGAGGCCGCCTGGTATTGCATCCCCTTCGCGACCGCGAGCGCCTCGTCGTAGGAGGAGATCGCCGCCGCGAAGCGGCCGCGGAGCTGGTGCAGGATCCCGAGGTTTCCGAGCGAGATCGCGGTCGCGTCTTTCTGGTCAGTCTCCCGGCTCTTCTCGAGGCTCTCGGCGAAGGACTTGACCGCGTCGTCCCAGCGGCCCTGCGCGGTCTGGAGAAAGCCCATGTTGAGGACCGACAGAACGACGCCGCTCTTGTGCGAGATCTTCCGGCGCAGGTCCAGCGCCTGTTGCCAGTAGACGAGCGCGTTGTCGTACTCGCCCTGCAGGAAGTAGATGTAGCCGACGTTGTCGTAGCTCTGCGCCAGGAGCCGCTCGTTGCCGAGCTCGCGGCGAAGCTTGAGCGAGCTTTGGTACGCCTCGAGGGCCTTGGGGTACGCGCCCCGGGACTCCTCGAGGACGCCCGACGCGTTCCAGGCGTCCGCCACTCCCGAGCGGTCTCCGAGCTTCTCGAAGAGGGCGCGCGCGGACTGCAGGTCCGCCTCCGCCTCCCGGATCCTTCCCTGGAACTGGTAGACGAGCGAGCGGTTGCGCAGCGTCGTCGCAAGGCCCTTCTCGTCGGAGAGCGCGGTCTGGATCTTCCACGCGGCGGCGTAGTTCTCCAGCGCTCTCGGGTAGTCGCCCATGCGCTGGTACGCGCCGGCGGTCGCCACGTAGACGTCGGCCTTCCCCTTCTCGTTGCGGATCTGGCTCTGGAGCGCCAGCGCGCGCACGAGGTAGTCCTGGACCGCCCTAGCCGTGTCTCCCATGAGGATCGCGTTTCGGCCCAGCAGCAGCCACGCCTGGGCGTCGTTCGGATCGGACTCGACGAGCTTCTTCAGAGTCGCCACGGCGTCCGCGTGATGGCCCTGCGCCGCCTGCGCGCTCGCGAGATCGAGGCGTGCCTCGCTGGAGTTGGGGTAGAGCTCGAGGAGCTGGCGGAAGAGGGCCTCGGCGTCGGCCGGCTTGCCGTTCAAGAGGGCGACGCGGGCCTGGATGCGGCGCGAGAGGAGCGTGTCCCGCGTGCCCGCAGCCGCGAGCGCCCTGACGGCCGCTTCGACCGCCTTCTCGTGCCGCCCCAGGTCCTGGTAGGTCTGGGCGAGCTTCTCCAGGGCGGCCGCGAACTTCGGGTCCTCCGCGACCGCGCGCTCGAAGGCGGGCGCCGCCGCGAGGTCGTCGCCCCGCGCGAGGAGCGACCTTCCCTCCTCGTATGCCTTCTCCGCGGCGAGCGAGGCTGTGCGCGGGCCCGAGGCGTTGACCGCGGGAGACGCGGCCCCCAGCCGCCGGCGCAGCTCCCCGGAAAGCGACCCCGCTGCCTGGAAGAGGTCGTCCTCGCCCGCTCCCTCGGCCGAAAGCGTCTGCGCCGCCGCGGGGCCCGCGCGCGGGAACTGGAGCACGGAGACATCGAGGCGGACGCGGGGACCGGCCTTGCGGACGGCGCCCGCGACCAGCGTGTCCACGCTCCAGAGATCCGCGAGCTGTTTTCCGGCTTCCGACTCGAGAGGCCCGGGGGCGATCCGGAGGTCGCGCACGCTGCGCTCGACGCGCGAGGACTCGAGCACCCGGAGGTTGCGGCTCTCCGAGAGGCTGGCCGCGAGCATCTCGGCGACTCCGTGCCCGGTCCAGGAGAGAGCCGGGTCGCCGGTCTGGTCGGCGAAGGGAAGGACCGCGACGGCGTGAAGCGGCGCGGGCGCCGAGGTGGTGAGCCCTGCCGCTTTCGCGGCGACCGGCGCGGGCGGCG
>DATFQY010000070.1:0-7857 GCA_035263845.1 Thermoanaerobaculia bacterium | reverse complement strand
AGTGGCCGAGCTCGATGCCGAACCGCCTCTCGAGCTCCGACGGTTTCTTCCAGGCGGAATACCCAGCGATCGCTCCCCGGCAGTCGGCGACGACGATCCGGTCGGCCCACCCTTCGAGGCAGGAACGGATCCATTCCTCGTAGACGCGGACAGCGCCGGCGTGCGGGATCCGCTCGTCGGAGTGGAATCGGCCGGGGTGTTCTTCGAAGGCGCTGCGAGCGACCGCGAGCAGTCCTTCCAGGTCCGAGGCCGCGGCCGGCCGCAGCGTCGTTCCCGCCGGAGGAAGGGGGACCGTGAGCGAGCTGTCCGGCTTATCCAGGTTCACGACGTAATCCACCAGCGTGTCCATCAGCAGGAAGCCCCGCCGTTCCAGGGCGTGAATGGCGGGCGCGTCGTCGGCCTGGCAGCGATGGACGAGGCAGTCGGCGCGGTCCTCTCCCTCCGCGCGCCGGACCCCCTCTTCGACGAGCCTGTCGAGCACGCGCGCGCGCTCCTCCGGCTCTCCCGCCGCCGCCAGCTGCCGCAGCCCCCTCATCCGGCGCCTGAGCACGCGGCTCTCCCAGACGAGGTCCGCGAGCAGGGCGAGGCCCGAGACGTGCCCGCGCGATCGGGCCAGCAGCAGGACGGCGCCGTCCGCCCGCAGGTCCGCTCGGATCTCCTCGAGCCAGTACTCGGCGCGCGTGTGCGCCGTCACCGTCTGGCCGCAGGCGCGGAGCGGCCCCGGGACCAGCCGCACCAGGTCGGCGCGGAGGTCTCCGGGGTCCGGCCCCGTCAGGGCCTCGATCCGGGCTTCCGTCAAGACGTGGCCTCGTTGGACCTCTCCGGCGTCGTTTCGCGGACCACGTAGACGGGGCGCTCCATGGAACGGAAGTGCACGCGGGCGAGGTACTCCCCGATGATTCCCAGCGCGAAAAGCTGCGCGCCCGAGAAGATCGCGATGATCGAGGCGAGGAAGGGGAAGCCGGGGACGCTCCCTCCCGCGGCGAGGTAGCGCCCGATCACGTATGCGAGGACCGCGAGCCCGAACAGTGTGAACCCGAAGCCGACGACGCTCGCCAGGCGCAGCGGCCATGTCGAGAAGCCCGTCATCATGTCGGCGGCGTGGGCGGCGAGCTTCCAGAAGCTGTAGCTGGAGGTCCCGGACTTGCGCGGATCGTGGCGGACCTCGACGCTCGTCGCCCGGTCGGTCGTCCAGGCTAGCAGGACGTCGAGCGAGACGAAGGGCCCTCGAAAGTCTGTGAAGGCTTCCCGGTTGGCGGTGCGCAGCGCCCGGAAGGCGCTGACGCTCTTCGCCCTCTCCTTCCCGATGGACCGGGCGAGGGCGGAGCGGATCAGGCCCGAGCCGATCTTCCGCCAGAACGGCTGGCTCTGGACGGCCGGTGCTCCGTACACGACGTCCCAGCTCTCCTCTCGCCGGGCCAGGAGCTTCGGGATCTCCTCGGGAGGATTCTGCAGGTCGTCGTCCATTGTGACCGTCGTGTCGTACATCGCGGCGCGAAGCCCGCACAAGAGCGCGTTGTGCTGCCCGTAGTTGCGCATCAGCGTGATGCCGTGGACTCGAGGGTCTTTCCGCGCCAGCTCCTCGATGCGCCGCCACGCCTCGGGCGGGCTCCCGTCGTCCACCAGGATTACCTCCCATGGGCGGCCCGACGCCGAGAGGACCGGCGAAAGCCTCCGGGTGACCTCCTCGAGGGCGTCGCCCGAGCCGTGCACCGGCACGACGACCGAGACTCCCCGCGGAAGCGCCATTAATTCTTCCCCGCCGGCGCGAGGCGGTTCAATTCCTCGAACCAGTTCGTGACCAGGTGAAGCTCGCGGACGATGCCGCTCTCGGGCGGCTGGTAGACCGCGTAGAAGCCCTTCCCGTCCGGCGCGACATCGTAGCCGCGGATGCCGGCCTTCTCGAAGAGCAGCCGCGGAGTTCCGAAGCTGCCTTCGCCGCCTCCCTCGAAGGGAACTGAGAAGAACCCGCCTTTGGCCCCGCGGTAGAAGATCTCCCGGCCGTCGCGCGACCAGAGCGGCGCATAGCCGCCTCCGGCGGAGACCTGCTGGAGGTGGTCGAGCTCCGGAAAGCGACGGAGATAGACCTCGAGGTTCCCCGTCTCACTGGAGGTGTAGAGAAGCCACTTTCCATCGGGAGAAATGGCGGATTCGGTGCGGACCGGGGAAGGGATGATGCGCTGCGCCGGCGCCTTCTGCCCGAGCCGCTGTAGCCACACCCCCCCCTGCTCGCCGAAGGCCCCATAAAGGAGCGAGGCGCCGTCCGGCGTGAAGGAGTCGGGCACCTTCTCCTTGCTGCTCTGATCGTTCAAGACCTGAGCCGGCTCGGACCCGTCCGCTTTCTGCCAGAAGATCTTCATGCCAGCCGTGCCCACGGTGTCGCCGGAGAAGGCGATCCGCTCGCCGTCGGCCGTCCAGGCAGGAAAGTCGGAGGGCCTGACCGTCTCGTTGGGCAGCCGGATCCGCGAGTTGCGGACGAGGTCGTAAACCCAGATGGTGTAGTCCCAGGTAATGGCCGCGAGCTTTCGTCCGTCGGGAGAGATCCGGACAACCCGGCCGAAGGGCTGCGCTTCGAAGGGGAGCGGCTGGACGTTTCCCTGGCGGTCGAGGCGGACGAGTTGCGCCGCTTCGCGGCCGCTCCCCCGCACGTACCCGGTCGCGTAGACGAGCGTGCCGGAATCGGAGACCGCGAAAGCTCCGGCGGCGTTGCCGGTGATCGCGACGTCCTTGACGGTGGCCACGGGAGAGCCGGTCGTCCGGCCGGCGCCGGGATCGAAAGGGAGGGCGAAGAGCGTTCCTTCCGAGTCCACCAGCAGAAGGTGTCCGCTCGCCGCGTAGCGGGCCATCGGCGTTCCGGAATGGACGTCGGTGAGCTCCCTCGTCGCGAGGTCCAGGATCCGGGCATTGCCCCAGCGCGAAGCGTTTTCGTCGGTCACGAGCAGGCGTTTGGCCGCCAGGTGCTGCGGCCAGAGGATGCCCCGGGATTCGTCCTTCCCTCCGGAGCGAACGGACGACGCGGCCGGCGCCGGGGTGCCGCCGCCCGAGGGGACCGTCCAGATTCCCCTGGTCTCCTCGATCGTGAGCGCGATGGTCCCGTCTTCGCCCCAGGATCCGCCGAAGTAGTCCTCCACGGCGCAGATCTGCTGGGTCAGCCCGGTCGAAAGAGAGTACTTCTTGAGCGCGCCCGCCTTTCCCCGCATGGAGGAGACGTCCGTCGCGAACGCGACCCACTCCCCGTCGGGCGAGAAGAACGGCCCTTCGGCGGTCTCGCTGTCGGGCACGAGGCGCGTCTCGCCCGTATCGAGGCGGTGGACGTAGAGCTGCTGGAACGCGCGCTCCTTCACCGCGACGAAGGCGAGCCGGCGGCCGTCGCGGGAGATGGCGACGGCGGGGGATGCCCATCCTGCGAGGTAGGTGCCTTCCGGAAGCGGCACGATCGACCGGATCGGTCCGGAAGGCGAGGCGGAGCGCGGAGCGCGCGCGGGGAAGAGGCGTCCGGCGAAAAAGCCGCCGGCGGCGAGGATCAGCCCGGCCGCCGCCGCGAAGAGCTTCCGGGAACGGCGGGTGAGCCGGCCGCGCCCGGCGGCGAACGAGGACGTCGCCCCTCGAAGCTCCGCAAGGCCCTCTTCCGTTTCGATGCGAGCGTCGGCGATGTCGTGGAGGCGGCGGTTGCGGTCCTTCTCCAGGCACCGCGCCAGGAGCCGGCGGATTCCCGGCGGCGTGCGCGCGGGAAGCCGGCTCCAGTCGGGATCCTTCGTCAGGATCGCGGCGAGGGTGTCCGAGACTGTTTCGCCGTGGAACGCTTCGCGCCCCGCCAGCATCTCGTACAAGACGACGCCGAACGCCCAGATGTCCGTGCGTTTGTCCACGGGCTTGCCGCGGGCCTGCTCCGGAGACATGTAGGCGGCGGTTCCGATGATGACGCCCTCGCGCGTCGCGACGCCAGTGATCGTCGGGGAGTGCGACATTTCCGGGGACGAGCTCTCCCCTGCGAGCGCTTTCGCCAAACCGAAGTCCAGGACTTTGACCTTCCCGGAAGGCGTCAGCTTGACGTTGGCCGGCTTGAGATCGCGGTGAACGATCCCCTTCTCGTGCGCGGCCTCCAGCGCCTCGGCGATCTGCCGGGCGATTTCGAGTGCCTCGGCGGGGTCGATCGGACCGGAGGCGAGCTTCTCCGCTAACGTCTCGCCTTCGACGAGCTCGAGGACCAGCGCCTGCGCTCCCGCTGCCTCCTCGACTCCGTAGATCGCGGCGATGTGGGGGTGGTTGAGCGCCGCCAGCAGTTGTGCTTCACGCTGGAACCTGGCGAGCCTCTCCGGATCGTCCGTGAAGGCGGCCGGCAGGACCTTGACCGCAACCTCGCGGCCCAGGCGCGGGTCCCTGGCCCGCCAGACCTCGCCCATCCCGCCCGCGCCGATCGGGGCCAGGACTTCGTAAGGTCCGAGGCGAGCTCCGGCAGTCAACGTCATGGGCTTGTCCGCCGAATTGTATTTCGGCGGTCCGTGTCTCGCCGGGTGCGGTTTTTGCGAGATGATGCGACGGCGGGCATGAGCGAAGTCGTCATCCAGCTGAACGGGGTCTCGAGGTCGATCGAAGTCCCCCCCGACGAGACGCTGCTCTCCGTCCTTCGCAACCGCTTCGAGCTGACGGGAACCAAGTATGGCTGCGGCGAGGGGCAGTGCGGCGCGTGCACGGTCCTCGTGGACGGAAAGGCGGCCCGCTCCTGCCAGATGCCGGTGTCCGAGGCCGCGGGAAAGGCGATCACGACGATCGAAGGGCTTGCCCCTGCCGGCAAGCTCCACCCTGTGCAGGAGGCGTTCCTCGAGGCCGAGGCCTTCCAGTGCGGTTACTGCACGCCCGGGATGGTCGTCGCGGCGGCCGGCTTCCTCGCGTCCAATCCGAACCCTCCCCGGGAGGAGATCCTCAAACACCTGTCCGGCCACATCTGCCGGTGCGGCACGTACCCGCGGATCCTCGTCGCCCTCCAGAGCGCCGCCGCGAAGATGAAGAAGACGCCATGAGCACTCCGGAGACGGATCTGGATCGCGAGATCCTCGAGCACGAGGTTTCGCGGCGCCTCCACTGGTTCGACGTGGACCGGAGGAAGTTCCTTCAGCTCCTGGGCGGCGGCCTGCTGGTGTGCGCACGGTCGCGGACCGCGCGCGGCCAGGAGTCGGGCCGGGCGAGACCGGGGGAGCGCGAGCTGCCCAAGGAGATGTCCGCGTGGCTCCACATCGGCCGGGACGGGAAGATCACCGTCTTCACGGGCAAGGTCGAGATGGGGCAGAACATCCGCACCTCGCTCGCGCAGCAGATCGCCGAGGAGCTCAAGTGCCCCGTCGAGGGGATCACCCTGCTGATGGGGGACACCGAGCGGGTCCCGTGGGACGCCGGGACGTTCGGGAGCCGCACCACGCCGACGATGGGCAAACAGCTTCGGGCCGTGGCCGCGGCGGCTCGCGAAAAGCTGATCGACCTCCAGGCGGAGCACTGGGACGTGGACCCCTCCACGCTCACGGCGGCCGGCGGCAAGATCGTGGACGCCGCGCACAAGCGCGCGGCCCCGTACGGCGACGTCACCTTTGGAAAGAACCTGATCAAGGACGTCCCCGACGAGCCTCGTCTTTCGCCCGCGTCGGACTGGAAGGTCGCGGGCACGTCCGTCCGGAAGGTGAACGGGCCGGACATCGTGACGGGGAAGCACCTCTACACCTCCGACGTCACGCGGCCCGGGATGGTCTACGGGAAAGTGCTGCGGCCGGCCGGGTTCGGCGCGACGCTCGCCTCGCTCGACGCCTCGGCCGCGGAGGCGATCTCCGGCGCCAAGGTCGTCCGCGACGGGGACTTCGTCGGCGTGGCGGCGACGGATCTCTACACGGCCGAGCGCGCGCTCGCGGCGCTCTCGGCGAAATGGGACCTTCCGGCGGCGATCTCGAACAAGGAGCTCTTCGAGGAGCTGAAGAAGCCCCAGCCTTCGGGGGACAGGAACGAGCCCCGCGTCTCCGGTTCCGTCGAGGAGGGAATGGGCAACGCCGCGGTGAAGCTCTCGCGGACCTACACGGTCGAGTACATCGCCCACGCGCCGCTGGAGCCGCGGGCCGCGGTCGCGGAGTGGAAGCTGGGCGTGCTGTCGGTGTGGACCGGCACGCAGCGGCCCTTCGCGGTGCGCGATGAGCTCGCGGAGGCTTTCCGGATCGCGCCGGACAAGGTCCGCGTGTTCGTTCCCGACACGGGCTCCGCCTACGGCGGCAAGCACACGGGCGACGCGGCGCTGGAGGCCGCGAGGCTCTCGCGCGCGGTCGGCCGGCCGGTCAAGCTGACGTGGACGCGCGAGGAGGAATTCAGCTGGGCGTACTTCCGTCCCGCCGGAGTCATCGAGGTCTCGAGCGGCGCAAGTCGGGAAGGGACGATCACGGCTTGGGAGTTCCACAACTACAACTCGGGACCGGCGGCAATCGCGACGCCCTACACGGTCGCCAACCAGAAGATCCAGTTTCACCCGTCGAAGTCGCCGCTCCGGCAGGGCTCGTACCGGGGGCTGGCGGCGACGGCCAACCACTTCGCTCGCGAGAGCCACATGGACGAGCTCGCGCGGGAGCTCAAGATGGACCCGCTGGCGTTTCGCTTGAAGAACCTGGCCGACCCGAGGCTGAAGGCGGTCTTCGAGGCGGCGGCAAAGTCTTTCGGGTGGGGCAAGCGCAAGCCCGGGCCGGGACGCGGATTCGGGATCGCGGGAGGCGTCGAGAAGGGCGGCTACGTCGCGGCCTGCGCCGAGGTGGAAGTGGAGAAGTCGAGCCGCAAGGCGAGGATCGTGAAAGTCGTCGAGGCCTTCGAGTGCGGCGCGGTGATCAACCCCGACGGGCTGCGCAACCAGGTCGAGGGATCGGTCGTGCAGGCGATCGGGGGAGCGTTGTTCGAGAGAGTGCTCTTCGAGGGCGGCAGGATCGTCAACCCGAAGTTCTCCTCCTACCGCGTGCCCCGAATCACGGACGTCCCGTCCATCGAGGTCGTGATCCTCGACCGCAAGGACCTGCCGCCCGCCGGCGCGGGAGAGACCCCGATCGTGGGCCTGGCGCCGGCCGTCGCCAACGCGATCTTTGCCGCCTGCGGCGTCCGGGTCAGCGGCCTGCCGTTTCTTGCCGACGGAGTCGTGAGAGAAGAAAAGCGTGCCTGAGAGCTACGGTCAGAACATCGGAGTCGAGGATGCCAGGCGCGCCGCGGCGGCCGCGATCGCGGAAGCGGCCCGCAACTCGTGGCGGATGGCGGCGGCGGTCGTGGACACGGGGGGCCACCTCGTCTATTTCGAGAAGATGGACGGGACGCAGACGGGAAGCGTCGCGATCTCGATCTCCAAGGCGCGCTGTTCGGCCCTGTTCCTCCGGCCGACGAAGGCGTTCCAGGACATGGTCGCGGCGGGAGGAGACAGCCTCCGCGTCTTCGGCCTCGAAGGCGCGGTCCCGGTGGAAGGGGGAGTCCCCCTGATCGTCGGCGGGAAAACGATCGGCGCGATCGGCCTGTCCGGCGGTTCGAGCGCCCAGGACGGGCAGTGCGCGCGGGCGGGCGCGGACGCCATCAGGAGCTGAAATCCGATAACGGGCTCGGCGTCGTAGGGGAGGGGCTTGCCCCTCCCGCCCGGCGTGCTCAGTCGTGTCGCAAAGCTATTAGAGGATCGATCCGAGAGGCTCGGCGTGCGGGGACATAGTTCGCGGCAAGAGCGACGGCGGCGAGGCCGGTGGACACGGCGACGAAGGTCAACGGGTCGGTAGCCTCGACCCCGTAGAGCAGGCTCTTCATCAACCGGGTCAGGAGAAGCGCCCCGACCAGCCCGGCGCCCGCTCCGACAAGCGCGACCAGCAT
>DATFQY010000069.1:0-12273 GCA_035263845.1 Thermoanaerobaculia bacterium | reverse complement strand
TCCCGCCGGTCGCAGCGAGGAAGACGATCCAGATGACCGCGAGCGCGCCCGCCAGGGTCAGCGCCCGCCAGGGGATCGCCGGGCGGCGGCCTTCGCTCGCGCTCACGCGGTGGCCGCCGCCATGACCGCTTCCGGCGTCGCCTGGTCGAAGGGGAACGTCGCCCGGGCCCGTCCCCGCGAGAGCACGAGGACGCGGTGGGAGACTCCGAGCAGCTCCGGCAGCTCGGAGGAGATGAGCACGATCGCGACTCCTTCCGCCGCGAGCCTTCCTACGATCTCGTGGATCTCGGCTTTGGCGCCGACGTCCACGCCCCGCGTGGGCTCGTCCAGAAGGAGGACCCGCGGTTTCGCGAGGAGCCACTTGCCGAAGACCACCTTCTGCTGGTTCCCGCCGGAGAGTGCGGCCGCTCGCGAAGCCGGCGAAGGCGCGCGGATCCGGAGTGCCTCCATCTGTGTTGCGGAGTCGCGCCATCGGGAGGAATCGTCGAGCAGCCCCGCGCTGCGCCGGTAGCGGGAGAGCGTCGGAAGCGTCAGGTTTTCCAGCACCGACGCCTGCGGCAGGATGCCGTCGTGTTGCCGGTCTTCTCCCACCAGCGCCACGCCCGCGGCAATCGCCTCCGCGGGATGGCGGAAGGGAGTGGTGGCGGCGCGGCCGGGCATCGCGAGCGTTCCCGAGACGCGGGAGCGCGCGAGCCCGAAGAGCGAAGTCGCGAGGGCTGTCCGGCCGGAGCCGACCAGGCCCGCGATCCCGAGGACTTCTCCCTCGCGGGCCTCGAAGGAGACCCGGTCGAGGACGGCGCGGCCGGGGTTGAGGGGATCCTCGAGAGTCCAATCGGCGACGGAGAGAGCGGTTGCGCCAGGGACGGTCCGCGGCCGCGCGAAGATCTCGCGGATCTCGCGCCCGACCATCGCCGCGACCACGCTTGTCGGCGTCCAGTCCGAACGCGGCGCCGTCGCGACGACGCGGCCGTCTCGCAGGACCGTGATCCGGTCGGCGATCTCGAAGACCTCCTCCAGTCGGTGGCTCACGTAGAGAGACGAGACGCCTTCCCGCCGCAGCGCCCGGAGCAAGTCGAGCAGCCGCCGGACATCCCCCTCCGCCAGGGCCGCCGTGGGCTCGTCGAGGACGAGGATCTCGGAGCGCTTGTCCACCGCCTTGGCGATCTCGACCATCTGCCGGCGGGCGACGCCGAGCTCCCGGACGGGCCGATCGGGCGAGACGTCGGCGCCGACCCGCTCGAGCGCCCCAGTCGCGGCGGCGAGAAGAGCGTCCCACTGGATCAATCCTCGGGAGACCGGCTCGCGTCCCAGCATCACGTTCTCGGCCGCCGTCATCTCCGGCACGAGAGCCAGCTCTTGCGTGATGACCGCGATCCCGGCCGCCTCCGCGTCCCGGATGCCGGAGAAGACGACCGGCTCGCCGCGCAAGCGAATCTCTCCGCCGTACTGGCCACGGGAATAGAACCCGGACAGCACCTTGATCAGGGTGCTCTTGCCGGCCCCATTCTCGCCGCAGAGGGCGTGGACCTCGCCTTTCTCGAGCGTCAGCGAGACGCCGTCGAGCGCCCGAACGCCGGGAAAGTCCCGGGAGATTGCCACCAACTCAAGTACTGGCACCGTGCCTTCTGAGTCCTCCGCCTTCAGGAAAGTAGTCCTTGCCGGTGACGCCGGGCGAAGCTAGCATGAGACAGATTCCGATCCAGGGAGGCGCTTATGGTTGCCGGCTGGTCTCTGCGCCGCGGTGTCCTCGCCGCCATCGCCTTCCTGATGGCGCTGGTGGTCGGCGCTTCCAACTCCCAGGTCGGAGGGTGCGGGCCCTTCTCCGACATCAACAACACGATCTTTTGTCCTTTCGTCCTGGAGATCTTCTATCTCGGGATCACCACCGGAGTCACGCCGACGACCTACAACCCTGACGGCGACGTCAGCCGGATCCAGATGGCGGCGTTCCTCTCTCGGACGGTGGACGCGACGTTGAAGCGTGGTAGCCGGCGAGTCCTGCTCCGCAAGTTCTACACGCCTCAGAGCGCGTCCGCCATGGGAGTGACCACGTTCGGAACGTCGGAGCCCACGGAGGTTGCCTGCGACGGGCGGGATGTCTGGGTCAGCGGGCCCACCGAGGGCAAGATCTGGCGCGTTCGGGGAAGCGACGGCCGGATCCTGGACACATGGACCGGCGCGCTCCAACCACTGGGCCTGACGGCGGTCAACGGACAGGTCGTGGCCGTCGGAGCCACGATACCGGGTTTCCTTTTCCGTATCGAGGCGAGCAAGCCCGCCGGCGCCGTCACGACCGTCGCCACGAACGTGGGACAACACCCCAACGACATCGTCTCTGATGGGTCGCGGTTCTGGACGTCCAACGACGACGGGACCTTTTCGATCGTGACCCCCCAGCCGACGATTCCCTGGACCGTGACCACCGTGACGACGGGAGAGAGTCGGCTCTACGGCGCCCTCTACGACGGCGCCAACATCTGGGTCCGGGGCATCGGAGTGTTGCTGAAGCTCGACTCCGGCGGCACCGTGCTCCAGACCGTCACCGTCGGATCGGGGAAAGCCTTTCCCGTTTCGGACGGAACGAACATCTGGTCTCCCGACGACAACTCGAACTCCCTCACGGTCGTCCGGGCGTCGAGCGGCGCCGTCGTGGCGACGTTGACGGGCAACGGGCTGGATGGTTCGAACGTCGCCGCCTTTGACGGTGAGCGGGTCCTGGTGACGAACGGTACCGGGCCCGGTGTGTCGCTCTGGAGGGCCTCGGACTTGAGCCCGCTCGGCTCCGTCCCGACCGGGGGAAGCCCGGCGGGCGCCTGCAGCGACGGTTTTCAGTTCTGGATCGCGACCGTGAACGGCAACAGCCTGCTGAGGTTCTGATGAGGACTCCTCGACAGTTCCTGATCGTGATCGTCCTGGCGGCGTCGACGCTGGTGCTCGGCGGGGCCGGCAGGCTGTTCGGCGTCTGCGGCCCTTTCACCGACACCGCCGACGACAACTTCTGCCCGTTCGTCCTCGAGGTCTTTTATCTCGGCGTCACGACCGGAACCACGCCGACAACGTATGACCCGGCGTCGAACGTCAGCCGGCTTCAGATGGCGACCTTCCTCTCGCGGACGGTGGATCGCGTCCTCCAGCGGGGCAGCCGCCGCGCGGCGCTCCAGCGGTTCTGGACGTCCAAGTTCGGAGACGGAGTTCTGGCCTCGGTCACGCTCGCCTCTCCTCGGGCCGTGCAATTCGACGGCGCGGACCTCTGGGTGGACCAGGGTGACGCCACGGTCGTCCGCGTGCGCGCCTCGGACGGGGCGCGGCTCGAAACCTGGACCGCGGGCGTCGCCAGTTTCGGTGACCTCATGATCGCCATGGGCAGGGTCCTCATCGTCGGCCAGGACACCCCCGGCAAGCTCTACCAGATCGATCCGAGCCGGCCTCCGGGCGGCGTGACCATCGTCGCGAGCACGCTCGGCGGGGGCCCGAAGGGGATCGCGTTCGACGGCGCGCACGTGTGGACCTCCAACTCGCCCGGCGTGGGCGGGTCCGTCTCGATCCTGACGCCCGGGACTCCCTGGACCGTCACGACCGTGAGCACCGGATTTACGAACCCGAACGGAATCCTGTACGACGGCTCGAACGTCTGGGTGACCGACCGACGGTTGAGCATCGGCGCTCTCTTCAAGCTTGACGGGACGGGAGCGATCCTGAAGACGGTGACGCTCGACACTCCCCGGGGAGATCCGATCTTCGATGGCGCCAACATCTGGGTGCCGTTGTCCCCCGCTGGCGCGGCGATCGTGAGAGCCTCCTCCGGCGCGATTCTGGCAACGGTGACGCAGGGCGCCCTGCCCGGTTCCGCGTTCGACGGAGAACGCGTCCTGCTGGGAGACGCGCTCTTCAAGGCAGCCGATCTCACGTTTCTCGGCGTCCTGCCGCTCGGTGGTCCCGCGTGCAACGACGGGACGAGCTTCTGGGTCGTCAACGGCCTGAGACTTTCTCGGTTCTGATGCGCGCGCACCGGCCTCTCGCCGCTTCCGCAGTCTCCGCGGCGCTCTTCGCAGGTGTCGTGAACGCCCTGCTGGCAGTCTGCGGCCCCTTCACCGACGTCAGCGATCCGGCTTTCTGCCCCTTCGTCCAGGAGCTCCTGACGCTCGCGATCACGACCGGAGTGACGCCCACGACCTACGATCCGACGGCCAGCGTCACGCGGCTCCAGATGGCGACCTTCCTCTCGCGAACGGTGGACCGGATCCTCCAGCGCGCCGCGCCCCGTACGATTCTGGACCAGCTCTGGACGACGCAGTCCGAGTCGATCCTCGGACTGACGACGGTGGGATCGGGGCCGGGCCTGCTCGACTGCGACGGCACGGACGTCTGGGTGTCGAACTTCAACTCGGCCTCGATCTCGCGTGTAAGGGGAAGCGACGGGGCCCTGCTCGGGACCTGGCTAAGCGCGGGCTCGGCGGTTGGCGTTCTCTCCGTCATGAACAAAGTGTTCGTGACTGGCTACATGAACCCCGGCCGGCTCTATCGGATCGATCCGACCCTGCCGCCGGGCGCCGTCACGACCGTGGCGAGCACGCTGGGAGCCGGTCCCAACGGAATCGCCTTCGACGGCTCGAGGATCTGGACGGCGAACAGCCTGGTGGGAGGCTCGGTATCGATCATCCCGCTGTCGACCTTCACCGTCTCCACCGTCACGACGGGGTTCTCCGGCCTGAGGGGGATCGTCTTCGACGGCGTGAACGTCTGGGTGACGGACTATGCCGCGGGCAATCTCTTCAAGCTCGATTCCAACGGCGCGATCCTCATGACGACCACCGTCGGACTGGATCCGGCCCATCCGGCCTTCGACGGGACTAACCTCTGGGTCCCCAATCGCGGATCCAATACCGTGACCGTCGTTCGGGCGTCGAGCGCCGCGGTCCTGGCGACCCTGACCGGCAATGGCCTCTCGGTTCCCGACCAGGTGGCGTTCGACGGGCAGAGGATTCTCGTCACCAACGAGACCGGCAACAGCGTCTCGCTCTGGGGCGCATCGAATCTGACGGCGATCGGCAGCGTCGAGACCGGAGCGAGCACCGCACCGATCGGGGCCCGCAGCGATGGCCAGAGCTTCTGGATCGCCCTGCGGGATGCCAACAAGCTCGCCCGGTTCTGATCGCCCGCACGTCCGCTTTTGAGACGGGAGCGTCAGCGGCGGCGCCAGCCCTTGACGGGGCCGGCATGGAAGAACTTCTCCGGCGTCATGACGCCGTCGCGCTTGAAGACTTCGCCGTCCTTCATGACGAAGCGGACGTCGCGGAGCGCGTCGATGTCGTCCAGGGGGTTTCCCTTGACCGCGATCAGGTCCGCGGCGAGGCCAGGCTGGATCAACCCGCGCTCCTTCTCGACGCCGGCGCACCGGTAGCCGGTCACGGTCATCGCCTTCAGGATGTCGGCGTTGGGGATCCCGGCGGCCTTCCAGGTCAGCAGGAAGTTGATCGTCAGCTCGCCCCGGTTCATCGGGTTGCCGGTCTTGTAGTAGTCCATGTCGGTCGAGAACGTGATCTTCACGCCGTTCTTCCACGCGCTTTTGAGCTTCGCCGCGGCACGGTCCATTCCCTCCTTGGTCCCGTGGTACGGGGTGAAGGGCGTGTCCGTCGAGGCGAGGTAGATCCCCTTCTGCGCCATTTGCCGGTGGTGCTCCTCGGTCAGCGCCATGCCGTGCTCGATCGACCAGATCCCGGCCTCGATGGCGCGGCTCGCTCCTTCCGGTGTCTGGACGTGTCCCGCGACCTTCAGCCCGCCCTTCGCCGCCTCGGAGACGAAGAGCTTCATCTCGTCGACGGTGTAGCCCCACGGCTTGCAGTCCACGCAGATCTTGATGATCTTTGCTCCGAAGAGCATGTTCTGGCGGACTGCCTTGACGATCTCGTCCCTGGTGTCGGCATCGAGGTACTCGGGATAGACGATGCCGTGGTACTTCGCCATCTCGGGCGTGGGCCAGAACTGCCCGCCCGAGCCGCCGATGATGATCCCGGAGTTGATGATCGTGGGTCCGGGGATCCATCCCTGCTCGATCGCCATGCGGTGCGCCGTGTCCGTGTAGAGCGCGTTGTTGCCCAGGTCCCGCACGACGGTGAAGCCGGAGTTCAGGAGCTGGATTCCGTTGGACGCCGCCTGGATCGCCCGGAGGGGCGTGGATTCCATGACGTAGGTCAGGTAGTAGTAGTCGTTCTCGGGGATGTCTTTGTAGGTCAGGCCCAGGTGGGTGTGGGCGTCCACGAGGCCGGGCAGGACTGTCAGGTCGGACAGGTCGATGACTCGCGCGCCGGCGGGGATCGGGATGCCGCCGACCGCGGTGATCTTTTCTCCCTCGACCAGGATGACCTGATTGGCGGCTGCCCGCCCAGTCTCCGGATCGACGAGGCGGCCCGCCTTGATCGCTACGACTTCGCCCTCGCCGATCGCTCCCGCAGCCAGAAGCCAACCCAGACAGGCGTTCGCCAGAAACTTGCGCATGGTGACCTTCCTCCTGCGTGAATTATCTGCGGCGAGGGCGAACCTCTGGATCAGGACCGTCTTCGAGCCAGACGCGCTTGTGTGAGCTCTGGATCTCACTCCCGATCGCGGATAAGCTCGCGCGGTTCCAGTAAGGAGGGAGTCTGCATGCGCCGATTGCACCGCCCCGGCGTCGGACGGCTCCTGATCGCCCTTTCTACAGCGCTCCTGGCCGGGGCCTCCGGCGCGGCGAGTGGGGCTGTGGTCGCCTGCGGGCCCTTCACAGACGTTGCAGTGGACGCCTTCTGCCCGTTCGTCCTCGAGATCTTCTATCTGGGAATCACGACCGGCACGACGGCGACAACCTACGACCCCGCGAGTCCTGTTTCGCGCCTACAGATGGCTGCGTTTCTTTCGCGCACCGTCGACCGGGTGCTGGGCCGAGGTAGCCGGCGCGCAGCGGTCCAGAAGTTCTGGGTCCCGCGCAACGACCTGGCGCTCGGCCTGACGACCCTTCCGGCCCAGCCGTATTACGTCTCCTCCGACGGGAAGGACCTCTGGGTCTCCAACACGTTCGACAACTCCGTGACGCGCGTGAGAGGAAGCGACGGACGGGCCCTGGAGACCTGGACCGGGGCGACTCTCGCCTTTCAAGGGCTGTCGGTGATGGGCCGGATCCTGGTGGCCGGCCAGACGACGCCGGGCCGGCTCTACCGCATCGACCCTGCCCAGGCGGCCGGCGCGGTCACGACCGTCGCGAGTAATCTCGGCGACAACTCCCAGGGGATTACTTTCGACGGCGCCAGGGTCTGGATGGCCAACGCCGCGATGTCGGTGTCCATCGTCACGCCGGGCGCCTCGATTCCGTGGACCGTCACGACGGTCCCGATGGCGTCGAGCGCAAACGGAGCGGTGTTCGACGGCGCCAGCGTCTGGATCTCGAGCTATTCGGGAGGTACTCTGCTGAAGCTCGATTCCGCCGGATCGGTTCTCCAGACCGTCACCGTCGGCGTCCAGCCGTTCGGCCTCCTGTTCGACGGGACCAACCTGTGGGTCGTCAACCGGGGAGACAGCACGGTCTCGGTCGTCCGCGCGGCGACGGGCGTCGTTCTCGCCACGCTCACGGGCAACGGGCTCGCCTCCCCGCAGGGAGTCGCCTTCGACGGCGAACGAATTCTCGTTGCCGACGAGTTTGACGCCGTCTCCCTCTGGAAGGCCGCGAGCTTCGAGGCACTGGGCACTTTTCCGACCGGGACCGCGTCGGCTCCCAACGGCGCCTGCAGCGACGGCACTGATTTCTGGATCGCGCTCGCCGGTTCCAACCGGTTGGCCCGCTTTTGAGAGGGGGCGCATGAAACCTCGGCGGTGGCGAATTGTTTCCCTGCTGTGCGCCGCGTGCCTCGCCGGAGGCGCCGCCGCTCCTCTCGTCGGCCTCTGCGGCCCGTTCACCGACGTCGCCGCCGACGTCTTCTGTCCGTTCGTTCTAGAGATCTTCTACCTCGGGATCACGACCGGGACGACGCCGACGACCTACGATCCTTCGAGCAGCGTCACGCGGCTCCAGATGGCCGCCTTCCTGTCGCGGACGGTGGACCGCTCGCTTCAGAGGACAAACGGGAGGGCGGCGCTCAACCATTTCTGGACGAATCGGGAGGTGACTGCCCTCGGGATGACCACGCTCGGCCAGATCGGGCAGCGGATGGCGGCGTCCGACGGATCCGACGTCTGGGTCGCCAACACGAGCAGCGGCTCCATCTCCCGGGTCCGCGCGGGCGACGGCAAGCTCCTGGAGACCTGGACGGGCGCCAGCGGAGCGTACGGAGTGCGCGTCGCGATGGGACGGATCTTCGCCTCGTCGGCTGGAGGTCAGACTCGCCTCTACCAGATCGACCCGAGTCAGCCAGCCGGCGCCGTGACAACGGTCGCGACCAACATCGGCGCCTCCTCCGCGGGAATCGCCTTCGACGGCGCGCGCCTCTGGGTGGCAAGCGCCGATGGCAGCGTTTCCATCGTGACGCCGACCGCGTCGCTTCCCTGGACCGTGACGACCGTCACGATCGGCGGCAACCTCATCGGCGCCCTCTGGGACGGCGCGTCCGCCTGGGTAACGGGGTCTCTCAACGCCCTTCGGAAGCTCGATCCCGCCGGCACGATTCTCCAGACCGTCACCGTCGGGACGAGCCCGAGCATTCCCGTCTTCGACGGAACAAACATCTGGGTGCCCAATCAGAATCCTTCCGTGTCCGTCGTGCGGGCCTCGACCGGGACGGTCCTGGCGACGCTGACCGGCAATGGTCTGATCTTCGGCTCCGCTTTCCAGGCGGCTTTCGACGGGGAACGCATCCTCGTGACGAGCTCGAGCGGGAAGCTCTCGCTCTGGAAGGCTGCCGACTTGAGCGAGATCGGATCGCTCGATGTCGCCGGAACGCTCCCCATCGGCGTGTGCAGCGATGGCCTCAATTTCTGGATCGCCATGGACGGCCCCCACTCTCTGGCAAGGTTCTGAGAGCAGCCCGCCCGGCGACGGCTCTTCCGATCCTGATGCCTTGACCCCTCCGCTGAGTTTCTCAGGCCCGGCCCCGCCCGTTTCGGAGTAGCCTTGCCCCGGGGCAGGAGGGGTCATGAGGCGCGGGTCTCGCTTCGTCGCAGCCGTCCTCGCCCGGACCAGTCTCCTCGGGGGAGCGTCAGGAGCGCTGCTCGGTGGCAGCGACGGCGTGGACTTCCGGGTCTCTCTGAATTTCGGGCAAAAGCTCGTCCGGTTCTAACGGCGGGCCGCGAAGGCCTTGATGGCGCTAGGAGGTCTTATGAGGTTCCTTCTCTCCGGTCGGAGTGTGTCGGTTCTCGTCCTTTCCCTGGTCATGGCCGCCGCAGGGGGAGGCTCCGCGATGCTCGGCGACTGCGGGCCGTTCACGGACGTGGCGGCCGACGCGTTCTGCCCGCTCGTCCTGGAGATCTTCTACATGGGGATCACGACCGGGACGACGGCGACGACGTACGACCCCGACGGGAACGTGACGCGCGTGCAGATGGCCGCGTTCCTCTCCCGCACGGTGGACCGGACGCTCCAGCGGGGGAGCCGCCGCGCCGCTCTTAAGCTCTTCTGGACCCCGCGCAACGCGGACGTGCTGGGAATGACGACCCTCGGAGTGGGCGGGTCGCAGTTCGTCGAGTCCGACGGGACGGATATCTGGGTCTCCGCCGTAGGGAGCAGCGCGGTCGAACGGGTCCGCGGCGGAGACGGGAAGCCGCTGGAAACCTGGACCGGCGCCGTAGGGGCAGAAAGCCTGGTTTACGCGATGGGCTCCATCTTCGTCGCCGGCTTCGCCAGTCCGAGCCGGCTCTACCGGATCATCCCGAGCCAGCCGGCGGGGTCCGTGATGACCCTCGCGAGCAATCTCGGCGACCAGGCGCTCGGAATCGCCTTCGACGGCGCGAGGATCTGGACCGGCAACGGCAACGGCACGGTGTCGATCGTGACGCCGGGCCCGACGATTCCATGGTCGGTCTTCACCACGGCCCCGGGGATCGGCAACACCAGGGGGATGTTGTGGGACGGCGCGAACATGTGGGCTACGGACTTCGCCGCAAACAAGTTGCTGAAGTTGAGCGACACGGGCAGCATCCTCCAGACGGTCACCGTGGGGAATCACCCGCAGTTTCCGGTCTTCGACGGCACGAACATCTGGGTGCCCAACGCCGACAGCGATTCGGTGTCGGTCGTCCGCGCCTCCAACGGAGTCGTTCTTGCGACGCTGACCGGAAACGGCCTGAGCTTCCCTTTCGAGGGGGCGTTCGACGGCCAGCGAATCCTCATTACCGATGACACCGGGGACGGAGTCTCGCTGTGGAAGGCGGCGGACCTGACCACCATCGGTTTCATCCCGACCGGTACCGGCTCGTTTCCGGGGGGCGCCTGCAGCGACGGGACCAGCTTCTGGGTCGTGCTGACCGACGCGCCCGGCCAGCTCGCGCGGTTCTAGCGCCGCGCGCCGCCGTCGAGATAGACGAGGTAGTCCGTCGAGAGGGGAGCCTTGCCGAGCTGGCGGAGCATCGTCGCCACCTGGCCCCGGTGGTAGCTGGAGTGGTTGACGACGTGGACCATCATCTCCGAGAGCGGGTACTCCCACGTTTCGCCCTTCGTGTTGACGTAGCGGATCACCTCCGCGAGCCGTGGCTCCGTCAGCCCTTTGACGAAATCCCGGCAGCCTGACTCGACCGCGCCCCACTTCTCGCGCAGGACCTCCAGCGTCGGGACTTCCTGTGCGGGGGGAAGGCCGCGCGGCGAGCGCCCGAGCCAGCGCTCCAGCCAGATCCACTCGGCCGCATAAATGTGGGCGAGCGTCTCGCGCACCGACGGGAAGCTGCCTCCGAGCTGCCGGCCGAATTCCTCGGCGGTCAGCGCCGAGACGGGCTCGAGCATCCGCGCATTGGCCCAGCGGTTGTAGGCGAAGAGCTTCGAGATGTCTTCCACGGATCGCGTCATGGCGCGATGTTACCGGGCAACGGCTCGCGGTGCCAGAGCGTGCGCGCCGTTTTTCCTTGCGCCCGGGCGAGCGCGGGAATAGGTTTTCGGCGGGCTGTCCATGGTCCTTACACGGTCGCTCCGGCTTACGGGCTTCTCTGTTCTAACTCTCGCCGCAGCTGTATCCATCGGAGGCGCGAGCGGGGCGCTCGGCGACTGCGGCCCCTTCACGGACGTTACCGCCGACGTTTTCTGCCCGTTCGTGCTGGAGATCTTCACCCTCGGGATCACGACGGGGACGACGGCGACGACCTTCGACCCAGCGAGCGACGTCAGCCGCGTCCAGATGGCGGCATTTCTCTCCAGGACCGTGGACGGCGTCCTGCAGCGAGGGAGTCGGCGGATCGCCATGAAGCGCTTCTGGACGCCGCAGAACATCCAGGCCCTCTCGATGGCGACGGTTTCGGCTGCGCCGCTGAAGGTCCAGAGCGACGGCACGAGCGTCTGGGTTTCGCTCGCCAATGGCTCGGTTTCGCGGGTGCGCGCCAGCGACGGGAGCGTGCTGCGCACGTGGACCGGGGCCGACTTCCCCCAGGACCTCCTCCTCGCGATGGGCAGGGTCATCGTCACGAGCAACGAGATCGGCGGGAAGCTCTACCAGATCGACCCGACTCAGCCCGGCGGCTCGGCGACGACGGTCGTCAGCGCTCTCGGCGGCGCCTCCTACGGGATCGCCTTCGATGGCGCCCGCGTCTGGACCGCGAATTCGGCGTCCATCTCGATCGTGACGCCCGGCGCCGTGATCCCGTGGACGGTGACGACGGTCGCCGCGGGATTCCAGGGCCCGAGCGGCATCCTTTTCGACGGAGCGAGCGTCTGGGTTTCCGACGCTACGGCGGGCAAGCTCTTCAAGCTCGACTCCAACGGGGCGATCCTCCAGACGGTCACGGTCGGCTCGGCGCCGGAGACCGCAGTCTACGACGGCGCGAACATCTGGGTCCCCAACTTCGGGTCGAACTCGATCTCCGTGGTGCGATCCCCGGGTGGATCCGTGCTTGCGACCCTGACCGGCAACGGTCTCAACTTTCCCGACGTCGCGGCTTTCGACGGGCGGCGCATCCTCGTGACCAACTTCACCGGCAACAGCGTCTCTCTCTGGAAGGCGGCCGACCTGACGACGATCGGATCCTTCCCGATGCCGGCGTCGAGCGCTCCTTACGGAGCTTGCAGCGATGGAGTGACTTTCTGGGTCGCCCTGTCCAGCACGGTCAACCTGGCGAGGTTCTGAAATGGTCAGGCTCTTCCGCTTTCTCGTGGGGGTTGCCGTCGCGGCGGTG
>DATFQY010000068.1:0-5924 GCA_035263845.1 Thermoanaerobaculia bacterium | reverse complement strand
GCGGGTACTTTCGAAACCGCGACGGACCGGAGCCGGCCGGATCGATGCGCGCCAGGCCGCCCGGCGTCGCGCACCAGTAGACGCCGGTCTTCGTCTGAAGAAAGTCGCTGACGAAGTTGGCCGGCAGCCCCTCCTCGACGTGATAGTTGGTGAACTGGTACCCGTCGAACCGCGAGAGCCCTTCCGCCGTGCAGAACCAGAGAAAGCCCCGCGAATCCTGCTCGACGCAGGTGACGAAATCCCGGGCTAACCCGTCCGCCGTCGTGTACGTCTTAATCGGTAGCCGGCTCGCCCGAAGTGTGCCCGTCGGTAGGAGAACGAGAATGAGAATGAGAAAGGCTGCCCAGCGGATGCAGGAAGCCGTCGCACGCATTCGGTTCATCGCCCTGTGGCTACTCATTTTCAACGTGGTCTCCGTCGGCCTCACTCAGACGGGGGCGGCGGAACTGGCCGGGCTCTGGGGCGTTTCCCGGTCCTTCGGTCCCGAGATCCGGGGTGAGCTGACGATCCGGCAGGCCGGGGGCGCATGGCGGGCACAGATCGCCGGAGCCTCGGCGCCCGGGGAAATCAAGGACGGGGAGCTTCGCTTCTCCCTTCCCGGCAACAGGGGTTCCTTCCGCGGCCGCCAGGAAGGCAAGCAAATCCGGGGCTTCTGGATCCAACCCAAAGGGCGCGCCACGGAGGTGGCCTGGGCGACGCCGGTGGAGCTGCGCCCGGCCGGCGCCGGCGCCTGGCGCGGAACGGTCGTGCCGTTGGAGGAGGCGGTCACCCTCTACCTGGACATCCGGACTGAGGCCGACGGCAAGCTCTTTGCCGTCCTGCGGAACCCGGACGGGTATTACCGCAACGGGCGCCTGGCCCTCGTCGCCGAGGGAACACACCTGAAGCTCCAGACCCTCCAGGACGGCCGCACCCTCCTTGAAGGTGACTACGACGCGAAGGCCGGCCGGATTTCACTCCGGGTGCCCGATTTCGACACGGTTTTCGAGCTGACCCGGCTGACGCGGGACCAGGCAAAGGGCTACTACCCGAGCACCCCGCCGGTGGCCCTCTACGCCTACCGTCCGCCGGTGGCGGAGAAGGACGGCTGGCGGACTTCCTCGCTCGCCGCGGAAGGCTTCGACGAGACACGGATCTCCGCGCTCGTCCAGAAGATCCTGGACACCGACCCGCGGCCGCAAACCGCGCCGCTCATCCAGGGGCTGCTCATCGCGCGCCACGGAAAGCTGGTCCTGGAGGAGTACTTTTACGGCTTCGACAAGGAGACCCGCCACGACATCCGCTCCGGCGGCAAGACCTGGGCGTCGGTCCTCGCCGGCATCGCGATCGACCACGGCGCGAAGTTCGGTCCGGAGACGCCGGTCTACCCGCTCTTCCCCGAGTACGCGAGCTTCGCGAACCCCGACCCGCGCAAGTCGAAGATGACGGTCGAGCACCTGATGACGATGACCTCCGGCTTCGCCTGCGACGAGAACGACGACGACGCTCCCGGCAACGAGGACAAGATGCAGTCCCAGACGGCGCAGCCCGACTGGTACAAGTTCATGCTCGACATTCCCCTCGTCGCCGCGCCGGGAGACAAGGCCGCCTACTGCAGCGGCGCCGTGAACCTGATCGGCGGAATCGTCCGCAACGCGACGAACGAGTGGCTGGCGGACTTTTTCGACCGCAACCTCGCCCGCCCGCTCCAGTTCGAGCGCTACAACCTGAACCTCACGCCCACCGGCGACGCCTACATGGGCGGCGGCACGCACATTCGCCCTCGCGACTGGATGAAGCTCGGGCAGCTCTACTTGAACGGCGGCGTCTGGAACGGCAAGCGGGTCGTGAGCAAGAGCTGGGTCGAGGTCAGCACGGTCCCGCATCCCATGAACGCGAAGGGCGGTGACGGATACAACTGGCACACCAACCAGATCAAGGCCGGCGACCGGACCTACCGCCAGTACGAGGCCAACGGCAACGGCGGCCAGCTGCTCATGGTGCTGCCCGAGCTCGACCTCGTCGTCGTCTTCACCGCCGCCAACTACATGAACTACGGGGTCTGGCGCCGCTTCCGTGACGAGCTTCTTCCCCAGTACATCATCGAGGCGATCGGGAAGAAATAACGGTTACTCGACTCGGACGACGATGCCGTTTTCGAACACGACGGTCTTGCCGACCTGCTTGTAGGTCCATCTCTCGCGGGCGACTCCGTCTTCCCCCGTCGCCGAGTCCACGGAGTCGGGCGGGCCGAGGAGCGCGCGAACCTGCTCGGGCGTCATGTTTTCGCTGACGGACCCGCCTGCCTCGCCGCTCGGCGATTCCAGGCTGCGGCTCGCCGCCTCGGTCTGGGCACTGCGAGCGTTGGTCGCCCGGGCCGCCGCACGCGCCTTGTCCATCGGCGCGGAAGTCCCGGCCTCACGTGAGCCCGAGCTGGTAAGCAGGATGCCCTGTGAACGGACGAGCCAGGCGACCACCGCGACGGCGATGAGAAGCCCGAGGATCCGGCCAGCGCTCATGAGGACTGCTCAGTCTCGGCGGCGAGGAGTCGGCGTCCGCGTGGGTGGGACGTCGGAGATGAGCTTGGTCAGGACCTCGTCGTAGTAGGGCTTCTCGCGCAGGCCCGTGTACTTGCCCGGGAAGAAGGCGAGCGTGATGTCGGCGTTGTCGCCGGCGGCGTCAAAGTTGTTCAGGACCACCGCGAAACGCTGGTCGTGCGGCAGGCGCGTGTTGTCGATCATCGGGAAGTCGAAGTAGTCCACCCAGAACTCCGTCGCGGTCGTCTCGGTGCGGTCTCCGGTTCCGGTCCGGACCGTCACCCGAAGCTGCAGGGCCTCGTTCTTCTTGTCCACGTCCAGGACCTCGAGCTTGAAGTTCCGAGTCAGGCCGTCGAGCGTCATGTCCTTCGCCAGCGCCGGCTTGTCGCCTCCGGGCCCGCGGAAGGAAAGGGTCTTCAGGTTCGCCGTCGCGTCGAAGCTCGTCCCGCCCTCGAAGATCACGAGCATCTGCTTCTTCGTCACCTCTTCCGCGACGCGGTTGAGTCTTGACAGGTACTCCTGCCGCTTCGGGTCGTTGGCGACGAGCCGCTGGATATGGCGGAAGAGAGGCTTCAAGTTCAGCGACTCGTGGAAGTTGTAGACGAGCAGCTCGAGATTCAGGACTTCCTGTTCCGGCTGGCCCTGCTGCCCGGCCTTGAGAAACGAGTCGATGATGGACTTGAACATGTCCTTGCGCAGCGCGCTCTCGGACTCCTCGCGACGGCTGGTGAGCTCCGAGTAGAGCCGCGCGTTGGTCTCGCGCGTCGTGAGCCGCTCCTGGAGCTGCGACTCCCGCGATTCCCGGTCGCGGAGATACGAGGACGTGACGTAACCGAGGAGCGCCACCGCGACGGCGGTCAGGAGCCCGCCGACGGGCTTCAAGATGATCTCGGCCTTGTCCCAGCCGTCGCGGTGCTTGGGAGGAGGCGCCTCTTCGGCCACTACTTCCTCGCGAGGCTCAGCTTCCCGCCTTCTTCCTTGACGACGAGGTCATACCGGCTTGGCTTGTCGTAGACCGTGACCTTGAGCGACCCGCTCGCCTTCTTGTAGTCCACGGTGAGCTGGCACTCCCCCGTCGCGGCGACCTTCAGGCTGTACGACCCGAACTGGTCCGTCTGCGCCGTGGCGGTCGTCCCCGAGCAATCGAGCTTCAGTGCGGCTCCTTCCGATACCGCCTTGTCCCCATCGCTGACGGTTCCGTGAATCTCCGCCGCCCCCATCACTCCGGCCAATCCCAGGCAGAACGCGCCGATCAGAAGACTCTTCTTCATGGATCCTCCGTTACGAACGTCTAACCGCGAGAGGGGTGCTCTTTCTTCCGCGAAAGTCTATGCCGAGCAGGGAGGATTCGGTGGGCAGGGATCTTGCGAGATGGGAGGGCATGAAGTCTTTTGTCATCGGTCTCTTGCTGGGTCTGGTCTTCATCCTGCTCGTCCATTCCGTCGAGCCAATGCCCGCCCGCCAGATGATCGCCCTGTTCCTGGCCTTCACGGCCTGTGTCTATGTCGGGGCGCTCCTGGCGCAGCAGGTCCCCTTCCCGGTCGCGGTGGCCGAGATCGCGCTCGCGGCCATCGTCTACGCGCTCGCCGTCGTCGGCCTCCGCGCCTCGACGACTTCGCTGGCCGCCGGCTACGCGCTCCACGGCATCTGGGACCTCGTCCACCGCCCCCGCGTCGTCCCGACCCGAGTCGCCTCCTGGTTCCCGCCCCTCTGCGCCGCCTTCGACTTCGTCGTCGCCCTGGCCCTCCTCATCGGCCCCTGGCGCCCCCTCGCTTGACTGTTCTGGGGATGCGCGGCTTCTCGCCGTACCACCACAACGTCTTGTCGGGGCGGCTCCCGTGCTTCAGGAGAAGGTCGTCGATGCGCGAGTTGATCGGAGGGTGACGCTCTTCGAGTTTCGCTCCGGCCGCGATCAGGGCCTCGAGGATCTCCGCGTAGGCCTCCGGGTCCCCCCCGTGCGCGGCTGACCAGAGCGTCTGGCCTAGCACCGTCCCGCCATAAACGTTCACGACCTCGAGCGGCGCATTCTGCTGGAGGAGCCATCGGACGATGTCGGGATGCCCACCGATCGCAGCCATGTGCAATGCGGTCATCCCGCCGTGGGGGCCCTGCGAGGCGACATCGGCGCCGCGATCCAGCAGGAATTCGACGACGTTCTTTCTCCCGTACCCGCACGCCATGCGAAAGGCGTAGTCCATCCGCTCCTTCGTGAGGCCCGGCTTGCGCCGCCCGTCCTTTTCGAAAAAGCCCCGGACGACGTCGAGCCTCCCGACGCCCGCCGCTTCCTCGAAACCCAGCCGCGCCCCCCGGCTCGCCAGGAACTCCGCGGCCTCCGGGCGCCCGTTGGCGAGGCATCCGAGCACGGCGGATTGCTCGTGCCCCGCTCCCGGCTGGTCGATCCGCGCGCCGTGCCCGAGGAGTGTTTCGAGGAGCGGGATCTGAACCCCGGCATCCCGCGGATGACAGCTTGTCGCGGCGAGCCCGAGAGTCGTGGCCCCGCCGCCGTACACGTCCGCCTCGGCGTCCACCTCCGCGCCGGCCTCGAGCAGGATCTCCGCGATCCGCGCGATGTTCTTCGGCGTCTTCTGCCGGTGCCCCTCGACCCCGTTGGCCGAGACGTAGTGCAGCAGCGTCGCCCCGTGCTCCCTAGCGGATCTCGTGCGGATGAGCTCCGGCTCCTCCCGCAGCAGTCGCTTGAGCGTCGCGGCGTCGCCCTCCACGATCGCGTCCGCCGCCCGCTCGAACCTCGAGACGGAGGAGGCGCGCCGGCCGAGCCCCTCGATGTGCCGCGCGAGCTTCGGCCAGCTCAGGAACCCATGCGCCCGAGCGATCACGAACTGCGCCTCGGTCAGCGAACATTTTCCAGAGAGCCTGCTCCTCGCAAACTCCTCGACCTGATCGGCCCGCCTGCGAATCCACGTTCCATGCCGCCGTCGGACCGCCGGCGGCTGCAGCCTCGCCAGCCTCTCGAGCCATCGATCTGTCCAGTCTCCGACGGCATCGGGATCGTCCGCCCGGCATGCCCGAACAAGATCCTTCGCCAGCTTCCGGTATTGCCCGAGGTTGGACCGCGGAGGAAGGGGGACCGCATCCTGAGGATTGGGATACATCCGAAACTCCTTTCGCTCGCCTGGAGTCCGCCCAATTCAGGCTGAAAGAAGTTCCTCTCTTTTCCGACTCACCCTACGGGTGGGCACTGCCCTTTCCGCGGACTGGAGGCGCCCCGCGCGCTCCGCGCCAGTCTACCAAGAGCTGACGTATCTTGGTCACCGCGGCGGGCGCGATCCGCCGGCGACGGAGGGGGCGTCGAGCTAGCGAATCCGGTGCCGGACCGCCTATCCGGAGACGGCCGGGCCGAGGGAGATTCTCTTGAGCTTGCGGTTGGTCAAGATCCGTCCTGTCGCGCCG
>DATFQY010000067.1:0-9853 GCA_035263845.1 Thermoanaerobaculia bacterium | reverse complement strand
CGCTCGATTCTGATCAGTTTCGGGGTGCATTCTCCCGAAAGCGCGCGCGTCGCGCCCGCGCCGGGAGGGCGTCACGCACCAGCGAAACTGAATCGGAGGAATCGTTGGGGACCCGGATTTCAGTTCGGAAATTCCGACGGATCGATCCCCGGGATGACGCGCAGGGCGTTCTTGTAGTACAGCTTCTTGAGGACGTCGTCGGGGAGGGCCAGGCCGTACATCTTCCAGAAGGCGTGGCGCTTTCGGTAGTAGTCGAAATACTCGTCGGCGGTCTCCAGGACGCGGAAATAGACGTGGTACTCCGACGGCTCCCAGATGTCTTTGCCGAACATCACGCGGTCCTGGTACCTGAGGAACCACTCCCGGGCGAAGCGCGGCTGCCGGCCGATTTCGGCGAGCACGGCGCCGATCTCCGTGTAGACGTTGGGCAGCTCATCCAGGAGCTTTCCGAGCCGGGCGAGGTCGCCGCCCATCCAGCCCAGGTGAGCGTCGATGAACTTCGTCTTCGGGTGCTTGCGGAAGACGTGGTGCTGCTCGCCGATGAGGACCTCCCAGGAGGGGTACTCGTTTGGCGGGCGGGCTCGCCGCGGGAACTGCTTCAACTCGAGCCAGCGCTCGTTGTTCTTGTCCTGGGGCTCGAAGAAGGACGCCGGCTCGGCGGTGTGGATGAGAACGGGGATCCCAAGCTCGGCGCACTTGTCCCAGACCGGGTCGATGCGCGGATCGTCGGTCGGCACGCGCCGGCCGGCCGAGTCCTTCACCGTCATGCCGAGGTTCTTGAAGATCTTCAGTCCCTGGGCGCCGGCCTTCACGTCCTTCTCGAGCTGCGCGGCCGCCTTCTCTCCCCAGCCCGGCTGGTCGATCCCTGTGAAGTCGAGGTTGGCGAAGACGACGAAGCGCTTCGGGTAGCGCCCCTTCAGGTTCTTCAACCCCTTGACGAATTCCTCGCCCTGCCCGCCGGAGAGGTTGACCATCACCTTCATGTTCAGCCCGTCCATGTCAGAGACGAGCCTGGCGACCTGGGCCTCCGACTGGTCCCGGTCCTGGTGGTTGTGAACGTCGATGAACGGGAACTTTGCCCGCTTGACCTCCTTGCCCGGCACCACCAGCGTGGACTTGGGCTCGTATTCCTCCACCGTCATCTGGGGAACCGGCGTCGGCCAGGGCGCCTGCGCCCCGAGCGAGGCCGCCAGAAGCCAGGCGCCCAAACCTGTGAGAGGCACGGTAGTGCTTCTTCGCGTCACGCTTCTCTCCTTGTTGATCCGCGCTTTTCCATCCGTAGAAACGAAAGATTGCCGGTCCGGGTTGCAGAAACAGCTCAGAACTGAGGTACCCAGTACTGATCGAGAGCGGCGCGGCGGCTCGACCGCTGGAGCACCCGGTCGGCTTCCCTCGACAGGAATATCGCCATCTGGAGGCGCGTCACGTTGCCCGTCGGGTCGTACGTCGTCGCCGTCGTCCCGGTCGTGATGCCCAGCGTGAAAATCTCGAGCACGCTCCCGCAGAACGCGGGATCGGTGACGTCTGTAAACGGCCCACACAATCCGAGCAGGGAGCCGGCGCCGCCCGCGAAGATCGCCGCCGCGACGGCACAGAAAAGGAGGAGTACCGACCGGGATCGTCTCAAGGTCCAGCCCGCTGAAGGCTACTGCGACGCCTTCATCAGATACAAGTACCGGCACCTTGACTCCGAAGGGAAGCGGCCAGCGATACACTTCACGTAACGAATGGGGGTTCCTATGCGTCTTCTTTTCGCGTATCGTCGGGTCCTTCTTCTTCCCGCCCTCCTTGCCGCCGTCCTCGCCGGGGCGTCCCGGGAGCTGATCGGGCTTTGCGGGCCCTTCACGGACGTTGCCGAGGACGCGTTCTGCCCGTTCGTGCTCGAGATCTTCTACCTAGGGATCACGACCGGGACGACGGCGACGACGTACGACCCGGCCGGGAACGTCACGCGCCTCCAGATGGCGGCCTTCCTCTCGCGCACGGTCGACGGGGTCTTGAAGCGCGGCCGCCGCCGGGCGGCGCTCAACCGCTTCTGGTCGACCCGCAACGACGCCGCGATCGACGTGACCACGGTCGGATTGTTTTCGAAGCTCCCCGCGTCGGACGGGACCGACGTTTGGGTGCCGAGCCAGAACGACGGCACCGTAGCGAGGGTTCACGCGAGCGACGGTGCTCTTCTGGGAACCTGGACCGGAGGTCTCTTCCCCGACGCGGCCTTGTCGGCGATGGGCAAGATCTTCATCGCCGCTGACACCGCACCCAGCCGCCTCCACCGGATCGACCCCAGAGAGCCCGCCGGCGCGATGACGACGGTGGCGACGACCTCCGGGAACTTCGCTCTGAGCATCGCCTTTGACGGATGGCGCATCTGGATGCCGGAGTCCTTCGGCTCGGTTTCGATCGTGACCCCGAGCGCATCGCTCCCGTGGACGGCCACGACCATCACGGCCGGCTTCACCACGCCCGTCGGCATCCTCTTCGACGGCTCCAGCATGTGGGTGACCGACCAGGGACCCGGGACTCTCCTGAAGCTCGACCTGAATGGAACGGTGCTGCAGACCGTCACCGTCGGGTCGGGCGTCGAGCACCCGGCTTTCGATGGAGCGAACATCTGGGTGCCCAACACCAATTCAGGCACCGTCTCGGTCGTGAGAGCTTCCAACGGAGCGGTCCTCGCCACGCTGACCGGCAACGGTCTGTCGGGACCTTACATGGCGGCTTTCGACGGGGAACGCATCCTCGTGACAAACCAGCTCGGGCCCTCGGTCTCGCTCTTCAAGGCCGCCGACCTGACACCGATCTCGAGCGTCTCGACGGGCACCGCGAGCCTCCCGCAGGGCGTCTGCAGCGACGGCCTCGACTTCTGGATCGTGATCCACAACAACCAGCTCGCCCGTTTCTGACGTCCCGTTTGATATATTTCGGCGCCGCGCGGGCATAGCTCAGCTGGTAGAGCGTCAGCTTCCCAAGCTGGATGTCGCGGGTTCGAACCCCGTTGCCCGCTCCACCTCTTACCGCCGCTTACTGCCGCTCGGGTCTCGTTATTCTCCATGCCGGCGCAGGGTTCCGGCAGTTCGGGGCCCACGCCGGCTACCCCCCCGGAATGGCAAAAAAGGCGGTCGGCGGCGGGCAGTTTACTGACAGTCTCGCTGACAGTCCTCTGGAGCCATGAGCAGCATGAGGACTCGCAGTCTCGCAAGGCGGGCCGAGACGGACGCGCGGCCTCCAACCTCTGGCGTAGGTGCTAGGAGATAGTGCAACTGTGCGTGTGCGAGCACGCGCGAGGCGAACTACCTTGGGAGAACAGCCGAGGACTGGCGCCGTCTTCAAGCCCGCGCTCCCCTCCGGGGCACAGGGTTTCAAGTGGGTTCGTGGAGTCGCCTCCTGCCTACGCTACCCAACCGATTCCACTAGCAGCGCAGTTTAGCGGACGAGGACCCGGCAGGAGTCGGGTCCCGTCCGCACCCGTTCACGGACAAAACACGGACAGCCCGGCCTTCGCCCCGTCAGAACCGTGCGAGCTTATTCGCACCGAACAGCGTGATCCAGAAGCTGACGCCGTCGCTGCAGGCGCTGAGGGGCGAAGTCCCCGCGCCGGTGGAGAAGGAGCCGAGCGGCGTAAAGTCCGCCGCCTTCCAGAGAGAGACGCTGTCGCCGAGAGTATTCGTGACTAGGACGCGCTGTCCGTCGAATGCGGCCGCTCTCGGGCCGTTCAGGCCGTTGCCGGTCAGGGTCGCCAGCACTGCGCCGCTCGAGTCGCGGACGACCGAAACGGAGTTGGATCCGGGTTGAGGAACCCAGATGTTTGAGCCGTCGAACGTCGGGAACATCGCGCCGGCTCCGAGGGTGACCGTCTGGAGGATGGCTCCCACCCCATCGAGCTTGTAAAGGAACCCGGTGACGTTGTCGGCGATCCACACGTTCGCCCCGTCGAAAAGCGCGCCGAACGGGGAGGTGAAACCGGCCGTGACGGTCGTGACGGTCCAGGGAATGGAGCTCCCCGGCGTCACGATCGAGACGCCGTTATTGCCCTCGCCGCCGTTGGCGGTCCAGACCCGTGAGCCGTCGAAGGCGATCCCGACGGGAGAATTCCCAAGGTTGGAAGCGACGATCGTGACCGATCCGGCCACTTGGCTCGGATCGATCCGGTACAACCTGCCGGGATCGGTCTCTCCCGCGACCAAGACTCGACCCATCGCCACGACCACGCTGCGAGCGGCAGTCGCCCCGGTCCATGTTTCCAGAAGTTTGCCGTCGCTCGCACGTACACGCGATACCGAGTCGCTATTCGGGACCCAGACGTCCGCCCCGTCGGAGCGGATCAGCTGCTGAGTGCCGCCGAGTGTCGTGACGCCAAGGACCGTCGCATTTTGGCTAGTCCAGAACTGGTCGAGCGCCGCGCGGCGGCTTCCGCGCTTCAAGACCCCGTCGACCGTGCGAGACAGGAACGCCGCCATCTGGAGGCGCGTCACGTTGTCCGCCGGTGAGTAGGTCGTGGCGGTCGTCCCGGTCGTGATCCCCAAGTAGAAGATCTCGAGGACGAAGGGGCAAAACACGGCATCGCTCACGTCGGTGAAAGGGCCGCAGAGCCCGAAGAGAACATTTCCGACCCCGCCGAGGACCACGGTGGCGAAAACGAGGACAACGCCGAGGACACCTCGAGCGCGCAGGACTCGCTGCATAAGACCTCCTTGAAAGGAAAACGGAGTTCTGGTCGCCGCCGGATCACGGCGGGGCCAAGGCTACACCTTCGTCCGTAGCGATCCCGGGAACCTCGTTCAGAAGAAGGTGAACAACCCGCCGCTTCCCTGGAGCGAGAGCCAGAAATGGATCCCGTCGATGCTGACGGCCACCGGTGGCGTGCCGGAGCCCGTGGAGACGGACCCGAGTGGCGTCAGCCCTGCCGCAGTCCAGAGCGACACGCTGTCCCCGATCGGGTTGGGCACGGCGACGTGCTCTCCGTCGAAGGCGGCCGCGTAGTGAGCCCTGTAGGACTCGAACCTACGGGATTGGGCCTCTACCGCCCCAAATGCCTGAAATTTCAGCTCTCAGACCACTCCCAATTGGGCACTCCAGGCACCAGGGAGCACATACTTGAGCGCATACTGTGCCCCAAATCGTCTCCTCCCGTTGATCGAGACTTCCGTTCAAGAGGCCGTCAGAACCGCGCGAGCTTGCCCGAGCCGGCCAGCGTGATCCAGAAGTTAACGCCGTCGCTGCAGGCGCCGAACGGGGAGGTGCTGGAGCCCGTCGCGAAGGATCCGAGTGTTGTCAGATCCGCCGCCTTCCAGAGCGAGACACTGTTGTTGCCGCCATTGGTGACCAGCACCCGTTCGCCGTCGAACGCGGCCACCGCCGGTCCATTCAGGCCGTTGCCGATCAGCGTCTGCAGGACCGCGCCGTTCGAGGCCCGGACGACTGAGACTGAGTTGGAACTGTTGTTGGGGACCCAGATGTTCGTCCCGTCGAAGACGGGGATCTGTGGGGTGCTGCCGACCGTCACTGTCTGGAGGATGGCGCCGGCGGAATCGAGCTTCAAGAGCGTGCCGGCGTTAGCGTCCGTGACCCAGACGCTCGCTCCGTCGTAGAGCGCGCCGTTGGGGGCCGAGAAGCCGGTCGCCACCGTCGTGACCGTCCAGGGGATCGCCGGGCCGGGTGTGACAATCGAGACGGAGCTGCCGTTGTTGGCTGTCCAGACGCGGGCCCCGTCGAAGGCGATCCCGAGAGGTTGGTTTCCAAGGTTGCTCCCGACCGTGGTCACGGCCCCGGCCGCCTGGCTGGGATCAATCCTGTAAAGGTTGCCGGGGGTGGTCACGCCCGTCACGAGGACCCGGCCCATGGCCACGAGGACTCCGAAGGCGAGCGTGGCGCCCGTCCAGGTCTCCAGAAGCTTGCCGTCGCTGCCGCGCACGCGAGAGACCGAGAAGCCGAAGAAGTTTGTCACCCACACATCCGCGCCGTCGGATTTGAGAAGAGAGGTAGCTGCCACGTTCGTCAGGCCCAGCACGGTGGCATTCTGCGTCGTCCAGAACTGGTCCAAGGCCGCCCGGCGGCTGCCCCGCTGCAGAACCCGATCCACCGTGCGCGACAGAAACGCCGCCATCTGGAGGCGGGTGACGTTGCCCGTCGGGTCGTAGGTCGTCGCGGTAGTGCCGGTGGTGATCCCGAGGTAGAAAATCTCCAGGACGAACGGACAGAAGGCGGCGTCGCTCACGTCGGTGAATGGCCCACACAGCCCGAGCACGTCGCTTGCGGCGCCGCCGAGGAGCAGAGTCGCGCAAAGACCGACACCGCCGAGGACACTTCGAGCCCGCAGGAGTCGCCGCATAAGACCTCCCCGAAAGGAAGACGGAGTTTCTGGCCGCCGCCGGATCACGGCGTGCCAAGGCTACAACTTCCGAGCCTCCTTCAGAAGAAGGTGAACAACCCGCCGCTTCCCTGGAGCGAGAGCCAGAAATGGATCCCGTCGCTGGCGTACCGACAGGTCCGGGCGCCGGCGATGGAAAGCACCCGAAGCAGCCGCTCGAAGCAGTGCAAAACTGAGGACGCAAGCCGAGAAGAAAAGCCGAAGAACTGAGTTCTGCTTCGTTCCTGGTCCGTGCCCGGCCGGTTTCGCCGGGCTTCCTTTCTAGAAAGCAGCTTGCTGACAGGGACGCGAGGGACGCTGACAAATCGCCGCAGTTCCTCAGGCTTTTGAAAAAACGGGGCGTCTTCGAACCCCGTTGCCCGCTCCAAACGAGGTTATTCGACGAGAGGGGTCGCAAGACGCGGCCCCTCCTTTTTTGCTTTTGCTTCAAGGGCTTGTCCCAGCTTCGGACGGTCCCTCGCCTGTCTCGATCGCTATCGGCGATTCTCGGCCGTTCTCGGACGGGACCAGGACAGGACTCGGACGGCCCCTGGGCTCCCGGTCTGACCCCCAGCTGCCTGTCGAATTCCCAAAACCGGGGAGTTGATCTCTTCGGGCGGTCAGGGCATCCGAGCCACGTTGATGCTCTCGGCTTCCGAACCGACGACCCGTCAAGCGCTTGCGCTGGCAACCCCGACGACCAAAGACCGGGCCCCCGCGGCGCTCGCGACGAGCCGGTCTCCGCGCTACCACTTGCCAAGCTAGTGGAGAGCGGGTATCATGTAGCGTAGGCTAGACCGTCTAGTGGTGGAGGAGGCACCCGTGTCGCGCAACAACTCGTCGCTCTTTCCCGGAACGCTCGAGCTCATCGCGCTCCAACTCCTCAGCGCGGAGCCGACGAACGGTTACGACCTGTCGCTCCGCATTCAGGCAATCTCTCGAGACGTACTCAACGTGAACGCCGGCTCACTCTACCCGGCTCTGTATCGCCTCGAGCACAAGGGGCTCATTAAGGCCGAGTGGACCCAAACTGCCGCTGGACGTCGCGCAAAGACGTACTCGCTGACCGGTCGCGGGCGGCGGCAGCTGGTGGAGCAGCGGGAGTCTTGGCAGCGATTCGCCGGCGCGCTGGTCGCAATTCTCAGAGTGAGCTAGGAGCGCGCGATGATCCGACGTCTTTGGTTGCGTGTCCGCGCGATCGCGGAGCCTGGCGCGAGCGAACGCGATATGCAAGACGAGATGCGCCAGCATATCGATCGGGCCACGGAGCGATTGATGGCGCGCGGCTTGTCACGGCGCGAAGCGCGCGCGGAAGCGGCACGCGAGTTTGGGAACATTGGCGCCATTCAGGAAGAGGCGCGTGATGCTCGGGGTTCGCACTGGTCACGGTGTGTGTCGGAGCTTGGGCAGGATGTTCGCTATGGTCTGCGCGTGCTGGTCAAGAAGCCCACACTCGCGATCGTGGCTGTCCTGACGCTTGCGCTGGGCGTGGGAGCTAATACGGCCATTTTCAGCATCGTGAATGCCGTGTTGCTGCGTTCCCTGCCCTACCGCGATCCCGATCGTTTGGTACGAATCTTCTTTAACGAACCCGGCGTAGGATTGCGGGACGTCAGGTTTTCCAAGCCCGAACTGGATGACCTGCAGACGCGAGCGGGTGTATTTGAAGATGTCACCCCGATCTTCGAGGGTAGCGAGAATGTGACCGGTGCCGGACAGCCCGAGCGTGTCGAGGGGGTCAATGGCAGTTTTGGCTACTTTTCCATGCTGGGCGTGACGCCGCAGATTGGACGGCTGTTCGGTCCGCAGGACTTCGTGCCTGGTTTCGCTCCGAAGGTCGTGATCAGCGATGCCTTATGGCGTCGCGCCTATGGCGCCGATCCGACCGTTGTCGGCCGCACCCTCTGGCTCGACAATGATCCCATGACAATTATCGGGGTTCTGCCACGCGGATTTCGCCATCCAGGACCGACGGTTTCCGGCGACGCGGAGGTGTTTGGCGCAGGCGGACTCATCGGAGAGCCCTTTCCCAAGCCATTGCGTGGTACCCGGGTTCTAGTCCATGGAATCGGACGACTGAAGCCTGGCCTGACACTGGCGCGAGCTCAGGCACGGCTCACTGCCATGGCTGCCCAGTTGCGCCAGGACTTCCCCGCCGATTACCCGACGCAGACGCAATGGACAATTCAGATTCAGCCATTGCAAGAAACTTTGGTGGGCAATGTTCGGCCCATGCTGCTGGTGTTACTGGGTGCGGTAATGCTGATCGTTTTCATCGTATCGTTGAACATTGCCAATCTCCTTTTGGCGCGCGCTTCCGGGCGGCAACAAGAAATGGCGGTGCGGCTATCGCTGGGGGCGAGCCGCGGCCGCGTGGTGCGCCAGATGCTGACCGAGTCCATGCTGCTGTCGCTCGTCGGCGGCGCCGCGGGAGTCGCAACCGCATTGGGTACCTTGGATTTCATCCTGCGCTTCGTGCCATCGAGCGTTCCCCGGCTCAACGAGGTAATAATCGACTGGGTGGTGCTGGCGTTCGCTCTGCTGATTTCCATTCTCACCGGATTGATGTTTGGACTTGTTCCAGCGTTTCATTCGACAAAAGGCGCTCTCTCCTCGGCCATTCGTGAAGGCGGTCGAGGGTCCGGCTACAGCACGAAGACCGGCCGATTGCGCGATGTTCTCATCGTTTCTGAAGTGGCATTTGCCGTCATGCTGATGGTCGGAGCGGGCTTGCTGCTGCGTACGCTGCGCGGTCTGTTGCTGGAAGACCCAGGCTTTAACCCAACTCAAGTTGTCACCGCAAACATACAGCTTCCGAATCCCAACGAACGGGCGACGGACCCGTATCTCGATGTGCCTCGCAGAGCCGCCTTTGATCGTGAGTTGCTGCGGCGCATGAAGGCGATTCCGGGAGTGGAACTCGCCGCGATCACCTCAGTTCTCCCGAGCACTAATAGCAACCCCAACGCGGTCGGTGGCATAGCGAACGAAGGCTTTGCGATTGAAGATAGACCGGTCGAGTCCTTGCAGGATCTGCGTGCTGAGAGAATTCCGATAAGCCCCGATTACTTTAAGGTGTTACAGGCCCCGCTATTACGCGGCCGCTCATTTACCGAGGGCGATGACGATGGCAAACCGCTGGTGGCCATCATTGATGAAAGCACCGCTCATAAGTATTGGCCAAGCGGCGATCCGCTGGGCCGTCGAGTGCGGTTCAGACGAGACCCTACCCAGCCATGGACGACCATCGTCGGTATTGTCAACGATATCAAGAGCGACGGTCTCGACATCGATGGCGTTCCCCATATCTACGTCTCGACCTATCAAGACTCCAACAAGCGACTGAGCGTGGTGTTGCGGACGTCTCTGTCCGCGAGCCTGCTCGAACCACAGATTCGGCTTGAAATCCAGAGCATTGATCCCGGCTTGCCGATATTTGGTGTTTCTTCTATGAATGACGTCCTTGATCGGTCACTGGCCTCACGTCGTTTTTCTGCCGATCTG
>DATFQY010000066.1:0-5244 GCA_035263845.1 Thermoanaerobaculia bacterium | reverse complement strand
CTCCCGGGAACCAGAAGTGCCGCGACGACAAGGAGAATCACTCGAGCAGCGCGTTCGATCGTTCGCATTGGATCCCTCCCGCTAATCCAATAGACGATTCCCTGCGGAACCCGTTGACGCCCTGGACACCAGTCGGATCCGTATATTCTCGCTAACAAATGCCGACAAGGACCCGCCGCCGCCCGGCCTTTCCGGCTCTGATCCGATCCATTCTCGAAGAATCGCGCTCGCTCGGCATCCGCGCCGGGCCGGACCACCGCTTCACCTCCATCTGGTTCGTCGTCGTGGACAACCGCCTCTTCATCCGGCCCTGGAACGACAAGCCCGGCGGGTGGCACCGCGCCCTCCTCCGCGACGGCCGCGGAACGATGACGCTCGCCGGCCGCGAAATCCCGGTGCGCGCCCGACAATCCCGGGGCGAGGGAATCTTCGACGCGGTGGACGACGCCTACGCCGAGAGGTACCCCACGAAGGGTTCGCAGAAGTGGGTCCGCGGCTTCGCGACCGCGCGCCGCCGCGCCACGACCACGGAGCTTCTCCCCGCGCGCGCAAGCTGACCTAGTTGTTATTCCCCAGGTCGGTTCCCCCGCCGTAGGGATACGTCACTCCGCTCGTCACGTTGTCCCGGTACTTCCCGGTGCTCGGGCCGTAAAGGATCCCGTTGGTCATCGTCGTGATCCGGTTGTTGATGACCAGGCCACCGGTGTAACAGCAATCGAACGCGATGGCCATCGACGGCGTCGGTAGCAGAGCGGAGTTTCCGATGCGGTTGCTCTCGACGACGTTGTCCGATCCAACGAGATTGATCGCGAAGCTCGAGAAGGTTCCCATGGGGACCGTCTCGAAGACGTCGTTGTCGATCACGCGATTTGACGCGCCCACGACCGCGATTCCCGCGACGGAGATGTTTCCGAAGGCCGTGCTTCCGCCCGTCTTGATGATCTGGTTGCTCCGGATGACGCTGGCCGAACCGAACACCACGACCGAGATCCACGTGTTCGCCTCGAGGCGGACTTTCTCGATCAGGTGGCCGCGCGAAACTCCCGTTGAGGTGACCTTCTCGAGGCCGATCCCGATGGCGAATCCCTTGATCGTTCCGTTGCGGACCGTGATGTTTTGACGATCCCCAGCGAAGACCCCCACCGCCTGTGTCCCGACGCCCGCGGCTTCGTCTCCGAGACGAAAGCCGTGCAGGTCCAGAGTCACGTCGCTGGCCTCGATCAAGATCGCGGCTTGGGAGTTCATGCTCGTCGCGATGTCCTTGTTCAAGCAGTAGGCGCCGGGCTGCGAGATCGTGAACGGAACGGCGTTGATCGGCGTGCAGGAATCCGAGTCCGCGGCGAACACGGCCCTCGCGAGCCCGAGAAGCAGGAAGCCGGCAAGTTGTCTCATCGTCTCTCTCTCCCTCATGGGCAGGTCGCGAAGGCGGCCGTGTCCTGGATCGGCGCGGCCGGGTTCAGATCCGGGTTCGTGTAGATCTTCTGGGCGCCCGTCGTCGTGTCGGTCAGCGTCACCGTCATCCCGACGTTGGTTCCCGCCGAACCGAAGAACCACTTGTTCCCGTTGGCGGCGCACCCGTCCACGACCTTCACCAGCATCTCGGGGTTGTCCGCCGAGAAGAACCAGAAGGCGCCGCCGTGCGTGATCCCGATCGACGCCAGCGGGATCGACTGGCCCTTGCCGGAAAGTCCTCCGCCCTGGCTCGTCTGGTAGGCCACCTCGACCTTGAAGCGCTTGTCGCCGGCGGTCGCGCCGTCGATGCACAGCGTCGTCGGCCCGACAACGCACGGCGCCGCGGCGACGGACGCCTCCGTCACGGCCCAGGGCTTGCGCGGCGCGTCGGACGCCGTGTAGCTGGCCTGGACAAGCGGAGCCAGCGCGGGAGAACCGGGCGTTGCCGGGCAGGGTTCGAACGCGGTGTCCTGGATCGGCACGGCTGCTTTCAGGTCCGGGTTGTTGTATGTCTTCTGGACCCCGGTCACGGCGTCGGTCACCGTCAGGGTGAAGCCGACGTTGGTGCCGGCGGAGGCGAACAGCCACTTCTGGCCATTGGCGGCGCAGCCGTCCACGACCTTGATCAGCATCTCGGGGTTGTCGGCGGAGAAAAACCAGAACGCGCCAGCTCGCTCGACGCCGACGGCGGAAAGCTGCACCGCGTGCCCGTTTCCGACGAGGCCTCCGCCCTGCGACGTGTTGAAAGAGATCTGAGCGGTAAACCGCCGGTCACCCGGCTGTCCGTCGAGCACGAGGTTGGTGTTCAGCGGGAAGAACCCCTGCGGGAGCGGCGGCGGCGGCGACCCCTCGAGAGTCCGGCATGTGTCGGTCTTGCAGGTGGAGAGCGCCAGCACGTACGCCTCCAGCGCGTCGGAGAAATTCTGGTTGACCCGCGGCGCGATGTTCTGACGCTCGTAGGGGTCCCAGGAGACGTAGAGCTCCTTCTCCTTGATGTCGCCCGTCAGGGTGAGGTACTCGACGTACTTGTAGTCGGGCGTCTGGAAACCGTAATACGTCGGGATCGGCGGGATCACCGGCTCCGCGATCTCCTGGGGATCGAGCGGCTCTCGGATGTTCGTCTTCGACGCCGGATTGGTCTTCTCGTCGGGATCGATGATCACCTCCTGGCCCTGGTTGAACTCTTCCAGGAGGAATGCCTTCCTCCACGCGGAAGGAGGCGTCGCGCCGAGCAGCGGCTTGACCGACCGGCCGTCGAAGAAGGGATAGGGCGCGGCGCCGGCGAAATCGGCGAAGCTCGGCGCGAGGTCGAGGTTCGCCACGAACTGCGTCCGGATCGCGCCCGGGACGACTCCCGGGCCGCGGATGACGAGGGGAACGTGGAGATCGGTCTCGTAGGGCGTGTACTTGCCGGGCAGCAGCCGGTGCTCGCCCATGTGGTACCCGTTGTCGGCCGTGAAGACGATGTACGTGTTGGACAGCCGGCCCGTCGCGGAGAGCGTCGCGATGAGATCGCCGATCGCCTCGTCCACGGCCTGGAGCGCGCGCAGCCGGTTGCGGTACGCCTCGTCGATGTTGTCGATCTGCGTCTGCGTCAGGAGCGGCCGAGTCTTGATGTAGTCCGGCTTGTCGGTCGTGTCCGCCTCGTTGAACGACGGGGGCCGGGGCGCCTTGATGTTGGGGAAGAGCGTCGCGTGGCGCGGCGCCGGCGTGTAAGGGGAGTGCGGAGCGTACGTCGCGAAGTAGACGAAGAGCGGCTGGCTCGACGGCACCCGCTTGATGAAGTCCACGGCCTTGGCGTGGATGACGTCGGTCAGGTAGTCGGCCGCCGTGGCGCCGTAGGTCTTCAGCGTTCCGTTCTCGTTCAGCGTGTAGTTGTATTCGGAATAGGGGTTGCCGGCATACGGGCTGTACCACTCGTCCCACCCCGGCGGGATGTAGAACGCGGGCGCGGTGTCCGGGTAGCCGTTCAGGTACTTGCCGAGGAGGACGGTCCGGTAGCCGGCATCGTGCAGGAGCGTCGCCATCGTGGTCGACTCGAGCCCCTTGGCGAACGCTTTCTCGAACCCGCCGTCGGGCAGGTTGTTGGTCAAGACACCGGTGTTGTGCGGGTACTGGCCCCGCAGGATCGTCGTGCGAGAAGGGCAGCAGAGCGAGAGCGGCACGAGCATGTTGGTGAAGGAGACTCCCTGCGCCTCGAGGAGCTTCTTGACGTTGGGCATGTAGTCGACGGAGCCCAGCTCCACGTCCTGGTCGTCGGTCAGGATCATGACGATGTTGGGCGCGGTGTCCGCCGCCGTGCCCGGCACCGACGCGGCCGCGCGACCGGCGCCGCGGTCCGCGGCTTTTCCTCCGAAGAGCCCGAGTGTCAAAACACCAACCAGAAGGACCCGAAGATAGCGATTGGCGAGTGTTGCCTTCCTGACCATAACGCGCCCTCCACTGGATCGGACGCGGATGTTAGGCAGCGGGGTTACAGGTTGGGACCCTCAACACTGCCAGTCGCGTGGGCAGGACGGGCCGGCGCAAGGCCCGCCCCTACCGGACGAGGCGCTGGCGGAGAGCCTTGGCGACGGCCTCGGACTTGGAGTGGACCTGGAGCTTCCCGTAGATGTTCTGCATGTGGAAGTTGATGGTCGAGAAGGCGACCCCCAGCTCCGTGGCCGCGCTCTGGTAGTTGTGGCCCTCGACCAGGAGCTTCAGGAGCTTCAGCTCATGCGCCGTCAGGTCGTACTCGTCCGGCTCCGCCGGGCGGACTTCGCGGAAGAGCTTCAGGACCCTCTTCGCGACTTCCGGCGACATCGGCGCCCCGTGGAGCGCCTCCCGAAGGGAGTCGAGAAGCCTTGCCGGCGGCGTCTTCTTGAGCAGGTAGCCGCACGCGCCGGCGCACAGGGCCTGGAAGATCCGCTCGTCGTCCTCGTAGACCGTCAGCATCAGCGGCGCCACGCGCGGGTACTTCTCGCGAAGGAGCGGCAGCCCCTTGATCCCGGACATCCCCGGCAGCCCGATGTCCACCAACGCGACCTCCGGCACCGGGCTCCACGGCCGCGCCAGCGCTTCCTCCATCGAGCGAAACGAGCCCGTGCAGCGAAACCCGTCGCTGCCGTCGATCAGCGCGGCCAGGCCCTCGCGGATCCGCCGGTCGTCTTCGATGATCGCGACGCGGATCACGGCGGGCGCCGCCGGCGGCGGTGTCGGTTCCTTCGTTCCCAGGCGGCTCAACCTACCGGAAGAGGCCATTGCGGGTGACCCTCAACATTGACAGTGGCCTTGTGCGCTCGAGCCTCGCGGTCGCCGTCACCGTCGTCCCGCGCCCGGCCGACGACACGACCTCGACGGAGCCGCCCATTGCCGCCGCGCGCCGCCGGATGCTGCGAAGCCCGTGTCCCTCGTGCTCCGCCGCGCAGTCGAATCCCCTGCCGTCGTCGGCGACGCGAAGCGTCACACCGCCGCCCGCGCCGTCGAGCGAGACTTCCACGTTGCGGGCGCGGGAGTGGCGCACGATGTTGTGGATGGACTCCTTGAAGATCAGGTAGATCTGCCGCCGCACGTCGGCGCCGATCTTGATGTCCTCGTCGGCGACCGAGGAGACGAACCTCATCTCGATTCCCTGGCCGCCCAGGACGTCGGTCGCGAAGCGGCGCATCCGGTGGACGAGGTTGCCCATCCGGTCGTGCTCGGGGTTGATTGCCCAGACGATGTCGCTCATCGAGTCCACGAGCTCCCGCGAGATCCCCGCGATGTCGGAGAGCGGCGGAGTCGCCAGCGCCCCGGACGTCTCGGGCGGACGCT
>DATFQY010000065.1:0-27630 GCA_035263845.1 Thermoanaerobaculia bacterium | reverse complement strand
CGCCCCTCGTTCCGATCGTCCACGCCTGGGGCTGTCTCCTCGCGGGACAGCTTCCCTGGACGGCCGTGCCGCCCGTCTCCGCGCTCCCTCTCGTCGCGGCGATCCCGATCGTGTGGGAGCGCCTCCGGCGCCGCATTGGGGAACAGGGCGCCGCCGCCGTCGCGGCGCTCTGGACGGCGGCGATTTCGATCTCGGCCGTTTACTCGTTTTCCGGCGGCGGGGCCGAGCCGATGATCGTGTTCTTCGAGACGGTCGCGGTCGTCTGGCTGCTGACTGAATCCGACGGGGAGTCTCGCTTCGTCCCGGTCCTGTTCTTGTGCGGCGCCGCCCTCACGAAGGTCGAAGGCCTCGCGGCGGTGGTCCTCGTGGCCCTCGGTAGCTGGGTCCGGGACCGCCGGCGGGGGTCGCGGCGAGACGCCGCCCGCGCCCTGGGCCTCCTCCTCGTCCCGCTCGCGGCCGTGGGCGTCTGGTTTCTCTACCAGCGCTCCCGGTCGCTCGAGGTCGGCTACCGCGCCCACGGCGACGCGCTCGTCGTCTACCTCGACTGGTTCGGCACGGTCGTCCGGGAGCTGCTCCGAAACTTGAATGCCGGAAGTTTCTGGATCCCGTGGGCGTTCGCGGCCGCGATTGTCCTCTGGCGCATCCGATCCTGGCGCGCCGCGGCTCCGGCCCTGACGCTGGCGATCGGATTGCTCGCTTTCCTGGCGTTCGACTACCTGCACGACAAGGACGATCCAACCGAGCGAATCGGCTGGACCGCCCCGCGGGTGACGCAGTCCGCCCTCTCCGCGATGATCCTCGCGGCGGGCGTGCTGTCGCTCTCGCGAAGCCCGGCCTCGGACGCCGAGGCGCCTTCGCCTTGAAGCGCGTCCTCCTCGCCGTGTTCGCCTTCACGGCGATCTACTTCACGGAGCTTTTTCCGCCCGCCAACAATCCCAACGAGCTCTCGCGCTTCGAGGCGGTCGTCGCGTTCGTGGACGACGGGACCTTCGCAATCGACGCGCCGCTCAAGAAATACGGCGACCACGAAGACAAGGCCGTCTACGTCGGGCACACGTACTCGAATAAGGCGCCGGGACTGATCTTCGCCGGAGTCGCCGTCTATCGGCTGCTTCGGTTCTTCGCCCCGCCGCCGGCGGACTCGTGGGCGCCCGTCTTCGTCCTGATGCGCCTGTTGACCGTCTCGCTCGTTTCGTTTCTAGCGCTGGCGCGCTTTTCGAAGAGGCTGGCGCGCGATCCCTTCGGCGACCCCGCGGGAGCGGTGACGATGGCCGTGGCGCTGGGAACCCCGCATCTCTTCTACGCGAGGTCGTTCTTCAGCCACGCCTGGACGGCGGCGCTCCTCTTCCTCGCGTGGGACGCGGTCGTTTCCGCGGAAGAGAAGACAAACGGCGCCGGCGGCCGGATGCTCCTCGCCGGACTCCTCGCGAGCCTCGCGGGGATCTCCGAGTACACGGCAGCGCCGGTCGTGGCTCTTCTCGCGCTTCGAGTCCTGTGGGGATGGCGGCTCAGGGCCTTCGCGTCGTTTTGTGCCGGCGCGGTTCCGTTCCTTGTCCTGCTCCTTCTCTACAACGCCGCCTGCTTCGGCTCGCCCTGGTCCCTCTCCTCGGCGCACGAGGGCGCGCCCCAGTACGCCGCGGCGGCGAGCCGGGGACTCTTCGGAGTGGGCCCGCCAAGCCTTCACGTGATGTGGGCATTCTTCTTCGATCCTTCCCGGGGGCTCGTTCTCTTCTCGCCGATCTGGATCTGGGCGGTCCCCGGGTTCGTGGCGTGGTGGCAGTCGGGTAAGTCGCGGCGAGACTGCGTCTTTGCCGCCACTGCCGTGGTTCTTTCGATCGTCGTCCTCTCAGGCTACGAGCAGTGGGGAGGCGGGTTCTGCCTGGGCCCCCGCTACCTGGTGCCCCTGACCTTCTTCGCGGCTCTCGGGATCCCGTTCGCGCTCGGGCCGCGCGCCTCGAAACGGCTCTTCGCGATGGCGGCCGCGTTCTCCGTCGCGCAGCTCTTTCTGCTGACCTCGTCCTGGCCCTACATCGCGTGGAACCAGATCTGGCCCGTCGCCAATGTCGCCTGGTGGACGATCACCCACAACTGGGTGGCGCCCAACTTGGGGCGCTTCCTGGGGATTCCGCCGGTCTGGTCTCTTCTGCCGCCGGCAGCCGCGACCGCGGCGGCGCTCTGGGTTTCCGTCAGGAGACTCTCGCCGGCCGATTCGGCCTGGAGGACCGCGGCTGCCGTCGGCGCTGGTTTCATGGCCCTCGCGCTGGTGATCGAGCTGGCCCCACCGCTACCCGGCGGCGGCGCCTGGAGGGATTGGTTGATCCACTTTCTCAAGGGTTGAGATTGGGAACCCCCAGCCGGCGGCGATCCCCGCGGCGGCGATCGGCGCGAGTGCCGAAATGATCCGGCCGGATGTCCAGTGGACGAGCCACGCCGGGCCCAGCGTGCAGAAGGCGGGAAGCACGAGGTAGGCGGCCAGCGAGGCGCCGGCGAGGCCCATGAGGAATCCGAAAGCCGGCGGCTTCCCCGCGAAGACGACGAGAAAGAGAAGCGCGGCCACCGCCAGCCAGAACGGCACGACGAGCTGCTCGAATGCTTCTCGAAACGCGTCGCGCAGGAGGCCCGCGAAGCCGGGTTTCCAGATCAGGCCGAAGTCGAATGCGCGGAGCGCGTGCCCGCCGAGCACCGCGCGGTGCAGCAGATAGGAGCCCAGGGCGGGCAGGAGGAGGGCGGCGGAGACTCTCCAGTCGAGCTTCCTCCTTTTCCAGAGAGACCACAGGACGAGCAGCCCGAAGGCCGCGCCGAGGAGGAACACGCCTTCGTTCTTGACCGGCGCCGCGAGCAGGCCGGCGAGCGCAAGCCGTCGAACGGGGCCCCCGTCGGTCTTCTCGAGACAATCGCAGAAGGCGACTCCGACGAGGAGGAAGGTGAAGGCCGCGGGAACCTCCGCCATCCCTCCCGTCATCACCGGGGAGTAGAGCGCGGCGAAGCTCGCGACGAGGGCGTCCGCCGCCAGCGCGATCGTGGAAGAAGAGCCGCGCCGCTTGAGCCAGCCGGCGAGGGCCAGGAGCGTGGCCGCCTGGAAGAAGGGAAAGAGCAGCGCCATCGCGTGGTCGTCCCAGCGCCCGAGGAGGAACGCCACGCCGGCGTAAAGGATCGGAAGGCCGATCGGGTAGGCGGGATTGGAGAAGGCGTACTGCGGCCAGTCGAAGAGGCGCCCCGGAATCGCGGCATCTCCGTACAGCGATTTGCCCTTGAGGCCCCAGATCGCGAAGTAATCGTTCGAAGCGAGCGGCTCCTCGAGGCTCCAGAGGAGGTAGATCACGGCGCCTCCGGCCGAGAGGACGAGAAGAATCCAGCCAAGGGGACTGAGCCGCCGCCAGACCCCGGAAAGAGCGTCGGTCCGCGGCAGCGCGAAACGATGGGCCAGGACCGCGCCCATCGCCGAGATCAGCACGAACGAAATCCATCCGGGACGAAGTCGAAGCGAGAAGCAGAGGACGACGTTGACCGCCAGGAGGAGAAAGCCGATCGCCACGCTCCACGCGGCGCGCTCGATCCGCCAGCCGGCGCCCCGCGGAAGGAGCGCTCGAACGAGGAGGCCGCCGCAGGCGGTCGCGAAGAGAAGGATCCCCGCGACCGCGGCGAGCGAAGGCCACAACCCCGGCCCGGTCATGAGGGCGTCAGAAGGGCGCCTCCCGGAAGAGCGCGGAGGAGCTTCCAACCAGGGGGCCACGGCCGTCCGTAAACGAGGGTCACCCAGCCGGGCTGCGGCCGGGCCGTCCCGGCGACGACGGGAATCGGCGCCAGCTCGTAGATCGCCAGGAAGCGCCCGCCCCACTCCGGGATCGAGGGAGCGTCGAGCACGATCCCCCTGGTTCCCGGCGGAAGCGCTTCCCTGGCCGCAAGGACGAGCTCGAAGAACCGCCGGTCGAACGCCGGACCTCGCCCCGCCATCCGCCGTCCGCGCAGGTCGAGCCCAGCCGTCCGCCGCAGCGTCGTCAGGCTCGAGCTCGCGCGCGAGAGCGGATTTCCAGCCGGAAGCTCGAAGAGCAGGATCGCGAAGGCCGCGACGCCTCCCGCCCGGCGAAGAAGCCGCGGAAATCGTCGGCCCGCTGCTGAAGTGGACGGCGAGTCGTCGGCCATTCGATTCGTGCGGGGACGGTAGCACAGCGCATCCGGCGCCGCCGCCGCGGCGCGGATAGAATGCGGCGGCCACGGAAACCTGAGACGAAGGAGTGAAACTGATGCGACGTCTTCTGTCCCTGGGATTGACTGTGACCATCGCGGCCGCCGCGGCCGGATGCGGGAAGTCCGAGAAGGCGGGCCCGCCTCCGGTGACCGAGGTCTCCTCGTCGGCGCCGGCCGCCACCCCGGATCCGCATCCGCCGATCGCGATGTTCAACACCCCCGGAGACAAGGAGACCGTCGCCAACAGGTCGTGGTGCACGGGCTGGGCGCTCGACGATTCCGGCATCCTCCAGGTCACCGGGACCACCGACACGGGGGCCGTCATGCCGGCCCGGATCGGCATGCCCTTCCCGGGAGTGAAAGAGGCCTATCCGACGATGCCGGACAACGAGACGGCGGGCTTCACGTTCCAGATCCCGGACCTGCCGCCCGGGCCGCACAGCTTGAAGCTCGAGGTCATCGCCAAGGACGGAGGCCGGCTCACCCTGACCCGAAACTTCACCGTGAAGTAGGCCCGGCGGACCGGCCGACGTAGATCACGAAGTCCGGCTGGATCGCGCCGGAGCGCGTCAGCCGGTCTTCGACGTCGCAGAGCAGCTTCAGGAGGCCCGCGTCGTCGGGCTTCTGCTCGTCGAAGTTCCCGACGATCTCGTAGAGGAGGGGATTGAGCAGCCCGCCGCCGTAGGAGTACTCCGCCTCCGTCTCGAAGAACTTCTTCGCCACCGGCAGAACGTCCTCGCTCCGCACCGCCTCGGTCGGATCGTCCTGGGCGAGCTTCGCCGGGTCGGTGCGCCACCGGTTCCAGAAGAGGCCGCCCCAGTACGGGTTGAAGCGCAGGTGGTCCGGGATCAGGCGGAAGTAGCGGTTGATGAGCGCCATGCGCTCGTCGCTGTACTGGAAACGGTTGGGGCCGACGTACTCGTTGAAGAGGAGCTTGCCTCCAGGAACGAGCGCGTCGCGGATCCGTCCGTACACCCCTTCGAGGTCCGTGATGTGGTGGAGCACGTCGTTGGCGAAGACCGCGTCGAAGGAGCCTTCCGGAAGCGCCTCGACCTCGAGATTGCGCACTTCGTAGCGGATTCGATCCGCGAGCCCCTCCTCCCGGGCGGTCTGTTCGGCGGCGGCAACCGTGTCGGCAGCGAGGTCGCAGGCGATGACCGAGCCGACTCCGCGTTTGGTCGCGAGGGCCCTCTCGAGCCATCCCGATCCCGCGCCGAGCACGAGGACCCGGTCCAGCCTCTCGGGAAGGTGGTGGTGGCGCACCCAGGTCGCCCAGTCGCACTCGGGGGTCCCGGAAACCAGGTAGTGCAGGTATTGCCGCACGGTCGCCGAGTGCGTCCAGACCATTCCGTGAAGGCCGCCCGTGAACTTCCCGTCGTTCCACCGAGTCTCCATTCGGACCGCTATGATAGGCGCTCGAGCGCCGATGAAGGTTCTGGAGTTGTTTCAGCGCCCGAAGGCCGGGCCCGTGCGGCTGCACATCGGGTGCGGCCAGCAGGCGTTCCAGGGGTGGATCAACATCGACAACCAGCCGCTGCCCGGCGTGGACCGCGTGCTCGACGTGCGCAGGGGGCTGCCGTTCCACGGTGCCTCGGCGATCTACGCGGAGCACTTCCTCGAGCACATCGGCTTCGACGACGCGCAGCGATTCCTGAAGGAGTGCCGGCGGGTCCTGGCGGATCACGGAGTTCTGCGGATCTCGACGCCGAACCTCGACTGGGTCTGGAAGACGCACTACGCGTCGTACGACTCGGGCTCACCCCACGAGCGGCTTCGCGACTGCTTCCAGGTGAACCAGGCCTTCCACGGGTGGGGCCATCAGTTCCTCTACAACCGGACGATGCTCGAGTCGGTCTTGAAGGCCGCCGGGTTCGCGAGCGTCGTCTTCCAGCGCTACGGACAGAGCGACATCCCGGACTTGAATGCCATCGAGCGCCACGAGACGTACCTCGACACGCCGGATCTTCCTCACGTCCTGATCGCCGAGGCCTCCGGCAAGGGACGCGAGGAGCCTCTTCCCGCCGACCTCCTCCAGAACTTCCACGTCATCATCAGCGCCCGCTGATCGCCGCCGCGACGGCAAGGAAAGCGACGATCGGGGAGAAGACGCGGCCGGCGGACCAGCTGATCCACTGGGCGGGGTCGGACTGATGGAGGTAGGTGAAGACGAAGAAGGCGGCGAGCACCACGGAAACGAGGACCGGGAGGAGCGCGAGGCGGGAGCGCTTTCTCGCCGCCAGCAGAGCGGCGAGCGGCAGGAGCCAGGGGAGGGCCCAGCCGGCCGACCAGATCGCCTTTCCGACGTTGCCGAGGTCGTCGCCGAGATCCTGCCAGCGAATGTCGAAGAAGCTTCCGTACTGTTCGTAGAAGGCGAAGAGGCGGTGTGTGGCGCCGAAGGCGAGCCACGCGCCGAGGGAAATCGCGGTGGGGAGCAGAAGGAACGCGGCGGCCGGACCGATTTCGATTTCGCGCCGCCGGAGAAAGAGGAAGAGCGCGGCGACGGCCAGAGCGAACGGAAGCGCCTCGACTTTCGCGGTGGCGGCGCCGGCGATCAGCAGGCCGGCGAGTAGTTGGCCGGCGGCGGTCGCCGCGAAAGGGCCGACGAGCAGCGCGGCGGCCAGCGTCTCGTAGATCCACAGCCACGGCTCGCCGTTGCCCGCGACGTCGAGGTTGTTGCCCAGGAAGCCGAACGTCGCGACGAGGAAGGTGGAGGCGAAGACTCCTGACGGCCGCGCGTCGATCCCCCGGAGCACCGACGGAAGCGAAAGCGCGAGCGCGCCGAGGCAGAGTGGAAAGGTGAGTGTCGCCGCCCCCCAGGCGAACTTTCCGGCGATCATCGAGGCGAGGGCAGAGAGGTTCGTCACGAGCGGCGGATAGGAGACGTGCACGTACTGCATGTAGTAGTCGCGGAGGAACGCGAGGTCGAAGGTCCGGGCGAAAGCGAATGCCTGCGCTTTGGGGCCCCAGAAGTAGAGCAGGTCGGGAGACGTCGCGGCGGCGGAAGTCGTCGCGGCCACCGCGATGAGCACGGCGAGGGTGGAGATTGCAGCCGCCATAGCAGCCGGCAGGCCGGGACGAGTCCTTTCCGGGGCCGCGCTGTCCTGTTTCCGCAGCAGAAACCGCAGAAGAAATGCCGTCAGGGCGCTCACGGCGAGGAGAACGATCGGCTGCCAGAGGATTCCGGCGAGAGCAAAGAGCGTCATCCACGTCGAAAGAAGAACTCCTCCGGAGGCGAAGGCGAGACCGATCCGGCACGGCAGGGAGAAGCGCCGGTAGGAACGGTGCAAGAGAAGCGGCCACGCCGACAGCGGACAGGCCACGAGGCTCGCGAGCCAGAGGTACCCGGATTTCAACGAGCGGTTCTCCGCCAGACCGTTCCCAGGGGGGTCGAGAGAACGCGCTCACCTCGAGGCGGGGAGGCGGGAGCGGGGCCCGCGATGATCCAGTAGTCGGCGTCGTCTTCGGAATGGGTCGGGACGGCGAAGAACGCGGCGGGAATGATTCTTCGTCTCGGGAGGAGTGCGACCGCGTCGCGATGAAGCGCGGTCTCGACGGCGGCGTCACGAGGCTCGGCGATGGCGCTGACCGAGACTCCGTAGGGGATCACCTTCGCCGCGTCGCTGACCAGGCTCCAATATTTGGCCATGCCGACGGACGGGTTGTGGTCGTACGGCGTCGCCGGGGCATGGAGAAGGTCCGCGAGGGGAGGGAGCTCGGTGAAAGCGAGAGCCGTCATTGCGACGGCGCCGGCCAGGAACAGAAGAGATCGTGGCCGGTCGGAGCGCGTCAAGCGCCCCTCAGCCGGCCAGCCGGCGCAAAACGGCGAGGTTCTTTCGGTCGAGATCGAGGGTTTCGTCTTTGGGGGTCTCGAGGAACTTCGGGATGCGAGCAAGGCGCGGGTCGGTCATGAGGTTGCGGAAGCCCTTTCGGCCGATCGAGCCTCTGCCGATGTGCTCGTGGCGGTCCACGCGGGAGCCGCGTTCGCGCTTGGAGTCGTTGGCGTGGATCGCGGCGAGGCGGCGAAGGCCGATCGAGCGATCGAAGGCGGCGATCGTCTCGGCGTAGCCTTTCTCGGAGGTCAGGTCGTAGCCCGCGGCGTGGACGTGGCAGGTGTCGAAGCAGACGGCGACGCGCCAGGGGTTGCGGACGGCGCCGAGGATGTCGCGAAGGTGCTCGAAGCGGTGGCCCACACAGCTTCCCTGGCCGGCGGCGGTCTCCAGGAGCACGCGAACGCGGGTCTCTTCCGTGAGATGGAAGGCCTCGTCGAGGGAAGCGGCGATCGAGGCGACGCCGGCGGATTCGCCTTCGCCGCAGTGGGCGCCGGGGTGGAGGACGAGGTCGCGGATGCCGAGGGCGTGGCAGCGGCGGATCTCATCGGCGAGGGCCTCGATGGACTGGCGGCGAAGCTCGCGCGAGGGCGAGGCCAGGTTGATGAGATACGACGTGTGGGCGATGACGTGCGGGAACTTGGCCCGGCCGGCGGCGCGGCGGAACTCCCGGGCTTCGGCCTCCTCGATCGCCTTTCCGACCCAGCGGTTGTTGTTCTTGACGAAGATCTGGACGACGCGGCAGCCCGAGTCGAGGCCGCGTTCGATGGCGAGCGGCGTCCCGCCCGCGATGGATTGGTGCGCGCCGATGAGGAGGTCGTTGGATGGCGAATTTTGCACAAAGGGATTTTAACGGGTCGAGGCTGTCCCCCTTGTCATCCTGAGGAAGGCGGAGCGACCGAAGGATCTACTCGATCAAGCCGCGTCATTCCTCTCCGATAGGGCCACGACCGGGCGGGAGGGGCAAGCCCCTCCCCTACGGCACGAAGGAGAACCAACGAGAGACTACGAGGGCTTTGTGTCCTCGTCGAAGTGGGACATCAGCTCCTGGCCCAGCATCTTCGAGACGAAGATCTGCTTCAAGTAGTTCAGGGAGGTCAGTGCGAAGGGGACTCCGGCGGCGGAGAAGGGAGCGCCGACGGCGGCGAGGGCGAGGTGGCGGGCCTTTTCGCCGCGCGTGAATTCCGGATTCTTCAGGTCCAGGACGCTGCCGTAGTAGCGGAAGACCATCCGGTAGACGTCGGAGAGGAGCACCTTGAATCCCATCTCGCTTCCCCAGACGAAGCACTCGCCGGTGCGGACCTTGTCGAGGAAGTCCGTGTAAGTCTCCGCCTCGGCGACCGTGTAGACCCTCGCGAGCGGCGCCAGCGTGTGCGCGTCCGAGCCCGCGACGAGCGAGACCGCGCCCCGTTTCTCCCGCACGACCGCCATCAGATCCTCGACCAGGCGGTTGTGCTGGGACGCCATCGCGCCGTTCTTGACCTCGAAGACGTCGAACATCCGGAGCATCTCCTCGAGGTACTGCCGCGGGGAGTTGCGCATCCGGTAGTTCTGGAACATGTGGTTGGCGGAGGCGAGGATGCCCTCCTGCCGCAGGTAGGCGTGCAGGTCAAAGATGTTCTCTCTCAACCGGTGGATCTCCGCGTGCTGCCGCTCGTTGATGTCGAAGACGTTGACGTGGATCCGCTGGCGGGTGTCCGGGAACCAGGTCTCGACCTCCTCGGAGATGAAGAAGTCCGTCAGGTCCGGGTGCTCGTTCAACAGGTAGAGGCAGCCGTCGATCGAGTCGTGGTCCGTCAGCGTGACGAAGTCCATCCCGCGCGCCTTGGCGACGCGGTAGACCTCCTCGGGCCGGTTGTAGGAGTCGCGGGTGTTGGCGATCCGGAAGTATTTGAACGTCGAGTAGACCGAGTGGCAGTGCAGGTCAGCCTTCTTGAAGCGTTTGTCCGAAAACCAGGACGGAATCTCGGCGTCATCGAGCCGTCGTCGATTCGGCATGGAAGCCCAAGGTTTGCAAATCCGGGGCCGTCTCGTCAACCGACCCGATCGCTAGCGGAAGGAGCGGATCTTCACAAGGCCTCCTTTCAGGCTTTAGAACCGGGCGATGCGGCTCGCGTCCGTCAGCGCAACCCAGAAGGAAGAGCCGTCGCTGCAGACGCCATGCGGTTGGGTTGACGCTCCGGTCGATACCATTCCCAACGGCGTAAGGTCGGCGGCTTTCCAGAAAGAAACGCGGTTACCGCCTGGGCTCGTGATGAGGATGCGTTCGCCGTCGAAGGCCGCTTGATAGGGAAACTCCAGGCCGTTGCCGGTCAGCGTCTGAAGGACCAGTCCCGTCGAGGCTCGGACGACCGTCACCGAGTTGGAGGAGGTGTTGGGGACCCAGATGTTCGCCTGGTCGAACACGGGACGGCTCGGGGTAGCGCCGACCGTCACGGTCTGAAGAATCGCCGCCTGGTCGTCGAGCTTGAGGAGAGTTCCCGGGTTGCCCGCACCGGGGTCCGTGACCCAGACATTCTTGCCGTCGAAAAGCGCGCCGTACGGCTCTGAGAAGCCGGCCGTCACCGTCAACGAGGCCCAGGGAGTCCCGAAGCCGGGAAACACTCTCACGACCTGACCGACGGGCCCCGCCGTCCCGAAGACCCAGACGCTGGCCCCATCGAAGACGAGGTCGGTGGGATTTGTCAGGCTGCTCGCGACTGTAGTCACGGATCCGGGCGGCTGGCGTGGATCGAGATACGAGAGGTTGCCGGACGAATCCACGACGAGCACGCGGCCGAGAGCGACGAGGACCCCGGACGGGAACGAGACCGTCCAGTTCTCGAGGACCTTGCCGTCGCTCGCTCTCACCCGGACGACGCCGGCGCCGCCGTTGACGGTGGCGACCCAGACATCCGCGCCGTCGGACTGAAGGAGGAGGGGTTGAAGTCCGACCGAGGTCGTCGGAAGCACGATGTCGTTCTGAGGGGTCCAGTTCTGGTTCAGGGCCGATCGCCGGCGGCCGCGACGAAGGACGCCGTCCACGGTCCGCGACAGGAACGCCGCCATCTGCAGCCGCGTGACGGGGCTCGTCGGGTCGTAGGTCGTCGGCGTCGTTCCCGTGGTGATCCCCAAATAGAAGATCTCCAGCACGAAGGGACAGAAGCCCGCGTCCGTGAAGTCGGTGAACGGTCCGCAGGAGGCGAGCACCGCCGCGCCCCCCGACAGGATCGCGGCGACCGACACGACCACGGCTCCCGCGAGACGGAATCCGAATCTGCTCAGCGACATGACACCCTCCCGAGCGGCAGGACCTCAATTCTCCTCCCGAACCGGGCCGGCGGAACGTGTTAGCGTTTCTTCGTGGCGAGATTGCTCTTTCGGGTCGCTTACGGCGTGCTGCTCCTCGGGATTTTCCTGGGAGGGGCCTGGGTGGCCTTTCAGCGGTCCATCGTCGGCCGGTCCGTGACCGTTCCGGAGCTGACCGGCAAGACCGTCCTCGACGCGATTCGGATCGCCCACGACGCCGGGCTGAAGGTCGAGGACCAGCCGACCCGCGCCCGAAACGACGACAAGGTCCCGCGCGATCGGATCCTCGACCAGACTCCCGAGGCCGGGTCGCTGGCCAAGCCGGCGCAGGTCGTTCGCGTCCTCGTCTCGTTGGGCGCAAAACAGACGAAAGTCCCCGAGCTCACGGGTCTGCCTCCGAGGGCGGCGGCCCTGAAGCTCGTCCAGGATTCCCTCCAGCTCGGGAGCGTCTCCTGGTACCGGGACGCCGGGGCGAAGGTCGGCGTGGTGGCTCAGGACCCCGAGCCGGACGCTCCGGCCGGCCGAAACGGCGTCGTGGATGTCCTGACCAACCGCGGGGCGCCCGAAGTCCGGTACGTGATGCCAGATCTCGTCGGCCGCGACGCCGAAAAAACCCGCGCGGCCCTCGCCAGCAGGGGGTTCCGGGTCGGCAGCGCTCGCTACGAGGCATACGAGGGTGTCGCGGCGAACACGATCCTGAAACAGGTCCCGGCCGCCGGTTCCCCGATCTCCAACCGCGACGTCGTCTCGCTGACGATCTCGCGCCCCGGGGAGGCGGCTCGATGACTGTCCGGATCGCGCCTTCGATCCTCGCCGCCGACTTCGCCCGCCTAGCCGACGCGCTCGCCGCCGCCGAGGAGGGGGGCGCCGACCTCGTCCACGTGGACGTCATGGACGGCCACTTCGTCCCAAACCTCACGATCGGTCCGCCGGTCGTCAAGGCCATCCGGAAGGCCACCCGGCTGCCGCTGGACGTCCACTTGATGATCGAGCGGCCCGAGCGTACGCTCTCGAGCTACCTCGACGCGGGCGCGGACTGGATTTCCGTCCACTTCGAGGCGACCCCGCACGTTCAGCGCTGTCTCGACGCGATCCGGAAGGGTGGCGCGCGGGCCGGCGCGGCGATCAACCCCGGCACTCCCGCGGAAGCCCTCGACGAGTGCTGGAACGACCTGGATTTCGCCGTCGTGATGTCGGTCAACCCGGGCTGGGGAGGACAGCCGTTCATCCCGGCGTCGCTTTCCAAGGTCCAGAGGGTTCGCGGGGCCGTCCGGGAGGCCGGCGCGAGGGCCCTGATCGAGGTGGATGGGGGAGTCGAACCGGCCAACGCAGGACAGCTGGCCGAGGCGGGGGCGGAAATTCTGGTCGCCGGGACGTCGGTTTACGGTCGCGACGACGTCAAGTCGGCGATCGCGGCGTTGAAGGCCGCCTCCCGCGGAGGAGTTCGGGTTTGATCCACCTGGAGGACACATCGAGGCAGGGGCCGCGGCCGTTCCGGCTGGCAGCCGGATCGGTTGCCGCCGCCATCCTCCTCTTCGCGGCCGCCTGCTCGAGCGGGCCCAAGAAGCCGGACAAGACCACCCTCGAGCTGCTCAACTCGCCCAAGGAAGTCCTCTTCGAGAAGGGCAAGGCCCTGCTCGCGAAGAAGAAGTTCGAGGACGGGCGCAAGTACTTAAACTTCGTGTTCGAGACGTATCCCAACGATCCCGAAGGGCGGCAGTCGCTCCTTCTCGTCGCCGACTCCTACTTCCGCCAGGCGGGGACCACGGGATACACCGAGGCCCGGTTCCGCTACCGCGATTACCTGAACCGCTACCCCGGGGCGCCGCAGCGGGACTACGCCCGGTACCAGTTCGCCTACTGCTACGACAAGGAGCACGAGAAGTCGGACCGCGACCAGACCTCCACCCGCGAGGCGCTCCAGCAGTACCAGGTGCTCATCCAGGAGTATCCCAACTCGACCTACGTCACGGTGGCGCGCGAGCGGATCCGCAGACTGACCGACTCGCTGGCCGACCACGAATTCGGCGTGGGTTACTTCTACATGCGCAAGGGATCGCCCTCGGCGGCGCTCCAGCGGTGGGCGTCGCTCGAGCAGCGGTTCCCGGAGTACTCCGGCAAGGACAAGCTCTTCTTCTACCAGGCAGAGGCGCTGAGGAGGCTTCGCCGGGACGAGGAGGCGGCGAGGTTCTATTCTCGTGTCATCGAAGAGTTTCCGGCCAGCCAGTACGCCAAGACCGCGAAGGGCCGCGTCCCCAAGCTGAAGGTGCAGCCGGCGTCCGCCTCCGTGGACACCAGCGCGAAGAACTAGTAAACTAAGGTAGAATCTAAGACCAGCCGAAATTCGTAAGGAGCCGCCATGCGTCTCCCTTCCCGGATCTTCCTGGTTGCCGTTTTCGTGTCGATTGCCGGGGCGTTGAACGCCCAGGCGCCTCCTCCCAAAGGTCCTCCGCCCGCCGCCGTCGGCGGAAAGACAACGATCACGAGCCCGCAGGTGCATGAAGTGTCGCGGGCGCCGGAAACCCCGGTCGCTCTGCCGACGGAGAACGCCCCGCAGGCCCTGGGCTTCGAGGCGGATATCTACTGCTTCGGCTACCTCGGGCCTTTGAGGGAGACGTTCCCGGTCCAGATCCAAGGGGCCGAAAGCATCGCCGAGCAGGTCAACTTCGTCACCGACGACCTCCTTTACGTCAACGGCGGCGCCGACAAGGGCTTGAAGATCGGCGACGAGTTCTGGCTCGTCTCTCCGGAGCAGGAAGTCTTCCATCCGGTGACCGGGAAGAGCATCGGTCGCTTCTACCAGTACCGCGGCCGGGCCGTCGTCCACAGCGTCGAAGGCCGCGCGGGGATCGTCCGGGTGACGAACGCGTGCACCGACATCCCGATCGGGACCTATCTCAAGCCGTTCGAGCCGGTTCCCATCCCCCTCGCGCGAAAGTCTCCTCCCTTGGTCGCTGGCGACCTCCCCTCGGGCAAGCCGAATGGGCGGGTGATCTTCACGCAGGACGGGTTGGTCGCGCTCGGGAGCGGCCACGTCGTCATCATCGATCTCGGGATGGCCAGCGGCCTCGCCCCGGGAGATTTCGTAACGGTGTATCGCTACGTCTGGGGGGAACAGTTCGGGATCCAGCCGGTCGGCTCCTACTGGGTCAACCTTCCTCCGCCGGCGGGAGTGCAGATACCGCGGACGTATCTCGGCGAGGCGGCCGTCCTCATGGTCGGCGACCGCTGGGCGGTCGTGCGGCTGACCGACTCGTTCCGGTTGATCCAGGTCGGAGACGAGGTCGAGCTGAAGTAGAAGCGTCCCGCTTCCAAAAAAAATTCGGAGAGGCGCTCCTCGCCTCTTCTTTTTTTGGTTTCGTCACTCCATTCTCGCGGCGAATCGCGGCGTCGTTGGGTGGCACGAAAAAAATCCTCCTTAATCTGTGTCACGATCGCGGCGCGGCTCGACGCCGGAAATTTTCTCGAAAAAAAATTTCGCGCGCGACGCGCGTTTGACGAATCGATTTGCTAAGATGCGCGCTCCATTTTCGAAAAAAAGGCGCGGGGGGCGGAAGTGAATCTCGATGGACAGCTTCAGCAGATCATCGATGAACTGCTCTCTCACGGAATCTCGCTGGACCTCGCGAAGAAAGAGTTCGAAAAGAAATACATCGTGGGAGCGGTGAAGCGATCCTCCGGGAATCTCGGCCGCGCGGCGCACTCGCTCGGAATCCACCGCAACACGCTTCGCAACAAGGCGGGCATCCTGAACATCCGCCTCCCTCGCGAGAAAGCCCGCGTCTCTCCCGACATCGCGAAGAAGAAATAGTCGCGTCGAAGCGCCCGGCCTGCGCGAGTTGTGCGCGCGCTCTATTCCTTGTCATCCCGAGGAAGCGAAGCGCGGAGGGACGTACTCGACCAAGCGGCGCTATTCCTTTTTTCGAGAGGACAAGACCGGGCGGGAGGGGCAAGGCCCTCCCCACGGCACGAGAAACGTGTTGTCGGGAACGGTCAGGACGTCTTTGGCCCGGCGTCTTTGGGGGGCGGGGGAGCCGGCTCGTCGCCCTTGACCGCATCCTTGAAATTGCGGAGCCCCTGCCCGAAGCCTTTGCCTAGCTGCGGGAGCTTGTTGGCCCCGAAAATGATGACCACGATCAGGAGGATGACCAGGAGCTCCGGCAGGCCGAGTGAACCAAACATCGGTGTTCTCCTGGAGCGAAGCTTAGCAGAGCGCCGCCAGCCGCGCCTCGAAAACCCGCCGGAACGCCCGGTCGTGGGCGCCGTCCGAAAGGAGCCGGCTGACCAGCGCGAGCTCTCCCGGCAGGTACCGGCGGTAAACCTCGCCCTTGCCCTGCGCCACCGCCCTCGCGAAGGTGCCGCAGACCTTCCAGGCGCGCTGGAGGAGAACCCGGTCGAACCGGGAGCGGAAGGCGGCCGGCGCCGTGCCCCGCGCCCGCGCGTACGACTCGATCACCGAGTCCGCCAGCTCGGGCGTCATCCAGTCGAGCGTCGTCCTCTCCCAGAGAAGCGACGCCAGGTCGTACGTGTCGGGCCCCGGCCTCAGGTCCTGGAAGTCGATCCATCCGACGCCGTCGCCGAGCGGGAAGAGGTTGTTGCCGTGGTAATCGCGGTGGCAGAGCGCCGCCGGGTGACCGGCGACCTCCGCGCAGAGCGCATCAGCCCAGGCGTCGTGCGAGACCCGGTCCTCGGGCGAGAGCGGCTCTTCCAGGAACATGTCGAAAACCGCCTCGCGGGCGAGCTCGAGCTCGCGCCGGAAGAATGCCGCGTCGAAGGGGCGGTTAATTCCGGGATCGGGCATCGCCGCGAGGATCGCGGCGGCCGAGGAAGCGCGGGAGAGCCAGTCCGCGCGCTCGTGCGGCATGGACCTCAGCCGCGCCGCGAGGTCCGACTTGCCGAAGTCCTCGACGAGATGGTTGCCCTCGCCGTCGTCGGCGAGAAGGCCCGGGACGCGAAGCCGCTCTCTCAGGGCGCTGCGCGCCGCGACCCAGCGCCGGCGAGAGTCGGACTCCTCCGGCGGGTAGAAGACTCCGAGGACGCTTGCGCCTTCCGAAAGGGTCAGCCGCAGGTATCGCCGGCGGCCCACGTCTCCCGGAAGGATCTCCACGGCGACCGGAACGGCGCCCGCCGTCCGGGCGAGCCGTTCCAATCCGGAAAACTCGGGAGGGATCACCCGATCAGGAGGTCGACTTGGCCTGCGTGAGGAGGATCTTCTTGATGCGGATCGGGGAGTTGGGCCGGTCGTTGGCGCCGCGCGGCGTGGCGGCGATCTTGTCCGCGACGTCCATTCCGGAGACGACCTCGCCGAAGGCCGAGTACTGGTTGTCGAGGAAGGTCGAGTCCTTCACTACGATGAAGAACTGCGACGAGGCGGAGTTGGGATCGTTGGCGCGGGCCATCGAGACGATGCCGCGCTTGTGGGAGATGTCGTTGAACTCGGCCTTGAGGCGGACTTCCTTGCCGTCCACGACGTTGCCGCCCGTGCCGTAGGGGTGCATCGGGTCCTCGGCCTTCTTCGTGTTGGGATCGCCCCCCTGGATCATGAAGCCCGGGATGACTCGGTGGAACATCGTGCCGTCGTAGAACCCGCTGGCGGCCAGGTCCACGAAGTTCTGCACGTGGTGGGGAGCCTTGTCGTAATAGAACTTCATGGTGATGTCGCCCATGTCTGTCTGGAGCGTCGCCAGGGTATTGGCGTAGTCGCGCGGAGTGGCCACTTTCTTCTCCTTTCCGGCCGTCTTCTTTTTCGCGGCCGGCGTGGTCTGCGCGGCCAGGACCGGAACGGCGCAGAGCAGCGTCATCAACACCAAGAACTTCTTCACGAGAGCTCCTTTCCGAAAACCGCCGAAACATAACACGGCGGGACCGGCTGAATTCCCGGACCGGCGGTAGGATTCGAGTCATGTACGAGGCCCTGGCCGCGGCGGCGTTCTCCCCGGAGGACCCCGAGCAGGTCGTCGAGGCGGTCGGTCGGTTGAGGCGCCGCAACCCGGACCTCTCCCGCGACGAGCTGGCCTGCCGGCTCGCCGGTAGGACGGCGCTCCTTTGCGGCGCGATCGCGGCGCTGGGAGAGCACGTCGCGTTCCAGGCGCTGGCGCTCGACCGAATGCTCCTGTCCATCGCGCGGGTCTCGGGACGTCCCGCCTCGCCGCTCGAGCGCGCCGGCGCGGCCGCGGCAAGCGTCCTGGCCGCCGGGATGGCCGAGGGACTGCGTCGCGGCGCCCTGCGGACGTCTCGCCTGCTTCCCGCCCGGCGCGCGTCCCTCCTTCCTCCCGTGGCGAGCGTCCTCGCCGCCGGAGCGGTCACCTACGGGGCGGCGCAGCTGCTGGGGCTGGCGGCGCGGCGTTACTTTTTCGGCCGGGGGCGCCCGAGAACATGAAGGGGAGCCGCGCGGACGTCGCCATCGTCGGCGGCGGCGTCATCGGGTGCGCGCTGGCTCGGGAGCTCGCCGGACGGGGCGCCGCGGTCACGGTGATCGAGAGGGGCCAGCCCGGCGGCGAAGCGTCCGGAGCGGCGGCCGGGCTGCTCGCGCCCCAGGCGGAGAACCTCGAGCCGGGGCCGCTTCTCGACCTGGCGCTGGAGAGCCGGGACCTCTACCCTCGCTGGGTCGGGGAGCTCGCCGAGGAGACCCGGATGGACGTCGGCTACCGGCGCTGCGGGATCCTTCGCTGTGCCCTGTCCGGCGAGCGCGGCCCTTTCGAAGCGTTCGAGTGGCAGCGCCGGGCGGGGCTTCGCGTCGAGCCCTGCGGCTCGGCGGAGATCGCGTCGAGGTCCGGCGGCGCCGTTTCGGGCGAGATTCGCGAAGGGCTCTTTTTTCCGGACGAAGGCTACGTCAACAACCGCCTCCTGACGCGCGCGCTTCGCCTCTCGGGAGAGCGACGCGGCGTCGTCTTTCTGTCGGAGACCCGCGCGCTTCGGGTCCTCGAGGCTGGCGGGCGCTGCGCGGGCGTCGAGACCGACCGCGGCGCCGTCGAGGCGGACAAGGTCGTCAACGCGGCGGGAGCCTGGGCGGGTTTCGATCCGGAATTCCCCGTTCCGGTGGAGCCCGTGCGCGGGCAGATCGTCGAGATCGAGTCTCCCGTTCCGCTTTCGACGGTCCTGGAGTCGAGCGACGTCTACATGGTGCCTCGGGGCGGCTCGCTGCTGCTCGGGTCCACGGCCGAACGCGCCGGCTTCGACAAGAGCGTCACGGCGGGAGCAGTCGAGCGGCTCCTCGCCGCCGCCGAGCGCCTGGTTCCGTCCGCGGCGAAAGCGGCTTTTCGCGGGGCCTGGGCGGGACTGAGGCCCGGAACGCCGGACGGGCTTCCGGTCCTGGGGCGCGAGCGCCTGCCCGGCCTCTTCGCGGCCGCCGGGCACTTTCGAAACGGCATCCTCCTTGCTCCCGTTACTTCGATCGTGATGGCCGACGTCCTCTCCGGCGTCGCGAGTCGCGACTTGAGCGCGTTCTCCGGGCTGCGCTTTGGCGCGAACTCTTCACGCCGGCTGGCCGGACGCGCTTAGGTTAGAATCCGGCGAGTCTTTCAGGAGGACGCGTTCGCTTGCCGCGTCTCCAGAGGGGGCCATGAGGCTTCGGACATGAGAACCTTACTTTACGAAGGGCTGAGGAGCGGGGCTGACGCGCTCTGGCGCGCTGTCCGCGCGGTCGACCGCCGGTTTCCGCAGCGCTCGTTTCAGCCGAAGTGGGCCCCGGGGCCACTGCTCAAGCAGCGCGAGCGTTCCTTCCCCAACCTCGGGTTTCCGAGGGAGACAGACTCGCTCTGTCCCGGCTGCGTGAAGGAGGTCCGGACACAGATCCTGTCGGGCGACGCGGACTGGAAGGTCCTCGTGGACGGCAACCCCGGCGAGATCCGCGCCCGGATCGTCGAAGAGGACGGCCGGATCGTGATGAAGAAGGAGTGCCCCAAGCACGGGCACTTCGAGGACGTGATGTCCACGGACCCCGCCTTCTTCAAGCGGCTGGAGTCGCTGTATCCGGGCCGGGACTTCCGGATCCCGAAGGACGGCCTGCACAACCACGGGACCTCCTCGATCCGGTACGGCCGCGGCGCCGTCCTGACGATCGACCTGACCAACCGCTGCAACATGATGTGCAACCCCTGTTTCATGGACGCCAACCAGGTCGGGTTCGTCCACGAGCTCGAGTGGGAAGACGTCAAGAAGCTGCTCGACGACGCGGCGTCCGTCAAGCCGCGCCGGCAACTCTCCGTGCAGTTCTCCGGGGGCGAGCCGACCCTCTCCCCGCACTTCCTCCCGGCGATCCGGTACGCGCGGGAGCTCGGCTACTTCTCCGTCCAGTGCGCGACCAACGGGATCCGCTTCGCGCAGGAAGAGGACTTCGCCAGGCAGGCGGCCGATGCGGGGCTGCGCTTCGCGTACCTGCAGTTCGACGGCGTCGGCAACGAGAACAACCAGCACCGCAAGGTCGGCAACCTCTTCGACGTCAAGCTCCAGGCGATCGAGAACCTGCGCCGCCACGGGGTGGACATCACGCTGGTGGTGACGATCGTCAACGGCGTCAACAACCACCAGGTCGGCGACATCCTGAAGTTTGCGATCGCCAACGTGGACAAGGTCAACGCCGTTGCCTTCCAGCCGGTCTCTTTCACCGGGCGCGACGAGGACATCGACGAGGAAACCCGCCGCAGGCAGCGCTACACGCTTTCCGAGCTGGCCCGCGACGCCAGGGACCAGGCGGGCCTCGGCGAGCCGATGCGCGACTGGTATCCGCTTTCCGCGTCAGGGCCGCTGTCGGACTTGAAGGACCTGCTCGGCGGGCTGGAGTCGGAGTGGGGATCCTTCAAGTGCGGATGCCACCCCAATTGCGGGATCGGCACGATGCTGCTGGTGGACTCGAAGTCGAAGGAGACGGTGACGGTCCCTTCGATCCTGGACGTGGACCGGCTCCTCGACGATGTCAAGGCGATCACGGATTCGGCGCGGCGCAAGACCTGGACCGCGCTGCAGATGGGGCTCGCGATCCTGCGCAACCTGCGGCCGACCGGCATTCCCGCGACGCTCTCGCCGTGGAAGGTCATCCGGATCATGGACGGCCACACCGGCGGCAAGCTCGGCTTCTCGGCGAACAAGCGGCGCTTCGACTGGCGTGTCTTCTTCGTGGGCGGGATGTGGTTCCAGGACCTCTTCAACTACGACTTCCGCCGCACGGAGATGTGCATCATCCCGTACGCCACTCAGATGGGGGAGATCTCGTTCTGCGCGTACAACACGGGCGTGGGGTGGAGAAAGATCATCGAGGAGATGTTCCAGACCGCGACGGTCGCCGAGTGGTACAAGACCCGCGGTCGCCACGAGGTCTTCGCGCGCGGGAGGAACGTTCCCCTGCCCGGATCTTCTCCGTCGTTTCCCGGCACGCTCCCCGTCTACGGCGGCGCTGCCGGCAAGTAGCTCAGCGGAACCTGCGGCCGTAGCGGCCGAACGGCTTCGTCGCCTTCTCTTCGTCGGCTCTCGGAGGGCCGCCCCCCGGCTTGGCGTGGAACGCCGGCGGGTGCGCCCTGGCCGGCTCCGGCGCGGTGGCCTTCGCCTTCCGGGCTTCGCGCCGCGTGGCCTTCTCCTTGGCCCGGGCCCGCTCCTGCGCCTTGCGGGCGCGGATCGCGGCAATCCGTTCGGCGATCGGGACCTCGAGCTTGTCCGCCGGCGCGGCCCGGTAGTCGAAGTCCGGCACGATCACCCTCGGGAGGCGTTTTCCGATCGCCTTCTCGATGGCGCGCAGGTCCCCCTCCTCCTCAGGCGACACGAACGTGAAGGCGTCGCCCGTCATCTCCGCCCGGGCGGTCCGCCCGACGCGGTGGATGTAGTCCTCCGGGACGTTGGGCACGTCGAAGTTGACGACGTGCGAGAGCGCCTCGACGTCGATCCCGCGCGCGGCGATGTCGGTCGCGACGAGGACCCGGAACCGACCCGACTTGAACCCGGCGAGCGCCGCCGTCCGCTGCGCCTGGGAGCGGTTGCCGTGGATTCGCTCGCAGGCGACGCCCCGTCTCGACAGCGTCTCGGCCAGGCGGTTGGCCCGGTGCTTGGTCCGCGTGAAGACCAGGACGTTCTTGATGTCTCCGCGCCGTAGAAGCTCAAGGAGCAGCGGCGCCTTCAGGTTCTGGGCCACGGGGTAGACGGCCTGGGTGATCCCAACTGCCGGCGCGGCGGCCCGCTCGAGGTTGGCGGTGAACGGGTGCTTCAACATCTCTCGCGTCAGCTCCAGGATCGGCGGCGGCATCGTCGCGGAGAAGAAGAGAGTCTGGCGGCGGGCGGGGAGGTGCCGGAGGATCCTCCGGATGTCGGGCAGGAATCCCATGTCGAGCATCCGGTCGGCCTCGTCGATCACCAGGATCTCCAGCCCTTCGAGCTTCGCGTACGGGAACCGGAAGTGGTCGAGCAGGCGGCCCGGCGTCGCGACCAGGATGTCCACGCCGGTCCGGAAGGCGTGCTCCTGCGGGACCATGCCGACCCCGCCGAAGATCGAGGCGGCGCGCAAGCGCGTGTGGGCGGCGAGGTCGTTGGCGTGCTGGTCGATCTGCGCGGCGAGCTCCCGCGTCGGCGTCACGACGAGCGCCCGGGTCACCCCGGGCTTCTTTCCCATCAGCCGGTGCAGGATCGGGAGAAGGAACGCCGCGGTCTTGCCGCTGCCGGTCATCGCGCACGCGAGCACGTCGCGGCCTTCCATCGCGGGAGGGATCGTGTCTTTCTGGATCGGCGTCGGCCGGGCGAACCCCATGTCCCGGACACCGCGCATCAGGTCGGGATGCAAACCGAAACCGGAAAAAGGCATTCGGAGGATCGTGTCAGATCCGGCGTGGAGCGGCAACCGCTAAGATCCGCGTCATGAGAAAGCTGCGACTCCTGCACCTCTACCTGGGAAGTCTGTTCGGGCCGCTCCTAATCGTCTTCGCGGTCAGCGGGGCGTGGCAGGTCTTCCGCTTCAACGACGCGAAGAAGGACGGCAGCTACAAGCCGGCGAATGCGATCACGCTCTTCACCGACATCCACAAGGACCAGGTCCTGCCGGGCGTCTCGAGGCGCAAGCCCGAAGCCGCCGCGATGAGATGGTTCTCGCTCGGCGCCAGCGCCGGCCTGATCCTGACGACGATCCTCGGGATCGTGATGGCCTACCGGCTCTCTCGCCGTCCCGCGCTGGTCACCGGCCTCCTCCTCGCCGGCCTGGCCCTGCCGTCCGCCCTCCTTCTCCTGGCGAGGTAGGGCCCCGGGGAGTGTCTTGGGGTCAGGTCTACATCATACACTATGTGGCGGAACACAAGCGGGCGCGGCGGAACGACGTTTCCGCATAATGTATAACATAGACCTGACCCCAAGCGTTAGCCGGGGCTCCACCACTTCGAGAGGCGGGCGGCGGGGATTTCGGGGGTGGCGGAGCCGCTCGGGGAGTAGTGGGAGGTGTCGTTGAAGAGGGTCAGGCGGGCGCGGGTCGGGTCCTTGAAGTCCAGGATGTTGAGGGACGCGGGGCTCTGGTCGAGGCGGTCCCGGTAGGAGCGCGGGTCGAAGCCGAGGAGGTTGCTGATCAGGAGACGGATCGTCGCCTTGTGGGAGACGAGGAGGGCGTGGCGGTTCCGGTTCTCCTCGACGATCTCGAGGAGCGCCGGGAGGGCCCGGGCAGTGACGGCCAGGCCGCTTTCTCCGCCTGCCGGGGCCGACGAGAAGGGGTCGCTCTCATACCGCGCGTACTCCTCGGGGAAGAGCTTCTCGACTTCGGCGCGCTTGCGTCCCTCCCAGTGGCCGTGGGAGATCTCGCGCAGTCCGTCCCTGGGCTGGACCTCCATCCGGTGCGGCTCCGCCAGGATCCTCGCGGTTTCGAGCGTCCGGCTCATCGGCGAGGCGTAGAAGGCGGCGATCGGCTCCCCGGCCAGGCGCGCGGCGAGGCTCCGCGCCTGAGCGCGGCCCTCCTCCGACAACTCGACGTTCGTTTCGCCGGCGAAGGCGTCCTCGGCGGTCAGGACCGTCGCACCGTGGCGAACGAGGTAGACGCGGGTCGTCACGGGATTCCCCCTTTCACGGTCCAGCCCTTCCGGGTCAGAAGGTCCTGAAGGCGCTCGCGCTGGTCTCCCTGGAGCTCGACGGAGCCGTCCCCGGCCTTTCCCCCGGTTCCGCAGGACTTCTTCAATTCCTTTGCCAGCGCGGCGAGGAACTCGGAGTTCCTGGGCAGCCCGTCGATGACCGTGACCTTCTTGCCCGGCCCCGCGTTCTCGACCCTCAGCTTCGCCGTGAGCTTCGCCGGCACCGGCGCACGCGGTTCCGCGATTTCGCCGGCGCAATGGCAGTCGTCCGCCGGCCATCCGCATTTCGGGCAGATGCGCCCTTTCCCACTCGAATAGACGACGTGGCCCTTCACTTCCTGTTCATCGCTTCGCCCCGCGCAGGTGCCGGTCCAGGAAGTCCGCCGCGGCGTGGTACGACGCCAGCCAGTGCGCGTGGACGAGGAAGTCGTGGATCTCGTCTGGGAAGATGAGCTCCTCGAACTCGACTCCTCGCTGGCGAAGCGCCTGCGCGAGGTCCACGCTCTGGCCGAAGGGGACGTTGCGGTCGTCGTCGCCGTGGATCAGGAGAACCGGCGACCGCCACGTTTTGACCGACGCCATCGGGGAGGAATCGAAGGCCAGTCGCGCCGCCTCCTGCCTCTTGGCCGGATCGTACGCGGGCTCGAAGTTGGTGATGACGTCGTTCCAGTCGTGGACGCCGTGGTAATCCACGCCGGCGGCGAAGAGGTCCGACGCGCGGGCCAGGCCCATCGCGGTCAGGTAGCCGCCGTAGGAGCCGCCCCACAACCCGATCCGGTCCGGGATCACGTCCGCGCGGCCCTTCAGGTACAGGCCGGCGCCGAGGACGTCGTTGAATTCCGACGCGCCGACCGCTCCGTAGTCCAGCGCCTCGCGAAACTCCATGCCGTAACCGATGCCGCTCCGGTAGTTGACCGACAGCACGACGTAGCCGCGGCTGGCGAGGTACTGGTTGAACGCGTAGGAGTTCCGGTAGTAGTAGTTGTAGTGCCAGCCGAGCAGCATCTGCCGGCGCGAGCCGCCGTGGAAGAAGATGACCGCCGGCCGCTTCTCCGTTTTCGAGCCCGCCGGCAGGAAAAGCTGCCCGTGGATCTTCATCCCGTCGGCCGACGGGAAGATCACCTGCTCGGGGACCACGAGCGACCGCTCGGGAAAATCCTGCGGGATCGCCGACGGCGCGAGGTCCCGCGCGGCGGCGCCGGCCTGGTAGGCCTGGATCGCCGGCCGCCCGGGCCTCCGGGCGTCGGAGCGCAGGTACGCGACGCTGCCGCCGTCGCTGGTCGAGACCGGCTCCCACTCGATTCCCTTGCCCGACGTGAGGGCAACGGGCTTTCCTCCCGAGGGAGAGACGCTCCAGACGTGCCGTCGGTCGATGTCGTCCTGGTTGGAGTTGAAGAGGATCCGCTTGCGGTCCTTCGACAGCGACGCGTACTCGACCTCGAAGTCTCCCGGCGTCAGGATCGCGGCCGCGCCGCCGTCCGGCGGGACCGAGTAGAGGTGGGTCCAGCCGTCCTTCTCCCACGGGAAGACGATGCGGTCGCCGTCGGCCCAGAAGAGCTGGTTTCCGGAGACGACGTTTCGAAAGACGCTTCCCCGCCCCTTGTCCGCGCGGAAGATCTCGCGGCCCTTCCCGGTCGCGGCGTCCGCGACCCGGATGGACCACGGCTCTCCCTCGCGGTGCGGCCGGAAGGACTGGATCTCCTTGTTGGCCGGGAAACGCAGGAAGGCGAGGCGCTTCCCGTCCGGCGACCAGACCGGGTTCGAGTCGCGGTCCACGCTCGCTTCGAGCCAGGTCACCGTCTTCGCGCCGAAGTCGTAGACGCCGAGGAAGCCATGGTCGCCTCTCCGGCTGACGAAGGCGAGCTTCGATCCGTCCGGCGACCACTGGAGCGACCCCTCGTCGCCCCGCGCCTTGAAGAGCTGCGCCTGGGCGGCGTCTCCCTCGAGCGCGGCCGTGGAAATCTGGTCCTTGTCACCGACACGGGCGACCCAGGCGACCCGGTCGCCCTTCGGGGAGATGGAGGGACCGCGGCCGGGCGACAGACGCTTCGGCGCGCCCTCCTTGACGGAGACGACGAAAACCGCCTGCTCTGCCCCGTCCGTTCGGGAGGTTGGGTTCGGGATCTCGCCCCGCCGGTTCGCCCCGCCTCCGCGGACGTAGACGATCCTCGAGGCGTCTGGGGTGAAGGAGAGGTCCGTGATCTCCTGGCCGTCATCCTCGGTGTACGCGGTCAGCTTCCGCCCCTTGTAGTCGGGCGGCTCGGCGATCCAGACGTTGCGGACGCCGCGGTCGTTGAAGACCCAGGCGACCGCTCCTCCCGCGGGCGCCGCCGTCAGGTCCGAAGGGAACGGCGCGGAGAGGACCTGTTCGAGAGTGAACGCGGAGCCGGCAGGTTCGGCGGCCCCGGCGAAACCGGCGAAGACTCCGACCGCGGCCAGCGCGAGAGCGAGCGAAAGGCGTTTGACCAAATCGCACCTCCGAAATCGGGTGCGACTCTATCCCGGCGGGATCAGTTCCAGGATCGACGGACCGTAGGCCGCGAGCTTGGCCGGGCCCACGCCGGGGACCTGGCCGAGCGCCTCGAGCGAGCGGGGCCGCAGGGCGGCGATCGCGGCGAGCGTCCGGTCGTGGAAGACGACGTAGGCGGGCACGGACCGCTCGGCAGCCTCGCGCTTTCGCCAGCTCTTCAGCGTTTCGAAGAGGACCCAGTCCGTGCCGCCGCTCTCGCCCAGGGTGGAGAGGGCGTCGAGCGTCGGGACGCGCGGCTTGCGCTCGCGGGGCACCCGGCCGCGGGGAGGCTCCGGCAGCGTCAGCTCCGCGGCGGGACTGCGTCCGGTCATGACGTCGCGGCCCGGGCGGGTCAGGGAGAGAGTGCGGTAGACGTCGTTCGAGGCGGCCAGGAAACCGGCTCCCACCGCGGCGTCGATCCAGCGGCCGATCTTCTTCGCGTCTTCCTGCGCGAGAAGGCCGGTCGTCGAAAGCAGCTTGAGCGGCTCGGGGAGATCTTCGGTGTCGCCCCGCAGCATCGCCACGATCTTTCGCTTTCCGAAGCGCTCGCCCGCGCGCGCGACGCCGGAGAGGATCTTCCGAAGCAGGAGCAGCTCGTCGGCGTCCAGGCGCCGGCGCCTCGCGCAGTTGCCGCAGTGGCCGCAGCGTTCCGGCGCGTCCGGCTCGCCGAAGTAGCCGAGCAGCACGGACCGCAGGCAGGCCGTCGAATCGGCGTAGGCGATCATTCGCTTGAGTTTCCGGCGGTCGAGCTCGCGCTTCCTCTCGCGCTGGTCGGGATCGAGCGGCGCCCCCGGCCGAGCCGGGTCCGCCTCGGCGTCGTCCCTCTCGATGAAGAACTCCTGCGTCCGGACGTCCACGTAGTTCCAGAGGAGCGTGACCGTCGCGGACCGGCCGTCGCGTCCGCCCCGGCCGATCTCCTGGTAATAGGCCTCGAGCGACCCCGGGATCTCGAAGTGGACCACGGCCTCCACGTCCGGCCGGTCGATCCCCATTCCGAACGCGTTGGTCGCGCAGACGACCGAAAGCCTTCCCGCCGCGAAGCCGTTCTGAACCCGGGTCCGCTGGTGCTCCTCGAGGCCGGCGTGGTACGCGCAGGCGTCGATCCCGGCGGCTCGAAGGGACTCGGCCGCCCGCTCCGTGGACTTCCGGGTCGCGGCGTAAACGAGCGCGCGCTTCCCTGCGACGAGCTCCGGCAGGAGGGCGCGCTTCTCCAGCTCCCCGGAGACGTGCCGGATGTCGAAGAAGAGGTTCGGGCGGTCGAAACCCGCCACGAAGACGTCCGGCGTGGAGAGGCCGAGCAGCGTCACGATGTCCTCGCGCACCTCGGGAGTCGCCGTGGCGGTGAAGGCGATGACCGGAGGGCGGCCGGGAGCGCCGTCGGCCCGCCGGCACCGCCGGGCCGCTTCGTCCAGCCGCCGGTAGTCCGGCCGGAAGTCGTGGCCCCACTCCGAGACGCAGTGCGCCTCGTCGACGGCGAAGCGCGCGAGGGGCACGTCCGCGAGCAGGCGCGCGAAGGCGGCCGACGCGAACCGTTCCGGCGCCACGTAGAGGAGCCGTAGGGTGCCGGCCCGCAGTGCCGTCTCGATCTCCCGGCGCTCGGCGGGCGAGGCGAGCGAGTGAAGCGCCGCGGCGGCGATGCCCCGGCGGGACAGCTCGTCCACCTGGTCCTTCATGAGCGCGATGAGCGGCGACACGACGAGCGTCGGCCCGTCGAGCAGCATCGCCGGAAGCTGATAGCCGAGGGACTTCCCGGATCCCGTCGGCATCACCGCGAGCAGGTCCCTTCCCGCGAGAG
>DATFQY010000064.1:0-6369 GCA_035263845.1 Thermoanaerobaculia bacterium | reverse complement strand
CTGCACGCCGACGAACGCAGGGACTCGATGAGGTCCGTATGAAATATTTTCGCCTGATCTGGAAAAACGTCTTTCGGAAGAAGCTTCGCACGACGCTGACGGCGAGCTCCATCGTCCTCGTGCTGGTTCTCATCGTGATTTTGATGTCGCTGCTGCAGGCGATGCAGGCCGATCCCTCCGGGGGAAAGGGCTCCAACCGCCTCGTCGTCCAGCACGCGACGGGCCTCGGCAACTTCCTCACGCTCGCCCAGCGCCAACGGATCGAGCAGGTGCCGGGCGTCGTCGCCGTGACGCCGGAGACCTGGTTCGGCGGCGTCTACAAGGACGACCGACCCGAGAACTGGATCGGACAGCTCACCGCCGATCCGGACATCTTCTTCGACAAGATCTTCGATGACGCGAAGATCGACCCGGCGGTCAACGCCGAGTGGAAGGCGACGCGCAACGGGTTCGTCGCCGGCGAGTCGATTGCGAAGAAGTTCGGCTGGAAGAAGGGCGACCACATCATCCTGAAGGGCACCTATATCCCGCTGAACCCCGACCTCGTCTACATCGGGCCCTACTCCGCCGGTGACGAGGGAAACATCTTTTTTCACAACGAGTACCTGAACCAGTCGAGCTGGTTCGGGGCCAACAAATACACCGGTCTCTACTACCTCAAGGTCGACAGCGGCGAGAACGTGCCGCGCGTGGCCGCGGCCATCGACAAGATGTTCGAGAACAGCGACGCCCCGACCAAGACGCTGACCGAGAAGCAGTTCCAGCTCCAGTTCATGGAGATGATGGGCAACGTCAAGCTCCTGATCAACGGCATCTCGCTCATCATCCTCTTCGCCGTCACGCTGATCGTCGCCAACACCATCGCCATGTCCGCTCGCGAGCGGGTGACGGAGATGGCGGTCATGCGCACGCTGGGATTCGGACAGGGCCACATTCTGGGCTTCACCCTGTCGGAGGCGGTCCTGATGTCGCTGCTCGGGGGCCTCGTGGGCGTCCTCCTAGCGAAGTTCCTTTTTGTCCCCGCGCTCGTCGCGGCGGGCAACAAGACGTCGATCTCGGCCTGGCTCGTCAACTTCCGGGTCTCCCCGCAGACCCTGGTGATGGCGTTCGTCGTTTCGGTGGGCATCGGAATCCTCGCGGGCTTCGTTCCGGCGATCCGGTCATCGCGCCTGAAAATCGTGGACGGCCTGCGGCAGGTGGTCTGACCATGGCGATCCCTCTCAAGTACAACCTGCGCAACCTCGTCGCGCGCAAGACCTCGACGGGGATGACGGCGTTCGTGATCGGGCTCGTCGTCGCGGTATTCCTCTGCGTTCTGGCGCTCGTTCAGGGAGTGACGCGGACCCTATCGGTGACGGCGTCGACCCGCAACGTCCTGGCGATGCGAGTGGGGTCCCAGGCCGAGATGCAGAGCGTCATCACCCGCGACCAGGCGGAACAGATTCAGTCCATGCCCGGACCCGAGCGGGACGCTTCGGGAAAGCCCTACGTGTCCGCCGAGCTGATCAGCCTCATCAACGTCGCGCGCTCCGACGGCAAGACGTTCTCCAACGTGCAGGTCCGGGGCATGTCCCCGATAGGGCTCGCCTGCCGGCCGGAGGTCAAGGTCGTGGAGGGCCGTCTCTTCACCGCGGCCACCAACGAGGCCATCGTGTCGCGAAACCTCTCGAAGCGCTACAACGACATGAAGGTCGGCGATACGTTGAAGACCGGCAGCTTCCGCTGGGTCATCGTAGGGCTCTTCGACGCCTCCGGCAGCGCCTACGAGTCCGAGATCTGGACCGACGCCTCGGACCTCCAGCAGCAGACCAAGCGCAACATCTACTCCTCGGTTTTCGTCCGCCTTCCGGACTCGGAGGCCGCGGCCCGCTTCATCGAGGCGATCAAGGGCGACCAGCGTCTCAAGCTCGAGGGCAAGACCGAGCGGAAGTACTACGACGAGCAGATGATCACGGGCGACCCGATCAAGGCGCTGGCGTTCATCGTGGGCCTCTTCACGGCCATCGGGGCGTCCTTCGGGGCGATGAACACGATGTACGCGCAAGTCTCGGCGCGCACCCGCGAGATCGGGACACTGCGCGCGATCGGGTTCTCGCGGCGCTCGATCCTCCTGTCCTTCGTCCTGGAGTCGCTGATGCTTTGCCTGGCCGGGGGACTCCTCGGGGTCGTCTTCACTCAGCTCGTCTTCTCGACGTTCCTGACCAAGCCGACGGGAACGATGAACTTCCGCACCTTCTCGGAGGTACTGTTCAACTTCCGGATGACGCCGCCCCTGATCGTCGGAGGCCTCGTCTTCTCCCTGGCCATGGGCCTCCTCGGCGGCTTCTTCCCCGCCGCCCGCGCCGCCCGCCTCAAGATCATCAACGCCCTTCGCGAGATCTGACAAAGGGAGGCGCCAGCCCCCCTTTGTCATCCTGAGCGAGCGCGCCAGCGCAGCGAAGGATCTTCGCGACCAAGCCGCGCTATTCCTCCTTCGATCGGGCCCCGCCGGGCGGGAGGGGCAAGCCCCTCCCCAACGGCCCGAAGCCGCCGATAAGATGGAGGCGTGCCGGGGTCTCATGGGTGGGCGGAGGTCTCCCGGGAGAGGAAGCGGGAGATCATCGAGGCGATCGTCTCGGGAAAGGCTACGAAGGGACCCGTCCACGCCGAGATCGACTTAACCGACCGCTGCAACGTCGCCTGCTACTTCTGCAACCAGCAGGACGTCCGGACGAAGGAACAGATCTCGATCGAGCACCTGCGCTCCCTCGTGGATGAGATGGCGGCGGCTGGGTTGAAGTCGGTCCGGATCTCCGGCGGCGGCGATCCGCTCTTCCACCGCAATGTCCTCGAGTTCCTCGACCACCTGCACGCGCGGGGCGTCGTGGTGGACAACCTGACGACCAACGGAGCCCTGCTCAACGCCGAGGTCGCTCGACGGCTGGTCGAGAACGAGGCGCGCGAGGTGGTGATCTCCCTGAACGCGGTGGACGAGGCGGATTACCACCGCATGATGCAGGTGCCGCCGAAGATCTTCCACCAGGTCCTGGCCAACGTCCGGCACCTCGTCTCCTCGCGCGGCGAGAAGAGGCGTCCCGAGGTCGTGGTCCAGTTCCTCCTCGACCGAGGCAACTACGAGAGGCTGCCCGAGATGTACGAGCTCGGCCGGTCGCTCGACTCCGACCGGATCTCGATCGGCCTCGTCCTCTTCGTCCCGACGCCCCAGGTGGACCATCGCAACCTGCTTGCCGACGACGTCGAGACCGCCGAGAAGGTCCGGCCATTCCTCCACGAGGTGCTCGGAAGAGACCGGGAGGCGCGGCGCATCCAGATGGACCTGCCGTTCGCGAGCTGGAACGCCATGGCCGAGGAGATCCAGCGGCAGCTCGAGTATCCGAAGGCCTCGCCGCTCTTTCCGGTCGCGCCCTCGTTCCGGAAGCAGAACGGCCACTGCTTCTTCGGCTGGTACACGGCGACGATCCGCGGAAACGGCGACCTCTATCCGTGCTGCCTGCTGATGAACAAGGATTACGAGCCGCTGGGAGACGCCACGAAGGGACGCTTCCTCGACCACTGGAACGGACCGCAGTTCACGCGGATGCGACGCGAGATGCGGGAGGTCCTCCTCGAAGGCGACCGGGCCGTCTTCGACCGGCGGCGCTACCGGGTCATCCGGCCGCAGTGCGTCAAGGACGGGCTCTGCTGGCTGAAGAACATGTACTTCCGCGCCGACGAGGACTTCTACCGTGAGCTCGGCGAAGCGCTCGCGAAGGCCCGCGCCCGGGAGCGCTTCGCGGTGCTCTCGCGCCGGGCGATCCGGAGGGGGAGGGCGTGGGGCGGAAGGCTCCTGCGCAAGTCCCCGGCGGCGGAGCGGCTGGTAAGGGCGCTCGGCCTCTGAGCGGCGCGTGCTCCTGACCTTCTACGGGACCAAGGGATACGTCGAGGAGAGCTCGCCCGACCACACCGGCCACTCCGCCTTCACGATCGAGGAGAAGGGCTTCCGCCTGCTCTGCGACTTCGGGCAGAACCGGCGGGGGATGCTCGAAAACATCGCCCCGGACGCGGTCTTCGTCTCGCACGCGCACCCGGACCACTCGTGGGGATTGAAGGAGGGCGCGAAGGTCCCGGTGCACGCCTCCGCGATCACGCACGAGATCACGAAGGACTTTCCGCTCGCCCGGCGCGTCGTTCTCGAGCCGGGCCGCCCGGCGAAGGCCGGCCCCTTCCGCATCACCGCGTTCCCGGTGGTCCACTCGGTGCGGTGCCCCTGCGTCGCCGCCCGCATCCAGGCCGGCCGGCGGACGATCGTCTACTCGGGCGACGTCGTCGCCTTCGACGACCCCGAGACGGCCCTCCCGGGGGCAGAGCTCTACGTCGGCGACGGGTCGACGCTCAAGGGCTCGCTCGTGCGGCGGCACCAGAGCGGCGTGTTGATCGGCCACACCACGGTCCGCGCGCAGCTCGGCTGGCTCGGCAAGCACGGAGTCGGCCGCGCGATCTTTTCGCACTTCGGAAAGGGGCCGATCGAGATGGGGGAAGCCTCGCTCGGGGAGGGGCTCTCCGCGCTGGCCGAGGAAAAGGCGCCCGGCTGCGCCGTCACCGCCGCGCGGGATGGTCTTTCCGTCGAGCTTTGATCAGTCCTTCTCGGGAGCGGGCTTCGGTTCGAGAATCGCGGGCGGCGCAACGGCGGAAGCCGGCAGCGCCGGCGCGGGATTGCCGGGGGGGTGGAGCTCGAGGGACTTGCGAACGGCCTCGTCGATCGCTTTCTGATCGATCGGCCTGTCCAGCTCCAACTTGATCGGGGTGGTCAACTCGACTCGCCCCGAGACCGCCGTCGAGGGCGCCTGCGCGTAGGGGCCGGCGATCAGGGGATCGGGGGCGTACTGCAGGCCGAACGCGAACGAGCAGGGAACGGCGGCGCGGCACCGCGACAGGTGAACGAACTGCGCGCTCACAGAGCCCGCCGCCAGAAGTCCCGCGACCGAAAGAAGGACCGGGAGCGAGCGGGCTCTTTTCACGGCGTCACCTCACACCCTGGATAACGCGAAAAGACCCTCGAGGATTTCCCCGGAGAACGGGGGTGTCCCCGGGCGACTACACCCGGGAGCGCGTGTGAACCGGCACCGCCGGCCCGGTCGCGGGGACAGATTCGCGCGGAGGCGCGGAGGGCTCGGCTTCGGCGGCGAGCATCGCGTGTCGCGCTTCCCTTGCCCGCTTCGCGAAGGCGAGGACGCCGCCGGCCATCATCACGTAGAAGCCGCCCCACACGAACGCGATCATCGGCTTGCGGGTGACGTCCACCGAGAGCGACTCGGTCGTCGCGGCCTGGTACTCGGAGGACTTGTCCTTCGAGACGCCGACCATCCTGAGGACGACCGCCTCGTCCTTGGGGGAGACGGCCATCACGCGCATCTTCCCGCCCGGCACTCCCGGCACGTCCACGTCGTCGGCCTCGGAGCCGCTGCCGTCCAAGTGATAGACGAAGTTCAGCGTCGCGTCGTGCTGGCTGCCGTCGGGCGGCGTCACGGTGACGTTGGTCTTGACGCTGACCGTCTTGGTTCCCTCCGTCATTCCCGCGACGTCGGCGTTGAACTCGCGGAAGGTGAACCCGGTGCCGTCGATGTTGGTGGTCGTCCCCTTCTGGAGCTTGACGTCCCGGCCGACCTGCTCGGCCTGCCCCGGGTCGTAGGACTGAGGAGCGATGTAGAAGTCGAAGAGCGCCGAGTTGCGGATCGCCGGGTTGGCCATCAGCTGGTTGGTCTTCGAATTCACGTACATCTTGGGGTACGCGTAGTAGGTCTTCTTGTTCGGGGTCTCGACGCGGACCTCCATCGCCTGCTTGCGTGTGGCCGAGCCCGGGATCACCCGCAGGAACGTCAGCTTCGATCCGGAAACCTCGACCGGCCGGTTGACGGGGAGGGTCAAGCGCTTGGAAACCGCGTACTCGCCCGACAGCACGATGCCGGCGAGCATGATTCCCAATCCGACGTGGGCGAGATAGCCTCCCGCGCCTCCGAACTTGCCGTTCTTCGCCTTGCGCAGCACCGCCCGCAGGTTCATGTCGGCCAGGAAGAGTGCCAGGAAGAGGATCGCGAGGCTCACCGGCTCCCGGGCTCCGACGGCGAGGGCCACGGCGATTCCGACCGCGCCCACGACGGCCGAGCGCAGGGAATTGGAAGCGAGCTTGCTCAAGGGCTCACCCTTCCAGGAGACGAACGGGACGAGCCCCGCGAGGATCGCCAGCAGGAACGCTCCCGGGATCGTCGTGCGCGTGTAGAAGGGCGTCTGGACCTGCGAGGGCGTGCCGGTCAGCCGCGTCACGAGCGGGGCCGAGGTGCCGAGCAGGATCACGAAGCCGAGCGCGCAGAGCACCGCGATGCCCAGGATGAA
>DATFQY010000063.1:0-19566 GCA_035263845.1 Thermoanaerobaculia bacterium | reverse complement strand
GGTTCCTGACACAGTTTCCGGCACACTGTCCGTTCGACCAAGGTCTAATGGACATTCGTCCGGAAACGGCGTATCCATTCGCAGACCCATTTGTCGCATGTCCAGAGCGGGTTTCGCCGCCTTTGCCGGCCGAGGCGCAGGCGGCCACGCGTTCCGCGATCTCCGGCAAGCCGGATCGCCCGACCCGCGCCCCGCCGGCGGGAGACCGTCGAGATGCGCATCCTGATCGCCGACGACCACGCGATCGTCCGGGAAGGACTGAAGACGATCCTTTCGCGCGAACACGACATGGAGGTCGGCGCGGAGGCGGCGAACTCCGAGGAGGCACTCCGGCTGGCGCTCGACGAGAACTTCGACGTCGTGATCCTCGACGTGTTCATGCCCGGCAACGGCGGACTCGAGACGCTCGGCAGGCTTCGTAAGGAGCGGCCGGAGCTGCCTGTCCTCGTTCTGAGCGTTCACCCTGAGGACGATCTCGCGCTCCAGGCCCTCCGCAGCGGAGCGTCCGGGTACCTGAACAAGGACGCGGCCTGCGAGCAGCTCGTCGGGGCCGTCCGGAAGGTCGTCTCGGGCGGGCACTACATCAGCGAGAGCCTCGCCGAGAAGCTCGCGCTGGGCCTGACGCTCGAGCCCGCGCGCCCGCTGGCGGAACTGCTGTCGGACCGCGAGTACGACGTTCTCCGCCGCCTCGCTTCCGGCAGGACCGTCTCCGGCGTGGCGGAGGATCTCGGGCTCTCCGTCAAGACGATCAGCACGGTGCGCTCGCGGGTGCTCCGCAAGCTCCACCTGCAGAACACGGCCGAGCTGATCCGCTACGCGATCGGGCAAGGCCTGGTGGACTGAGACTTTCGGCGTAGGACGCCGTCCGACACCCCCTTCCGGAATTCCTACAAAAAGCTCGCGTTCGTCCGACGAGAATTTGAGGATCGCGCCCGATTCCCATTCCGCGCTCTCGCTTCTAAGTTGATGCTGTTCGCCGGAGAGCCTCCGGCGGCAGTCAAAGGAGGGCGCCATGCGAAAGGTTCTCCCGGCTCTCGCGCTTTCGGCACTCCTGGTTCTCGTCCTCGGCCTCTTCCGCCAGGCGACGGCCGGCGAGGCTTCCTCGCCGATCACGTTCAGCGGCCGCGCGCTGGCCATCCGGGCGTCGGTCGCCGGAGTCGAGACGACCTTCGCCGACACCGGCCCGATCCCTTCCAGCGGCGGAACCAAGACGGCGTCGGCCCTGTCCGCGGCCCTCCCCGGGATCCTGACCGCGGGCGCCCTGAACACATCGGCCTCGGGCTCCGGTAACGAGAGCCAGTCGCAGGCCTCCGTAGCGAGCCTGAGCCTCGCCGTGGCCGGGAACACGCTGACGGCCGAGCTTCTGACCTCCAACGCGTCGGCGCTCTGCACGGGGTCCGGCCCGCAGCTCTCGGGCGACTCGGTCGTCCTCAACCTCGCTCTCAACGGCAATTCGATCAACGTCAGCGGGACGCCCAACCAGACGGTCGCGTTGCCCCTGGGCGCGGGACAGATCGTGATCAACGAGCAGATCACTTCCAACGACGGAGACTCCGCCTCGATCACCGTCAACGCGCTCCACGTCACGGCGACCTCGGCGACCGGAGTCGTGGACGTCGCCGTGGCCTCCTCGCATTCCGACATCGGCTGCAACCTTTCGAGCTCCTGCCCGAAGCCGATCTCCTACAGCGGCCGCGCGACGGTCTTCCAGTCGAAGGTGGACGGCGTGCACACCGTCATCACGGACACCGGCTTCCTGCCGGCCTCCGGAGGGAGCCTGAACGCGGCGCTGGCGGCCGCCAACGTCCCCGGCCTCGTGACCGCCGACACCCTGGCCGCCTCGACCTCCGGGTCGGGCACCCAGAGCCAGTCCGACGCCTCCATCGAGAACCTCGGCCTCTCCGTGGCGGGGATCACGGTGACCGCGAACGTGCTGTCCTCGCACGCCGAGGCCCGCTGCGCGGGGAGCACCTCGTCGGCCTCGGGCAGCTCGGTGATCCTCGACCTGAACCTGAACGGGACTCCCGTCGTCGTGTCCGGGACCCCGAACCAGACGATCGCGCTGCCGCTCGGCCTGGGCTCCCTGATCCTCAACGAGCAGATCAAGTCGCTTTCGGGAAGCAAGGGCGCGATCACGGTCAACGCCCTGCACCTGATCGTGACCAACATCGCGGACGTCGTCGTCTCCTCCTCGCACGCGGACATCAACTGCAACACGGTCACGTCGCCGGTCCGCTACAGCGGGCAGGGGACCGCGGTCCGGGCCTCGGCGCAGGGAGTCACGACGACGATCTCCGACACCGGCCCGCTTCCGGAGAGCGGGGGGAGCGACCAGGAGACCCTGCTCACGGCCAACGTGGCCACCAGCGTCCTGAACCTGGGCGCGCAGCTGCTGAACTCCTCGGTGGACGCCTCGGGCTCGCAGAGCCAGACGAGCGCCTCCGTGGCGAACCTCTCCCTAGGCTCGCTCGGGAACACCGTCACGGCGACGGTTTTGTCCTCCACCGCGACGGCCGCCTGCACCGGCGCGACCGGCGCGGCGAGCGGCGGCTCGATCGTGACGGACCTCGTCATCAACGGGACTCCGATCACCGTGACCGGCTCGCCGAACCAGACGGTCCAGCTCGCGACCGGAACGGTCGTCATCAACGAGCAGACGAGCGCGGGCGCCGGGGACATCACTGTCAACGCGCTCCACGTGTTCTTGAACGACACCCTCACGGGCGCCAACGTGGTGGACTCCGTCATCGCGTCCTCGCACGCAGACGTCAAGTGCACCGCGCCGCCGACCTGCACGCCGACGGCGACGAACACCCGGACACCCACCAACACGCCGACGCCGACCAATACGCCCACGATCACGCCCACGCGAACCAACACGCGGACTCCGACCATCACGCCGACGAGGACTCCTACCCGGACCCCGACGAACACGAGGACGGCGACCCCGACCGCGACGCCCACGAACACGCCTCCTCCGTTGACGGGGTGCTCCTCTTGCGCCGGCCAGCCGGAGGTGCTGGTGGACCAGAACGTAACCGTGGACTTCAACACGGCCACGCCGACGTGCTCCGGCGACGCCGACCTCTGCGCGTTCTTCACCTTCGACAAGAGCGGCTCCACGCAGGACACGTGGGTCGCCATCTTCGACGTCGGGTCGAGGCGGGTCCACATCCAGTCGCCGGCCGCCGTCACGACGAAGCAGGTCTCCGGCCGGGCGCCCGGGATCACCATCAAGACGGCCTGCAGCGTGGTCATCGACGCCGGGGCGACGGTCGCGGTCGCCTCATCCAACGCGAACGCCGGGGAGATCCGGATCGAGACCGGGTGCGGCTCCACGATCAACGGGAAGGTCTCAGACACGGATTCCGGGACGACGGGCCTGCCGGGCAGGATCACCGTCGAGGCCTGCCAGGGAGGGATCACGACCGGGGTAGGATCGCTCATCCAGACGATCGGCGTGGACCCCGGCGGGAGCGACATCAACCTGCTGGCGTGCTGCGGCGGCGACATCGTCGTCAACGGGTTGGTGATGGGCCAGGCGCACGCCCACGTCACAGGAGCGCCCAAGCCCAACATCCGCGTCGCGGCGTTCAACGGATCGGTCACGATCAACGGGAACACCTCCATGCCCCAGTTGAACGACTACACCGTCAGCGGAGCGAAGTACGACATCTATCCCGGACTTCTTTCCTGGGTGACGGCCAGCTCGATCCCCGGGAAGGTCGAAGTCCAGGCTTCCGGCGACGTGACGGTGCACGGCCACGGGTCCACCGCCACGGGCGCCTTCACCAGCTACGCCGCGGTGGCCGCGGGCACGCTGACGAGCGACGCGCAAGGCGGGCTCGTGGACGTCCGGTCCCTCAACGGGAAGATCACCGGGACCGACCGCGCGTTCCAGTCCTTCGGCCGATACAACGGAAGCTCCCGGATCCGCCTCTGGTCCGGGTCCGACATCTCGCTCTCCTTGCTCGGCTCCAACTCGACGTTCAACCCGGTCGTGGATTCCTCCGCCTCCGGCTCTCCCAGCCAGGGAGGGACCAACGAGCTGCGCTCCTACTCCGGCAGGATCACGATCGGCTCCGGAGCGGTCGTCTCCGCGGCCGGGAACACGGCTGGAACGAACCTGCTGACATCCTGCGGAGGCGTGACGAACAACGGCACGGTCACGCCCGCCGACGGCAACTCCACCGACGACGCCGGCGCCTGCTCGCCGGCGGCGCCGGGCCCGATTTACTCGAACTGCTCCCAGGTGGACAACCGGATCGCCTGCGCCTGTTCCTGAGCTCGCCAACCGACCTGGCACAGGGGCCCGACCCTCGAGAGGGGGGAGGGCCCCTTCCCTTCTAGCGATGCTCGACGCGCACGGAGCGGACGCGGTCGGGATCGCAGGCGACGAAGACCTTCGTCTCCACTTGCCCGTGCGCCCGGATCGTGCCCCCGAAGCTGCCATTCTGCGTCGCGATGGCGGACCCGCTCATCCCGATCGCCTGGACCTTGAACCTCGCGTGGTCGCCGTCGAGGTCCTCGGAGCAGTTGTTGCGCCCCGTGATCGTGACGCGCACTCCCGATGGACTGCTGACGTCGTTGTCGATCCTCGCGTCCATGCTCAGGCAGTCCTTCGGCTCGGCGCCGAGCAGCACGGCGGCCGAGGAGAGAAGGACCAGGAGGCCCCTCCGCCAGATTCGCATTTTTCCCCCCGCTCGAAGCTGGCGAAAGTTTACTTGATAGCCTCGCCGGCGTGAGGCGCTTGGGTTCTGCGGCGGCGCTGTGGCTCCTGGCCGCCGGGCTTTCCGGTCAGTCGCCCGCGGAACCGTGGCGAACGATCCGGACCGAGCATTTCCGCGTCCACTTTCCAGCCCCGTACGAGAAGTGGGCCGCGCTCGCGGCGGCCTCGATCGAGGGCATCCACGCCCGCGTGACCGAGTTCGTCGGCTACAAGCCCACCCGCCCGATCGACGTCCTGGTCGAGGACCCGGCCGCCGAGGCCAACGGCGCCGCCTTCCCTTTCCTGGACCGCCCTTACATCGTGCTCTGGACCTCCCCCCCGGAGGCGGAGTCGGACATCGGCGACTACTCCGGTTGGATGGAGCTGCTCGTGACGCACGAGATGGCGCATATCGTCCACCTCGTCCGGCCCCAGAACCGGCCGGGGCTGCTCCCGAGGTTGCTCCGCCTCCCGTTTGGCCCGGTCGTGCTGAAGTCGCCGAGGTGGGTGATCGAGGGATACGCGACGGTGGTCGAGGGAGCGCTGACCGGATCGGGGCGGCCGAGGTCGAGCTACCGCGCGATGGTGCTGCGCCGGTTCGCGATCGAGGGCAAGCTCCCTTCCTACGGCGCGCTGTCGGGGACCGGGGGATTCCTCGGCGGCTCGATGGCGTACCTCGTGGGCTCCGCGTACCTCGAGTGGCTCGAACAGAAAGAAGGCGACGGCTCGCTCGTCCGGCTCTGGAAGCGGCTGGCTTCCCGGCGCGGCGGAGACTTCGAGACCGCGTTTCGCGCGGTCTTCGGCCGCTCGCCGGCCGACCTCTACGACCGTTTCCGCGCCGAGCTGACCGCCGCGGCGATTGCGGAGGAGAAGAGGCTGACTGCCGCGGGCCTCGTCGAAGGGGAGCTGTGGCAGCGGCTGGAGGGCGGCACCGTGTCGCCGCAGGTCAGCCCCGACGGCTCGAAGATCCTTGTCCGAAGGGACCGCCGGCGGGGAAGGAGCACGCTCGCCGTCTGGAAGATCGAAGAGACGGAGGAGGAAAAGGCCGCCGTCGAACGCGCCCGGAAGAAAGAGGCGAAGCTCCTGGAGGACATCAACGAGGCTCCCGAGAAGGAGGTCCTTCCCCGTCCGCGCTCGCCGAAGTGGGTGCTCCCGAGAATCAACGGCTACTCGGCGTCGAACCCCAGGTGGATGCCGGATGGGCGGCGCGTTCTCTTCTCCCGCCGATCCCCGGACGCCGAAGGGGACCTGCGGTGGGACCTCTACCTCTGGGACGTCGAGGGCGGCCGGGTGACGCGGGTGACGCGAGGCGAAGACATTCCGGAAGCGGACCCCGCTCCGGACGGGACGTGGGCCGCCGCCGTGCGGAGCCGCTACGGGATGACCGAGCTCGTCCGGGTGGACCTCGCGTCCGGCTCGGTCCGGCCGGTCGCGGGGGCGCTTGCGCCGGATCCGGCGATTGTCTGGACCCACCCGAGGGTCTCGCCGGGCGCCGGCGTCGCGGCGGTCGTTCATCGCGAGGGGCGCTGGAGGCTCGTCGTCCTCGCCGGAGAGACCGCGGTGGAGATTGGATTGCCCGGGCATCCGGTGGGCCCTCCCGCGTGGAGCCCCGACGGGAAACGGGTCTACGCCGCGGCGGACGCGCAGGGGATCTGGAACGTCGTCTCGGCCGACGCTTCCGGCGCCGCGGGCAGCGAGCCGGCCGTGCTGACGCGAGTGACGGGAGGCGCGTTCTCTCCCGCGCCGTCTCCCGATGGGAGGAGCCTCTATTTTCTGGAGCTGACGGGAAAGGGAGTGGACCTGCGAAGGCTCTCGCTTCCGTCTCCCGCGGCCGGTCCGCTGCCAGAGCCCTCGGAGCTCTCCGCGGTCCTGCCGCCCCCGCCCGCCGCGCCGCCGGCGCCCTTCGCGACGGCGTCGGTCGGGCCGTCCGAGCCGTATCGCGTCGGCCAGACCCATCTTCTCCGGGTTTCGTCCGGGTTCACGGTGGGACCCGACGGAGCGTCCTACCAGTCGGGGGTCGAGGGATCGGACCTCGTCGGGCGGCTGCGCTGGTCCGCCCTCGGAGCGGCCGGAAACGCGGCGGGGCCGCGAGGCGGATCGCTGGCGGGCGCGTGGCTCGGGCTCCCGGTGGAGCTGAGGCTCCAGATCTTCTCGGCGCTGGAGAGACCGGGGGGCCAGAGGCTCGTGGCACGCCCGGCGCTGGACGAAGAGAGGCGGGGCGGATTTGCCTGGGCGTCCTGGGGGCGGCCTTTCTCGTGGGGAGCCGTCCGGTTCGAAGGCGGCGGCGGATGGACGCGCGTCGAGCCGCTATCGGGAGGCGAAGACTTCGACCGGGCGCTCGGCACCTTGCGGGGCCGGCTCCTCTGGCGGCACACGAAGGGAGACAACGGTCTCTCGACCGACCTCGAGGCGTGGGGATCGTTCGGCTCGACGGACGGGCGGTCGTGGTCGCAGGGCGCCGGATCGGCCCGAGTCACCGGCATCAGCTCCGCCGCGACCGTCTCCTTCGCGGCGAAATACGGCACGACGGGCGGCTCGCCGACAACGTTCGACCTGTTCGCCCTGGGAGGAGCCGGGTCTGCAATTCTTCCTCCGGGCCTGGACCGCAACCGGATCGAGAGCCCGGCGCTGCCCTCGGCCGTCCAGCTCGGGGACCGGTTCGAGGCCTACCGCGCCGAGCTGACCCCTTCCTTCTTCCCCTTCGTCGTCTACGCCGAGAGAATGCGCGCCTGGAACGCCGGCTCGGCCAAACCCGACTGGGTCCGCCTCGAAGGAGTCGAAGCCCGGTTCGAACGGCTCGTCCCGCCGGAGATCCTCGGCCCGTTCTCCTTCTACGCCGGCGTGGCCCGTGTCCGCAGCTACGAACCTCGGTTCGACTCCATCCGTGGCTACGGCGGTTTGATTATCCGGCCGTAACGGCTAGTCGTCGTAATACCGCCGCGCGTTGACCTCGGCGCCCTTGTGGCCGACGAGGGTGACCTCGATCGAGTGGTAGCCGCGGGGGCCGGGCGGGGACTTGAACGTCAGGACGTAGCGGCCGGAGATCGCGCGCCGGACGCGGTCCATCGCGAGGCTCGGGAAGAGATGCGTCTTCTGGTAGGTGCCGCCGGTCATTTCCGCGAGCTCCTCGAGGTGGACTTCGAGGGAGTGGTAGTCGGCGTCGGTGACGTCGAGCGTGAAGATGTTGGTCCGGGCCGCCGCCAGCGCCCGAAACGCGTTCTCGAGGTCGTGCTGCTCCGTCGGCGTCGGCCCGACGATCCCTCCGACCGTGCTCAGGCCCCAGCCGAAGAAGAGCATCGTCTTTCCGCCCGGGATCGGGGCGAGCGCCCGGGCCAGGACGAAGAGCCCGCGCTCCGGAGTGGCCGCGTCCTTCGCCGCCGCGAAATCGAAGTGCTCGGCGATCGAGGGGAAATACGCCGTGTCCATCGGGGCCTGCGCGCCGGTCCGGATGGCGTCGTAGAGCGAGTCGCGGATCCTCTGGTGGTCGTTGGTGAAGTCCTGCCGCAGCTTCAGGTGCGAGTCGTAGGAAACGACAGCGACGCGGTCGGTCGGGAGCAGGTCGTCCAAGAACCGCCGGGCCTGGAGGCTCATCCGGACGAGGCCGACGAGGCGCGAGTGCTCGAACCCGGTCTGGAAGAAGAAAACGATCAGGCGTCCCGGCGGGGCGAGCATGAGGGGCTTGCCGGGCTCCGCTGACGAAAGTGTCGCGTCGATCGGGATCTCCGGAAGGTCCGCGGGAATCCAGTCCACCGACTCGAGCGTCACGACCTTGTCGTCCACTCGGACCCGGAAGTCCGCCGCGGTCAGGTCGGGGATCGGATCGCCGAACCGGTCGGTGACGTGCGCGTCCACCACGACCAGCTCGACCCTCGCCTCCTCGCGGAACCCGGCAGGCTTCTGGGGCAGGGGAGGGGGAGCCTGGGCGGCGGCCCTGGAGGAGCCGAGAAGCGACAGCATCAGAGCGCCCGCCCCCATCCGCCCCCGGGTCATGGGCAAAGAGATTACGAGACGGGAGCGCTCCGCACAACCGGCTGCGGACGATCCGCCCGGAATCGGGGCGGGTTTCCGGCGTGGGGCGTACGGCCGCCTCCCCGCGCGAACTCGACCGGGCCGGACTAGAATCGCCGGCGAGCTTTCCATGGTCCTGACCGGCGGGCGGCGGCTCGGTCCGTACGAGGTCCTCAGTCCGCTCGGCGCCGGCGGAATGGGAGAGGTTTACCGGGCGCGAGACACGCGGCTTGGACGCGAGGTCGCCGTCAAGGTGCTGCCCGCTGAAGTCCACTCCGACGAGGATCGCCTGAAGCGTTTCGACCGTGAGGCGCGGTCGGCTTCCGCCCTCAACCATCCCAACATCCTGACGGTCCACGACGTCGGGGTCCACGAAGGCGTTCCCTACGTGGTCACGGAGCTGCTCGAGGGGCGGACGCTCCGCGAGGAGATCGAAGGCGGAGCGCTGTCGCCGCGCAAGGCGGGCGATCTCGCGATCCAGGTCGCGCAGGGACTCGCCTCCGCGCACGAATCGGGGATCGTCCACCGGGACCTGAAACCCGAGAACATCTTCGTGACGAAAGACGGCCGGGCGAAGATCCTCGACTTCGGCCTCGCCCGAGCCATGCCGGCCCGCGGCGCGGCCGAAGAGACCGACGCGCCCACGGCGACGGGAATCACGGAAGCGGGCGTCGTGCTGGGAACGGCCGGCTACATGTCTCCCGAGCAGGTCTGCGGGCAGCCGGCCGACGAACGCTCGGACCTGTTCTCCTTCGGCGCGGTCCTCTACGAGATGCTGACGGGCCGCCGCGCCTTCCGCGGCCGGTCGGCGCCCGAGACGATGAGCGCGGTCCTCCGGGAGGAGCCGCCGCCCGTCCTCGAGGTGAACCCCGGTGTACCGCCCGCCTTCGAGCGGGTTGTCCGGCGGTGCCTCGAGAAGAAGCCGGAGCTGCGGTTCCAGTCGGCGAGAGACCTGGCGTTCGCACTTTCCGAGGCGACGACCGGCTCCGGGGTCCCTTCCGTGCCGGCGGCCCGTCTTCGGCCCGGCTTCCGGAAAACGTTCTGGATCGCGGTCACCATCGCCGCCGCCGCGATCGCCGCGGCCTTCCTGCTCGTCAGCGGCCGGCCGCCCCGCACCGCGGCCGCCAAAGCGGGCGGCCCCATCCAGTCGCTCGCGGTCCTCCCGCTGGAGAACCTGTCGAAGGACCCGTCGCAGGAGTACTTCTCCGACGGGATGACGGAGGAGTTGATCGCGAACCTCGCGAGGCTGGGCGGCGTGCGGGTGATCTCGCGCACCTCGGTCATGGGCTACAAGGGCGCGCGCAAGGCGATGCCCGAGATCGCGCGGGAGCTCGGCGTGGACGCCTTGATCGAGGGCTCGGTGATGCGCTCGGGAGACCAGGTCCGCATCACGGCACAGCTGATCCACGGCCCGACCGACCGGCACCTCTGGGCGGAGAGCTACCAGCGCCAGCTCCGCGACGTGCTCGCGATGCAGACCGAGGTCGCGGGCGCGATCGCCAAAGAGATCGAGGCGAAGCTGACCCCGCCCGGCGAGAGCACCCTGCCGAAGAGCCGCCCCGTGGACCCCGAGGCGCACGAGCTGTACCTGAAGGGCCGCTTCGAGCAGGCGAAGCTCTCGGAAGCCTCGCTCCACGCGGCGATCGAGGACTTCCAGAAGGCCATCGGCCGGGACCCCGGTTTCGCCCCGGCGTACGCCGGCCTCGCCGATTCCTACGCCTTCCTGCGGAGCACCTACGCGGCGCCGAAGGACGTGATGCCCCAGTCCGTCGAGGCGGCGCGCAAGGCCCTCGAGCTCGACGAGAACCTCGCCGAGGCCCACGTCTCGATGGGCCTGGCGAAGTTCTTCTACGAGTTCGACTGGGCCGGGGCGGAGAAGCACCTGCGGCGGGCCATCGAGCTCAACCCGAACCTGGCGGAGGCGCACGACGCCTACGCGAACTTCCTCGCGGGGATGAACCGGACCGGCGAGGCGGTCGCCGAGATCGAGAAGGCCCGCCGGCTCGACCCGCTCTCCCTCCTCGTGCTGGCCGACTCGGCCTGGGTCTTCTACTGCGCCGGGCGCTACGACCGGGTGATCGAGGAATGCGGAAAGGCGATCGCGCTCGACCCGAACTTCTGGGTGGCCCATACGTTCCTGGGGCTCGGGTACGAGAAGACCGGCCGGTTCGCGGAGGCCGTCGAGGAGCTGCAGAAGGCGCGAAAGCTCGACGACAATCCGACGATCTACGAGATGCTGGGCGGCGTTTACGCGGCGTGGGGGAAGAAAGACGAGGCGAAGAGAGTGGTGCGCGAGCTGACGGAGCGATCCACGAAGCGTTATGTCTGCCCGTACGAGATCGCCACGATCCACGCGGGACTGGGCGACCGGGACGCCGCGTTCGAGTGGCTCGCGAAGGCCGCCGACGCCCGGGCGGACTGCATGCCGTGGGTCCAGCCGGACCCGAAGATCGACATCCTGAGAAGCGACCCCCGCTACGCGGCACTGCTCGACCGCATCGGGCTCGCGCCGGCGAAGGGCGCGGTGACCGGAATGGGCCGTTGAGCCTCGCGGGGAGAACGCTCGGGCGATACGAGATCCTGTCGCCGCTGGGCGCCGGCGGGATGGGCGAAGTCTGGCGGGCGAGGGACTCCAGCCTTCGCCGCGAAGTCGCCATCAAGGTGCTCCCGGCGGGGCTCGCCGGCAATCCGGACTACCTTGCTCGCTTCGAGCGCGAGGCGCGCGCCCTCGCCGCCTTGAACCACGCCAGCATCGCGGCTATCTACGGGCTGGAGGAGGCGGAGGGAATCCGCTTTCTCGCGATGGAGCTCGTCGAGGGCGAGACGCTGGCAGAGCGTCTGGGCGGAGGACCGCTGCCGGTTCCGCAGGCCCTCCGAATCGCCCAGGGAATCGCCGAAGCGCTGGAGGCCGCCCACGCGAAAGGGATCGTCCACCGCGACCTGAAACCCTCCAACGTCAAGGTCACCCCGGAGGGAAAGGTCAAGGTGCTCGACTTCGGGTTGGCCAAAGTGCTGGAGGACGCGGATCCCGATTTCTCGCGGGCCGACACGCTGCGCGCGGGAGAGACGCGTGAAGGGACGATCCTCGGAACGCCCTTCTACATGAGCCCGGAGCAGGCACGCGGCAGGGCCGTAGACCGGCGCGCGGACCTCTGGGCGCTCGGGTGCGTCCTGTACGAGATGCTCTCGGGCTGGCGCGCCTTCGATGGCGAGACCGCGCCCGACGCCTTCGCCGCGGTCCTCTCCGGCGAGCCGGACTGGAAGCGGCTTCCGCGGCAGGCGCCGGAGGCGATCCGGAAGCTGCTCGTTCGCTGCCTGGAGAAGGACCCGGCCCGCCGACAGCGCGACGCGGGTGACGCGGCCCTCGAGATCGAGTCCGTCCTGAGGAGTCTTGATCCGCTCCCCCCGGCCCGGGAGCCTGCGGGCGGCCGTTCGATTCTCGAGACCCTGTCAGCGTTCTTCCGGCCCGCGCGCGCTCCCGTGGAATCGTCCGCTCCCTTCACGCCGCCCCGGCTTTCCCAGGTCACCTTCTCGGAGGAGATCGAGCAGTTCCCGGCCTGGTCGCCCGACGGCGAGCGGCTCGCGTTCTGCCGGGAGACCGGGAAGGGGAGGCGGATCGTCGTTCGCGAGCTCGGCGGATCCGAGGAACGCCCGATCACCGACGGCGAGACCGACGACATCCAGCCGGACTGGTCGCCCGACGGCCGTTCGATCGTCTTCGCCCGGGGCCGCCAGCCTGGCCGCAAGGTCGAGCCCAACGACGTCTTCGGGGCCTACGAGGGGACGGATCTGTGGCGGCTCGAACTCTCGACCGGCAGGGCCGAGCGCCTGGTCGAGAACGCCGCCAACCCCTCGTTCTCGCCGGACGGCCCGCGGATCGCCTTCGACGCGTCCTGGGCCGGCCCGCGCCGCATCTGGATCGCCGACGAGCGCGGGCGCAATCCCCAGCAGTCCACCTCCGACGACTCCGAGGCGGTCGTGCACGTGCGGCCGCGCTGGTCTCCGGACGGGGCCCGGATCGTCTTCCAGAACATCGAGCGGACGAAGTTTGACGTTCGCGTCGTGGACGTCGCCTCCAAGCGCCTCTCCTGGATCACGAACGATCACGTCCAGGACTTATCACCGGTGTGGTCCCCCTCCGGGTTCCTGTACTTCTCCTCCTACCGTGGCGGCGGGGTCAACATCTGGCGCATCCCCGTGACGGCGGCCGGGGAGCCCGCGGGCCTGCTCCGGCAGCTGACCACCGGCGCGGGCCAGGACGTCGAGCCCGCGATCACCCGCGACGGGCGCCGCCTCGCTTTCACCACCCTGCGCCAGAATGCGGATATCTGGCGGCTGCCCGTCTCGCCGGAGACCGGGAAGGCCGCGGGGCCGCCCGAAAAGCTCATCGCGACGACGCGCGAGGACAGCCGCGGCGCTTGGTCCGCCGATGGAACGCGGATCGCGTTCAACTCCGACCGCTCCGGCGACATGAACATCTGGCTCCACTCGATGGAGGACGGCAGCGCGAGGCCGCTGACGGCCGGCCCCGGCGGAGACTTCCAGCCGAACTTTTCTCCCGACGGCGGGCGGGTCGCGTTTTTCTCCTCGCGCGCCGGGAACGTGGACGTCTGGGTGGTCGAGACGCGCGGAGGGCGCCCGAGGCGCCTGACCCGGGGGCCCGGGATCAGCGTGAACCCGGCGTTCTCGCCCGACGGCGGCCGGATCGCCTACGTGTCAGACGAGGGCGGTCGGCTCGAGGTCTGGGTGATGGGCTCGGACGGGGCGGGCGCGCGGCGGCTGACGGACTGCGGCGTCCTGGGCCACTTCCTGCAGTGGACGGCGGACGGGCGATACGTCGTCTTCCGCTCGCCGTCGCCCTCGCCGAGGACGCTGCGTGTGCCCTTCGGCGGAGGCGAGCCCGAAGAGCTGCCGGAGGTCGCGGGCGGCGCGCACATGTCCTTCTCGCCGGACCGGACGCGGATCATGGACGTGGTCGGGCACCGGACGCTCTGGGTGTCGCCGCTGTCGGGCGGAAAACCGGAGAGGGTCTTCGAGTTCGAGGATGCGGACTCCCGCATCGACTACCCGCGGTGGTCGCCCGACGGCCGGTGGGTACTCTTCGACCGTTTCCGCCCGAGCGGAGGCGACATCTGGATGATGGAGGGGTTCGAGTGAGGACGAAGAATTTGTGATTTGTGATTGGTGATTTGTGATTGGGGCGGGCACCCGGCTCGGACCGTATGAGGTGATCGCTCCGCTGGGATCGGGCGGGATGGGAGAGGTGTATCGGGCGCGCGATACCCGCCTCGGCCGCGAGGTTGCCGTCAAGGTCCTGCCCTCCGAGATCTCGTCGGACGGCGAGCGACTTGCGCGTTTCGAGCAGGAAGCGCGGTCGGCTTCCGCCCTGAACCACCCGAACATCGTCACGGTCTACGACGTGGGGCGGTCCGAAGAGACCTCCTACATCGCGATGGAGCTCGTCGAGGGAAAGACGCTGCGGGAACTGGCTGCCGCCGGGCCTTTGCCCGTCCGGACGGCGCTGGGGATCGCGGCGCAGGTGGCCGACGGCCTGGCCAAGGCGCACGCGGCGTGGATCGTGCACCGGGACTTGAAGCCCGAGAACCTGATGGTCTCCGACGATGGTTTCGTCAAGATCCTGGATTTCGGCCTGGCATCCAAGCGGCCGCTCGACGCGGCCGGAAGAGAGCAAGCGGCCGCGGTGGGGCATCCCATGGCGAAACTTAGCGAATCCGCGATTCCAACTGAGATCGCTCCGGGGTTTCTGACAACGCCTGGGGTCGTTCTGGGTACCGTCGGTTACATGTCGCCGGAGCAGGCGAGCGGCTCCGCGATCGACATCCGCTCCGATCAGTTCTCCTTCGGCTCGATCCTCTACGAGATGCTGGCGGGACGCCGGGCTTTCTCTCGCGCGACGGCGGCGGAGACCCTGACGGCGATCATTCGCGAGGAAACGGAGCCGGTCGGTGCGATCAATCCCGCGGTCCCGCCGCCCCTGAGCTGGATCGTCGAGCGATGCCTCGCCAAGGACCCGAGAGAGCGCTACGTCGCCACGGAGGATCTTGCTCGGGAAATCCGGTCGGTTCGCGACCACCTTTCCGACGCGATCGCGCCCGCCGCTTCCGCCGCGGCGCCGCGCAGAGGCAGGAGCCGTCTGGTCATGCTCGCCGTCGCGGCCGCCGTCATTCTCGCCGCCGGAATCCTCGCGGGATGGCTCGCCGCCCGCGGCTCCTTGCCGCAGCCTCCCTCCTACAAGCGCCTGAGCTTCCGGCGAGGCGCGGTCTGGTCGGCGCGGTTCGCGCCCGACGGCCAGACGATCGTCTACAGCGCCGCGTGGGACGGAGAGCCGATGAAGTTTTTCTCGACTCGTCCCGAGGGGATCGAGTCCCGCGCCCTGGACCTTCCGTCCGGCAAGATCCTGGCGATTTCCTCGCAGGGAGAGATGGCGCTGGCGACGGAGCCTCGGATCCCGCTCAGCTATCTCCAGATCGGAACGCTGGCGCGCGCTCCTCTTTCCGGCGGAGCGCCGAGGGAAACGCTGCCCGACGTCCACGGAGCCGACTGGAGTCCTGACGGGAAAGAGCTGGCGATCGTTCGCCTCGTCGAGGGGAAGGACCGTCTCGAGTATCCGGCGGGCAAGGTCCTCTACGAGCCCGCGGGATACCTGTCGGATCCCCGGGTTTCCCCCGATGGAAAGTGGATCGCATTGATGGAGCACTCAAACGACTCGACATCCTTGATCGCCGTCTCTGCTGACGGCCGGAAGAAGGAGCTTTCGAAAGACTGGGTCATCCATTCGAACGGTGTCGGGTGGTCTCCGAATGGCGACGAGGTCTGGTTCTCCGCGGCCCGGGGGGGTGAGGGGCTGGCGCTGTACGCTCAACCCTTGACCGGCCAGCCGAGGCTGCTGCTGCGGACCCCGGCCTATCTCAAGATCTTCGACGTGTCGCGCGACGGGCGCCTTCTGGTCGCCCAATACCAGAATCGGGTCGGACTCCGGTTCGCGTCGCAAGGCCAGGCGGAGCGGGAGCTCTCCTGGTTGAACAGCTCGTTTCTCGAGGATCTTTCCCCGGATGGAAAGACCGCGGTCTTCGCCGAGCTTCAGAAGCCTTCTCCCGCGCCGGGCAACGTGGCTTATGTGAGAAAGACCGACGGCTCTCCCGCAGTCCCGCTCGGCGAAGGTTTTTCTCTGACATCGATGGCCCTCTCTCCCGACGGGCGCTTTGTCCTGGCGATCGCCCTGACTCCGCCGGGACTGGTCCTCCTGCCGACCGGCGCCGGAGAGTCGAAGGCACTGGCAGAAACCGCCGGCTGTCGTTGGGCGGACTGGTTTCCGGACGGCCGCAGGATCCTGGCGGCTTGCCTCCCATCCGGCCAGACGACGCAGCGGCTTCTCGTCCACGATCTCGCGCCCGGCAGGAGTTCCGTCCTGGTCCCGGAAGGAGTTCGCCAGTCGCGGGGAGCCAAGGGGTCGGCGGCGGTTTCTCCCGATGGGAAATGGGTTGCCGCGGCGGACACCGGCGGCGCCGTCCGGCTCTATCCGCTGGATGGGGGACGGCCGCGGCCGGCTCCCGGTTTCCTGCCGGAGGACGAACTCATCCGCTGGAGCACGGATGGGAACTCCGTCTTCACCTATGCCGTCGGGATGCCCGGAAGGATCTTCCGCGTCGATCTGGCGACGGGCCGCCGGGAGGTCTGGAAAGAGCTGACGACGTCGGATCCCGCCGGCGTCTGGAGGATTCATCCTGTCGTGGTGACCGGCGATGGAGGATCCTGGGCCTACAGCTACTCGAGCGCTTTGGGAGACCTCTATCTCGTGCAGGGCGTCCGGTGACGGAACAACCGTTCTCGGAGGCTTACGGCACGCTCGAGGCGCTGCGGGCGCTCGCCGCGACGTGGAACGACTCGCCGCCGATGCAGCGGATCGGGGCGAAACTGGAGTTCGAGCGGGTGGACCGCGTGCGCGCCGTCATCGATCCGGTGATGCCGTACCACCGCGGCGGGATGGGGACCGACGCCATCAACGGGCCGGTGCTTGCCGGGCTCTTCGACCTCGTCATCGGCACCGTCGGCTGGCTCTCCCGGCCGGACACGCGGTCAGCGACCGTCACGCTGTCGATGACTTTCCTGCGGCCGACGCGCGGCAGCCGTGTCGTCGTCGAGGGACGGCTCCTGCGCTCCGGCACCAACCTGACCTTCGCGACGGCCGAGGTCCTCGACGACGAAGGACAGGTCACCGCCCGCTGCGACGGCACCGTCGCCGTCGCCCAGGGGAAGTTCGAGTCCAACGACTTCTACGCGAAGATGCGTTAACGCAGGGCCGCGGTGGCTTCGCGGACCAGCGCGGCGAGGTTCTCGATCGCTTCGGCGGTCCTCTTCACGTTGGCGTCCACGTCGGCATACTGCTTTTCCTCGATCGCCTCGCGGACGGCGGGGAGCGTCTTGACGTCGTAGCCGGTGTAGAAGCCCGGCGCGTAAACGTAGTGCTTGAACCAGGGGCGCCGGGGGAGGCCCTCCTCCCGCGTCAGCGCGCGCTCGGCCCGCCGCAGCATCTCGTTGACCCGCGCGAGCGAGCTTCCCCGGAGCTTCTCCGCGCCGGCACGTGCCGCTTCGAAGTCCTTCGCCGCGTCCGCGAGGGAGGAGGACGCCTTCTCGAGCGGCGAGAAGTCGAACGCCGGAACGGGAGTCTCCTTCGCGGGGGCGCCGGAGGGATTCTTCGGATTGGCGACCGCTTCGAAGAGCCCCTCATCCACGCGGCGGTTGCGCTCCTCCGCGGCCTCGCGCCTCTCCTTCGCCAGGGCCTGGACCTCCTTGACGTACTTGGCGACCGCATCGGAGGTCCCCGCGAAGTCGAACGGGAGCAGGTCCGCGTCGGCGAGCCGCAGGACGGTTGTGCCGGCCGTCTGCGCCAGCGTCCGCCCGTAGGCGAAGTCCGTGTCGGAGAACCTCGTGTACCAGGCGAAGTCGTCGTAGATCGAGTGGTAAACGCCTCCGCCCCCCTCGCCGCCGAACCCATAGTTCAGCGACGCGATCCCGAGGTGATCCACGAACGTCGTGTAGTCCGACCCCGAGCCGAGCGCGCCGATCCGTACGTTGGCCCGTTCCCGGTAGTCCCGGCGCTCTTCGGCCGTCTTGGCCTCGTCCACCCGCCGCAGGCGCCACCGGCGTGCGACCGGTATCTTTTTCTCCGGGTCCTCGACCTCGGAGGCGACCTCGTTGACGAGCGCCTCGAGCGAGTGCGACCCGCTGACGTTGAAGAACCCCGGCCCGTTGGAGTCGCTGTTGATGTAGACGACGGCCTTCTTCTGGAGCTCCGCGGCGTGGGTCTCGGCCCACTCCGTCGAGCCGAGCAGGCCGGGCTCCTCCCCGTCCCACGCGCAGAGGAGCACGGTGCGCCTGGGCCTCCAGCCTTCCTTGACGAGCGTCCCGAGGGCGCGGGCCTCCTCGAGGAGCGCCGACATCCCGCTCACCGGGTCGTTGGTCCCGTTCACCCACGCGTCGTGGTGGTTGCCCTGGATGACCCACTCGTCGGGGTACGTCGAGCCGTTGATTCGCGCAATGACGTCGTGGACCGGAGTGAGCCTCCAGTCGAAGGCGACCTTGAGGTGGACCTTCGCCGGGCCCGGCCCGACGTGGTAGGTCAGCGGAAGACCGCCGCGCCACTCGCGCGGGGCGACCGGGCCGGCCAGCGCCTCGAGCAGCGGGCGCGCGTCGCCGTAGGAGATTGGGAGGACCGGGATCTTCGTCAGCGTCTTCGCGTCGGCGAGGTCGAAGCTCGCGCGCGGCTTGTCCGCGCCCACGCCCGGCGTGAGCGGGTCGCCGGCGTAGAGTGGGCCGTCCGAAACGCTGCCGCGCTGGACGCCTTGCGACGGGCGGTAAGGGCCCTTCGGGTAGACGTCCCCGGCGAAGTAGCCGTCGTCATGCGGATCGGAGTAGATCAGGCACCCGATCGCACCGTGCTCCGCGGCGACCTTCGGCTTGATCCCGCGCCAGGACGCCCCGTAGCGGGCGAGCACGATCTTGCCGCGCACGTCGATCCCGAGGGAATCGAGCTTCTCGTAGTCGTCCGGCAGGCCGTAGTTGACGTAAACGAGCGGGGCGGTGACGTCCCCGTCGATGGAGTACACGTTGTAGGTCGGAAGCTGCTCCGCCGTCTGCGACGAGGTCGGATCGCCCTCGACGGGGGTCTCGGCGAGGCTCGCTCGAAACCGCACGGGCTCGATCATCTCGACGAGCCGCTCCTTCGGCGTCGAGAAGAGCGGGTAGAAGGTCTCGATCGAGGCGTCGAGGCCAAACTCCCGGAACTTGGCGAGGATCCAGCGCGCGTTCTTCTCGTCGTAAGGGGAGCCGACGTGGTGTGGCTCGGCGGAGAGGACGCGAGCGTTCTCCCGGATGACCTTCGAGTCCGGCAGCGACCGGTACCGCTCCTCCCATCGCGTCTCTTCCTTCGCACTCTCTGGAAAAAACCCGCGGGGCGAGACGAGCGCCGGCACGAGCAGCGCCGCCGCGAGGACTCCTTTGTTGTTCATCGCCCGCGAATCATACGGAACGAAGCTCGAAAATCTTTCAATCTTGCGCGCTTTCCTCTAAAATGAGCGCGTTGACATCGGGAAGCGGGACCAGGGTCCGCTTTCCCCGACTGCTTCGGAGGCCGGTTTGCACGACTCGACTCCGAACGCCCGACGCGCCCGGCCGTCCGGCCGCCGGGGTCGGCTTCCCTCCAAGGCCAGCCGGGCATGAAACTCGTCTGGTCCCAGCCGTCCGCGCCCCAGGCCCGCCCGAGGGGAGTCCTGCCGCTCGCGGTGCTCTGCCTGTTCCTGGGAGGCGTCGTCTCCGAACGGCCGGGTATC
>DATFQY010000062.1:0-28402 GCA_035263845.1 Thermoanaerobaculia bacterium | reverse complement strand
GTAACGTCCTCTCCCAGAGCGGCGCCTTCTGGCGCGGCAACGAGGGCTCCAACGACGAGCCTTACGAGTGGCTGAGGGCACAGTTTGCCTCCGCCCCGAAGAAGGACATCCGCTTCGTGCTCGAAGTGGGCACCGGCGAGTCCGTGGGCGCGCTTGGAGGGGCCGCGCCGTCGATCCTGGAGTCCAACCGCCGGCTGCGCGACGCCCTGCGCGCCGGGGGTTACTCCGTCGCCTACTTCGAAATCCCCGGAGGAAGACACGCGACGGAGACCTGGGGCGCTCGCTTCCCCGAGGCCCTGGCGAGGTTGGCGCGCGCCGCCGGCCGGTAGAATTCCTCGCGTGAGCCGATCCGTCCGCAGCCGCCTCGCGGAGAAGGGAGTCGGCGCTTCCGAGGGTTTCCGGTGGCGGGGCGGTAAGGAAGTCTCCCGGCTGGAGGGGCTCTCCGACGCCGTCTTCGCGTTCGCGATCACGCTGCTCGTCGTCTCACTCGAGGTGCCGAAGAGCTTCGAGGAGCTGATGGTCGCGATGCGCGGCTTCTTCGCCTTCGCGATCTGCTTCGCGCTGCTCTTCTCGATCTGGTACCAGCAGTACGTCTTCTTCCGCCGCTACGGTCTCGAAGACATCTACGTGGTCTGCGTCAACGCGATGCTCGTCTTCGTCGTCCTCTTCTACGTCTACCCGCTGAAGTTTCTTTTCACGGGGCTGGTAAACCAGCTCCTGGGGTTCCCTCCGCGTCCCGGAGGCATCCAGCCCCTCGCCTCTTACGAGGAGCTGCGAATACTCATGCTCGTCTTCGGGGCCGGCTACGTTGCCGTGTTCGTCCTCTTCGCGATGCTCTTCGGCCACGCGTATCGCCTCCGCGAGGGCCTCGAGCTGACCGAAATCGAAGGGCTCTACACGCGGGAGAGCCTCTGGTCGGCGCTGCTGCAGGTCTTCGTCGGCGCGGCCTCGATGCTGATCGCGGGGTTCGGGCCGCCGCGTGGCGCCTCCTGGGCCGGGATCATCTACCTCGCCAACGGCCCTCTCCAGGCCGCGCGCGGCATGTACTGGGGCAGGCGGCGGAGGCTCGTTCAGAGCAACCTTGCCGCCGGCTGATCTACGCCGTGCCGGGAGGCTCCTTGCCTTGCGCGGCTTCGTCGTCTTCGGGGCCGGCCTGGATCAGCCGCACGGTCAGCTGGAAGAGCCAGGCGGCGAGGAGCGACAGGACCGCCACCGTGTAAGCGAGCTGCCGGCCCTGCCAGAGGCCGGCGAACCAGTCCTGGAATTCCGCCACGAGGAGGTTCGCCTTTCCTCCGAAGACTTCCAGCTCGTGCCGGTATGCCTTCGTCTGGAGGGGGTCGTAGCCCAGCGGATTCTGCGGCGGAGGGCCCGCGGTGATGTAGATGATGACCGCGGCGGCGAGGCCCACGAGGATGATCGCCCGCGTGGCGAATCGAAGGCGCTCTTCCGGCGTCCGGGGCTGCCGGCGCCGGCGCCGGTATTCGAGGACCCGAGCTCGATGGTCCGGGGAAGACATCCCCCCTAGCTTAGCTCCGAGCGTAACCTCGCAGCGCGTCGTAACGGGCGACCTGCTCGGCCGTGAGGATCCGCCTGGTCGCCAGGTGCGCCTTCAGGTGCGCGGCGCGCAGACGGGCCTGGAGCGAAGCGATCTCCGAAGTCAGCCCGGCGAGCGTCTTCTCGTCGATCGAGCCGGCCGCGAATCCCGCGTCCAGAGCCTTCTCCTTCTCGAGGATCTTCGCTCCGAGGGAGACCGCCTCCTCGTGCATCGCCTGGAAGACCGCTTCGAGCCGGGTCTTCTGCTCGGCGGTCACGCTCAGGTCCGCCGCCATGTCGAGAACGTGGCGCGGCCCGGGGTAATGGTTCATCTCCGCCGGTTTGGCCATCCCCATTCCGGTCCCTTCGCGAAGAGCCTTGATGTCTTCGGCGGTCAGCGCCTTGATCTCGGAACCTTCCTTGCCCGCGTACGGGCTCATCGCACCGTGATCGTGCCCTTCGAGCTGCGCCGGCGGCGCCGGCTGCTCGGCGGCGGCGGCCGCCTTCCCCGCGTGCGCATCGTGCTGGGGACAGTCCGCCGGAGCGGCCTGGCCGAGGGCGAACGGCGTCGCGAAGACCATCGAGACGAACAAGAAACGAGCGGCTGGTTTCATCGAGCTCTCCTCTCTAGATTCTTGACCGTGGGAACGGCGGAGGACCGGCGCGGCAAGTCGGTGCCGAATTCGCCGGACGCGAGCAGATCCAGGAGTCCGGCGCGGCGGCCGGCAGGCGTGGCTTCGAGGCGCGCGTCCCAGCTCTCCAGGAGTTGCCGCACGGTGCCCCGGAGCCGGTGGAGGTCACGGAGCCTCCGGTCGAGCTCCTCGAGCTTCTCGGCGGCGAGGGCGCGGACGGCCCGGCAAGGGGGGCGTCCCGCTTCTCGCAGCTTCAAAAACCGCGAGAGCTCCGCCAGCGTGAACCCTACGGAGAGCGCGACCTGGATGAGCCTGACCCGCGTCGCCGCGTCGGCCTGATAGAAGCGATAACCGCCTTCGGTTCGTCCGGCCGGACGCAGCAGCGCCAGGCGTTCGTAATGCCGTAGGGTGTCGGGGCTGACCCCGCAGAGGCGGGCGAGCTTGCCGATTCGGATCGTTTCCTTCGAGCTCGCAGCTTCTTTCACGCGAGGAAGGATACGGCCTGGAAGGCGTTCCAGGGTCAAGCCCCGATTTCAGGCCATCCGGCGCAGGGGGAGCAGGACCTCGCCGGGCCGGCCGGTTCGCTCGCGGTAGAGACGGCAGATCCGGTCCACTGCGTCGGCGGTTTCCCCGGCCCGGCCTAGCAGAACGACCGAGCCGCCGAAGCCTCCGCCGGTCATCCGGGCGGCGACGATCCCGCTCTCGGCGAGCGAGAGCTCGACCAACACGTCGAGCTCCGGGATCGAGACCTCGAAGTCGTCGCGCAGGGAACGGTGCGAGGCTTCGAAGAGCTCTCCGAGCGCGGCCGTGTCGGCGGCGCGAATCGCTTCGGCCGTCCGAAGGACCCTCCCGTTCTCGGTCAGGACATGCCGCACGCGCCGGTCGAGCGGCGCCTCGAGCTTCTCCCAGGCGCGTGAGGGCGATCCCTCGATGTCGCGAAGGGACTCGACGCCGAGCCGGAGCGCCGCTTCGTCGCACTGGGCGCGGCGGACCCGGTACTCGCCGGAGGCGTGGCCGTGGCGCACCCCGGAGTTGATCACTCCCACCTCGAGGGAGGCGGGCAGGGCGAGGAGCTCTGTCTCGAGGGTCCGCGTGTCGATCCTCATCGCCTGCGATCCCGCCGCCAGGCTGCAGACCATCGGGTCCATGATCCCGACCGGCGCGCCGGCGAACTCGGTCTCGGCCCGGTGGGCGAGGCGCGCGATCTCCAGGTCGGAGAGGGGCAGAAGCAGCAAGTCCCGGAAGGCCCGCAGGAGCGCCACTCCGAGGGCCGCGCTGGAGGCGAGGCCGGCTCCGGCGGGCAGGGTCGAAACGATCCGGGCTTCGAAGCCGGGCATCCCGACGCCCTCTCGCGAGAGAGCCCACGTGATCGCCTGCACGTAGTCGAGCCACCCGCGGCCCGACGCCTCCCCTCCGACGGTGTACTCGAGCGCGCCGTTCTCCGGAAAGCTCTCGCTCAAGACGCGCGCCCGGCGGCCGCCGAGTCGGACGATCTCGACGGCCGTGCGCAACGGGATGGCGGCCGGCAGGACCTGGCCGAGGTTGTAGTCCGTGTGCTCGCCGATCAGGTTGACGCGGCCGGGGGCCTGCCCGAAGGCTTGCGGTCGTTGTGTCGGTTCGTCGCCGGTCAAAATGGAAGCTCTCCGGGCAACCCTGCGCCGGAAGAATAACGGCGCTCGAGTCGGTCCGTCCCTGAAAAAGGCCCGTTCGTCCTCGGGCGGAAGGCTCGGTCCGTCCGCGACCCGCAACCTTCGGGGGACGCCTCCGTAGCTTCGCGAGGGAGGGCAGTATGCGCAGGTACCAAAGTCTCGTGTTTCTCCTGGTTCTCGGAGTCATGGCGGGGTCGCTTGCGGTCGGGTGCGCGAAGAAAGAGACCGCGGCGACGGAGACGGCCGCGGCCGCGCCGGCGGCAAACCCCACGCCGGCCGGCGGCGGGAAGATCCCGATGACGACGGGCTCGGCCGAGGCGAAGGCCGAGTTCCTGCAGGGGCGCGACAACTTCGAGAAGCTCCTCGTCACCGACTCGATCGCGCACTTCGAGAAGGCAGTCTCGCTCGATCCGAACTTCGCGTGGGCCGAGCTGGCGCTGGCCAACGCGGCGCCGACCGGAAAGGAGTTCTTCGAGCACCTCCACAAGGCGGTCGCCCTGGCGGACAAGGCCTCCAACGGCGAGAAGCTGATGATCCTCGCGGCGGAGGCGGGCGCCAACGCGAATCCGACCAAGCAGAAGGAGTACCTGGACTCCCTCGTCGCTGCGTATCCCAACGACGAGCGCGCCCACTTCAACCTGGGCGGCTACTACTTCGGCCAGCAGGAGTACGACAAGGCCATCGAGCAATACCGGAAGGCCACGGAGCTCGAGCCGAACTACTCGACCGCCTACAACCTGCTCGGCTACTCGCTGCGCCAGAGCGGCGACTACGCCGCCGCGGAGAAGGCGTTCCAGAAGTACATCGACCTCATCCCGAAGGACCCGAACCCGTACGACTCGTACGCCGAGCTGCTCCTGAAGATGGGACGCTTCGACGACGCGATCGCCCAGTATCGCAAGGCGCTGGAGATCCAGCCCAACTTCATCAACGCCTATCAGGGCATCGCCATGGCGCTGCTCTACTCGGGCAAGCCCGCGGAGGCGGAGAAGGAGCTGGACAACATCGCGCAGAAAGCGAGGACCGACGGGGAGCGGCGGACGGGCCTGCTCGCCCTCACGGTCATCCACGTGGACGACGGAAAGATGGCGAAGGCGCTCGCCGACGTGGACCGTCAGTACGCGCTCGGAGAGAAGACCGGCGACGTTCCCGCGATGGCGGGCAACGCGGGGCTCAAGGGCAACATCCTCCTCGAGATGGGCAAGCCCGACCAGGCGAAGGCGGAGTTCGAGAAGAGTCTGAAGCTCGTGCAGGCCTCCAACCTCTCCCAGCAGGTCAAGGACAACGCCGCGCTCGTCAGCCACAACAACCTCGCCCGCGTGGCCATCGCGAAGAAGGATTTCGCCGCGGCCAGGAGCGAGGCGGAGATCTTCCGCAAGGGCGCCGAGGCGGCGAAGAACCCGGGGCAGGTGAAGAACGCGCACAGCCTCGACGGCCAGATCGCGCTGGCCGAGAAGAACTATGACAAGGGGGTTGAGGAGTTCCTGCAGGCGAACCAGCAGAACCCGCAGGATCTGTACCGCCTCTGCCAGGCCTACCAGGGGAAGGGCGACACCGTGAAGGCCGCCGAGTTCTGCGGCAAGGCCGCGGGATTCAACTCCCTGCCCGCGATCCCGTACGCCTTCGTCCGGGCGAAGGCGAAGAAGGCCGCCGCCGCGTCCGGCGCCGTCTGACCGCGTCCGATCCGGGAGCCGGGATTTGATGCGATTGCATCACCGGCTCCCGGACCGCCGGACCTAGGCTGCTGCCCTTGTGATTCCCAAGCCCCCGTTTCCGGGCGACGTGTCTCTCGAGGAGGAGATCGCCGCCTTCGAGAGGTTGAAGCCGCGGCTGGGTACGCTCTGGAACGCGCTTTCCGCGAGGTCGGAGGAGCCCTTCACGTCGGTCGTGATCCCGTCGATGACGCTCGATTCGAGGGAGCTCTCCAAGCTCGAGGCGGCGAGCTTCTACGAGGAGCGCCTGCTCTTCCTCTTGATCCGGCTGCGGAACCCGCGGGCGCACATGGTATACGTCACCTCCCAGCCGATCCACCCGCTCATCATCGAGTACTACCTGCAGCTGCTGGCCGGCGTCCCCGCAGCGCACGCCCGGTCGCGCGTGACCTTCCTCTGCGCGCACGACGCCTCGGCGAGGCCGCTGACGGAGAAGATCCTGGAACGGCCTAGGCTCCTCCAGAGGATCCGGTACGGCATCCCGGACCCCGCACGCGCCTACATGACCGTCGTCAACGCGACGCCGCTCGAGCGCAAGCTCGCCGTGCTGCTCGGTGTCCCTTTGAACGGTGTGGATCCGCGTCTGCAGCACCTCGGGACCAAGTCGGGGAGCCGGAAAGTCTTTCGCGAGGCGGGCGCGGCGCTGCCGGCGGGACGCGAGGACCTGCGATCGGAGGAGGCCGTCGTCGAGGCCTTAGTCGAGCTCAAGCGCCGCGATCCCTCCCTTCGCCGAGCCGTGATCAAGCTCGACGAAGGATTCTCCGGCTGTTCCAACGCCGTCTTCGAATACCCCCGCGACGCGAGCGAGGACGGGATCCGGAAAGCGTTGCGTCGGGCATCCTTCGCGGAGACCGCCGACACGCACCTGGCGTATTTCGAGAAACTCGCGGCGATGGGCGGGATCGTCGAAGAGATGCTCGAGGGCGAGGAGACCGCCTCTCCGAGCGCGCAGCTGCGCCTCGATCCCTTCGGGGAGGTCGAGATCCTCTCGACGCACGACCAGATCCTCGGCGGCCCCGTGGGTCAGACTTACCTGGGCGGCCGTTTCCCCGCCGCGGACGGCTACCGGGAAATGGTCCAGGAAGCGGCGGTGAAGATCGGAAAAGTGCTCGCGGCCGCCGGCGTCGTCAGCCGCTTCGGCGTGGACTTCTTCGCGCGGAAGAAGAAGGACGGCGGGTGGGAGATCTTCGCCCTCGAGATCAACCTTCGCATCGGGGGCACGACCCATCCGTTCCTGGCCCTGAAGTTCCTGACGGGCGGCCAGCTCGATCCGGAGACCGGTCTTTTCCGGTCTCCGAGCGGCCATCCCAAGTTCTATCGCTCGACGGACAACCTCAAGTCCGACGCGTACCGGGGCCTCTGCCCGGAGGACCTGATCGACATCACCACCTTCCATCGGCTGCACTACGACCACGTCCGGGAGACCGGGGTCCTCTTCCACATGCTCGGAGCGCTCTCGCAATACGGAAAGGCGGGCATGACCGCCATCGGGAACAGTCCCGCCGAGGCGGACGCGGCCTACGCCCACGCCCTGGAGATCCTCGAGAAGGAGGGCCGGATCGGAAGGAACTGGCGTCAGGGACCGGGTCCGGGTCTCGGGCCCAGGAAATCGAGCATGGCCGCCTTGACCTCGGGTCGGAAATAGAAGAGGTCGTAGCCGTGGCTGGCTCCGGGGATGACCAGGTGGGTCGCCTTCGGAAAGCCGCGCGCGATCTCGGCCGTCCGGCTGGCCGGCGCTTCGCCGTCGAGCGACCCGCTCACGAAGAGAACGGGGACCGCGGACCGGACTGGGGCGCGGAACTCTGAATCGAGTGGGGCGAACCCGAGGCCGGCGCAGGCATCGGGGAACGGAAAGTTCACGGCCGGCCCGAGCAGTGCGCTTTTTGCCTCCCGTTCGATCTCGCGGAGTTTCGCGGGAGTCACGCCGGACGAGCAGATCGTCGCCCACGCCATCATCGGTCCCACCGCACTCCTGCGGTACTCCAGGGCCGCCGCCGCGAGCGGCATCCAGTCGCCGCCGGCCATCGGGCCGAAGAACTCCGGCAGGGCCCGGATCCCCCAGCTGTGGGTCAGGCGCGGCCTCGCGAAGAACGCGAGGTCCGCGGCGCCGACGGTGACCTCGCGCCTGGCGCTGGTCTTGCCGTCCTCGACCGTGACGGAGACCGGCTTCCTCTCGAGCGTGGCGAGAAGCGACGAGATCTGCCCGCGTAGATCCGGAAACGCCTGGCGCGTCCCCGGGTCGGACTTCAGATGCTCGGCGAGCCGGCCGATCTGCGCGTCGAGGGCGGCCGGGGAGCGCATCATCGCGTCGTCCGGCCCTTCTACGGCGGCGAGCACGGCTCGCTCGATGCTCGACGGATGCCGGCGGATCGCGGCGAGCGCGAGGTGGGTCCCGTAGCTGACCGCCCACAGGCGGATCTGCCGGACGCCGAGCGCTTCCCGCAGGGCCTCCAGGTCTTCCGCGCTCTCGGCGGCGTTGTAGCCCGCCAGGTCGACTCCCCGCGCGCGGACGTCCTGCGCGCATTCGGCCAGGCGCGCGCGAGCGATCGGCAGGAGCCGCGCGGGTTCTCCCGGCGAGTCGAGCGGGAAGTCCCAGGTCCTCGCACACCCTGTGTCGGCCTGGGAGATCCCCGTGCCGCGCTGATCGAAGGCGATCACGTCGCCGGTCTCCCGCAGGGCCTGGAAGAGGGGAGCGCCGGGCCCGCGGGACGCCTCGATGCCGGAGGCCCCCGGACCCCCGGAGAGAAAAACGAGCGGAGCGCCGTGGCCGGGGCCGGTCGCGCGAAGCCGCACGTACGCCAGATCGATCGAGCGGCCGCCGGGGTTCTTCCGGTTCTCGGGGACCCGGACGTGTCCGACCTCGGCCGCGGCCTGGGCCTGGAGCGGTGGTTTTCCCAACGCGGCCAGGGCGATTCCCGCCAGCGTTATCGTCGCGGAGCAGGCGGCACGATGTCCCGGGACGTTTTTCATCGAAGGCCTAAACTAGATGCTAAAATTTTAGCACCAACGGCTCTTGCGGCGGGGATCGCGAAGAGGTTTCCGTTAGAGTCCCCTTACCGATGGTCACCCTGACGCTCGGGGACTTCGAGACGGTCCGCGCGCGGATCGCGGAGCACATCAAGCGGACCCCGCTTCTGACGTCCCGGCAGCTGTCCGAGAGGACGGGGTTCGACGTCCGGCTGAAGGCGGAGATGTTCCAGCGCGTCGGGTCCTACAAGATCCGCGGGCCCCTGAACAAGTTCGCTCTGATGCCGGAGGAAAAGAAGCGGCGCGGTGTCGTGTGCTCCTCGGCGGGCAACCACGCCCAGGGAGTGGCGCTGGCGGCGAAGATCCACGGCATCCGCGCCGTCGTCTGCATGGCGGAGAACGCGACGCCCGCCAAGATCGCCGCGACGAAGGGGTACGGGGCCGAGGTCGTCCTCCACGGGCGCATCTGGGACGAGGCCAACGAAAAGGCGAAGGAGCTCGTCCGCGACCAGGGGCTGACGTACGTGCACCCCTTCGACGATGAGGAGCTGATCGCGGGGCAGGGGACGCTGGGGCTGGAGATCGTCCAGGACTGGCCGGACCTCGAGGCCGTGATCGTGCCGATCGGCGGGGGAGGGCTGATCTCCGGCGTCGCCATGGCGGCGAAGGCCTACAACCCGAAGATCCGGGTCATCGGGGTCGAGTCCTCCGACGGGCCGGCGATGAAGAAGAGCGTCGAGGCCGGCCGCCTCGAGACGATCGACTGCAAGACCATCATCGACGGGCTCCGCGTGCGGCGCGTGGGCGAGATCAACTTCTCCGTCGTCCAGAAGTTCGTGGACGACCTCGTGGCGCTTCCCGACAAGGAGATCTTCGACGCGATGATCTGGGTGATGGAGCGCTGCAAGCTCGTGGTCGAGGGCGCCGCCGCCGCCCCGGTCGCCGCGCTCCTCCACGGCCTCGTGAAGCTGCCGGACGGCGCGAAAGTCGCCGTGGTTCTTTCGGGCGGCAACGTCAACCTGGATCAGCTCCGCGGTCTCTCCTGGAATTGAGGCCGGAAAGAGAATAGGAGGTCGCCATGGTCCCGATCCTCTCCCTGTGGCTCCCGATCCTCCTCTCCGCCGTCGCCGTCTTCATCGCCAGCTCGCTCGTCCACATGGTCTTCCGGTGGCACCGCAGCGACTACGGCGGGCTGCCGGACGAGGACGGGACGATGGCCGCGCTGCGCCGGCTCTCGCTCGCGCCCGGCGACTACCTCTTCCCCAAGCCGGGAGGCCCCGCGGCGATGAAGGACCCGGGCTTCCTCGCGAAGTGGAAGGCGGGGCCCGTCGGGAGGCTGACGATCCTGAAGACCGGGGACGCGCCTTCCATGGGGCGTCCGCTCACACAGTGGTTCCTGTACTGCGTCGTCGTGTCGATCCTCGCGGCGTACATCGCCGGCCGCGCGCTCGCGCCGGGCGCCCCGTACCTCCACGCCTTCCGGTTCGCCGGCGCCACCGCGTTCATCGCCTACGCGATCGGAACCTGGCCCGAGTCGATCTGGATGGGCCGGCCGGTCTCGACCACGATCAAGTCCAACTTCGACGGGCTCATCTACGCGCTTTTGACAGGAGGGATCTTCGGTTGGCTGTGGCCGCGTTAGTCCTGCTCCTCGCCCTCGCCGCGGCGGCGCCCGCGTCAGCGCCGCCGGCGGCGAAGCGTGTGCCTTTCGAGGAGACGTTTCACGGCGTCACGCTGACGGACCCCTACCACTGGCTGGAAGACTTCGACGATTCCGCCGCCGCCGCCTTCATCACCGCGCAGGACGAGTTTGCGCGCGCGGCCCTGGCGAATGCTCCGGGGCAGGAGTTTCTCCGCAAGCGGCTCGCCGAGCTGACCAGGACAGACAACATCGGCATCCCGACCGTCGCGGGCGGCCGCTACTTCTACACGCGGACTCGGGCCGACGCGGATCTGCCGGTGATCTGTGTGCGCAAGGGATTCGACGGAGCGGAGGAGGTGCTGCTCGACCCGGCGACGCTGTCCTCGGACCGATCCGCCAACGCGATCCTGTCCGACGTCTCCCGCGACGGGAAGCTCACGGCGTATCTTCTCCGGCAATCCGGGCAGGACGAAGTCGAGGTCCGCTTGAAGGATGTGGACACCCGGCAGGACCTGCCGGACCGCCTGCCGAAGGCGCTCTACGAGAGCGTCTCGATCCTGCCGGACCGCTCCGGCCTCTACTACGCGCGGAGGTCCCGCAGCGAAGGGCCGCGCGTTTTCTTCCACCGCCTGGGCTCGGATCCCGCCGGCGACGAGGAGGTTTTCGGCAAGGGGTTGAAGCCGAGCGTCTTCGTCTCCGCCGACGTTTCCGCAAACGGCCGCTGGCTGCTCGTCGAGACGCAGGAAGGATGGGCGAAGTCGGAGGTCTTCATCGCAGATCTCCAGAAGAAGCTGCCGCTTCGCTCGATGACCTCCGGTCTCCCGGACCAATTCCGCCCGCGCTTTGCGGGACCGAACCTCCTCGCGCTGGAGACGACGTGGAACGCGCCGCGCGGACGGGTCCTCCTGGTCAATCTCGAGAGCCCTTCACGGGAAGAGTGGCTCGAGATCGTCCCGCAAGGCGCGGACTCGATCAGCAACTTCGCGGTCATCGGCGGCCGCGTGCTCGTGTCCTACCTCCACGACGTCCGATTGAAGATCGAGACGTTCGGCCTCGACGGCAAGAGCCTGGGAGAGGTCGCGCTGCCGGGCCCGGTTTCCGGCGGAATCTTCGGGCAGTGGGACGAGGACGAAGGGTTCCTCTCGTACCAGTCCTTCACTTCGCCCGGCGAGACCTGGGCCTACCGCCCCGCGAGCGGCGAGAAGCGCCTGTGGTTCGCCCGCAAGGTGCCGCTCGAGAAGGACGCCTTCGAGGTCCGCCAGGAGTGGCTCGCTTCGAAGGACGGCACGCGCGTGCCGATGTACCTCGTTCACAAGAAGGGCCTCACCCTCGACGGCAAGCGGCCGACGCTCCTGACGGGGTACGGCGGATTCAACGTCAGCCAGATGCCGGGCTTCTCGCCGCTCGCGATCCTCTGGGCGGAGCTGGGCGGAGTCTGGGCGCGTCCCAACCTGCGCGGCGGGTCCGAGTTCGGCGAGGAATGGCATCGCGCCGGGATGCTGGAGAAAAAGCAGAACGTCTTCGACGATTTCGTCGCGGCGGCGGAGTGGCTGATCGCGCACAAGGTCACGAACCCTTCGAAGCTGGCCATCTCGGGAACGAGCAACGGAGGGCTCCTCGTCGGCGCGGCGCTGACGCAGAGGCCCGACCTCTTCCGCGCGGTCTACTGCGGGTATCCCGACCTCGACATGGTCCGCTACTTCCGCTACACGAAGAACAACAACGCCCCGGCGCTGCTCGAATACGGCGACGCCTCGAAGGCGGGGGAGTTCCCGTTCCTGCGCTCCTGGTCCCCCTACGAGCGGGTGACCGAGGGGACGAAGTACCCGGCCGTCCTCCTGGCGACGGGCGCGGGCGACACGCGGGTGCCTCCGCAACAGGCCGTCAAGATGGCCGCGAAGCTCCAGTGGGCGACGCGGTCCGGTCTTCCCGTCCTCCTGCGCTTCGATCGCAAGTCCGGCCACGCCGGCGGCCGCCCGCAGTCGAAGGTCATCGAGGACCTCGCCGCCGAGCAGGCCTTCCTCCTCCAGCAGCTCGGCGCCGCGATTCCTACGAAGAACTAGACCCGAAACCGCGCACTCAGCCGGCGCTTGCCCGCAGGAGTCCGGCCTCGCAGGTCCCTTCGATGACGCGCTCGCCCCTCTCGTTCTCGATCCACGCGTCGATCTCGAGCCGGTGTTTGGCCCGGTTGACGGACCGGACCCGGAAGTGCGCGGTGACCGTGTCTCCGACGTAAACCGGCCGCAGGAACCGGATCGACAGGGACCGGTAGATCGCGCCCGTGCCCGGAAGCATCGTTCCCATCAGCGTCGAGAAGAGGGACGCCGTCATGGTTCCGTGGACGATCCGTCGCCCGAACTGCGATTCCGCCGCGAACTGGTCGTCCACGTGGAGCGGGTTCGTGTCGCCGCAGATCTCGATGAACCGATGAATGTCCTGGTCGGTGAACGTTTTCGTGATGCTCGCGGTCTGGCCTTCCTCGAAGTCCTCGATCCGCGCGATGCGAGCGGGAGCCATGGCTTCAGCGCACGCCGGTCACGACGAAGAGGTCGTCGAGGATCCGGCGATAGGAGTACACGTAGGACTTGCCGTCGGCCGAGAGGAGCACCGGGGCGACGTTCGTGACGCCCGCCGGGTCCGGCGGGGCGAAGGTGCGGAGCCCCTCGCGCCTCCCGGTTTCCAGATCCAGCCGGTAGACGGTCGTGGGAGTCTTGCGGAGGTTGCCGACGTATGCACCGCGGCCGTCGGCCGTCCATCGAAGGAAAGTTTCCTCGGGCTCGATTCCCGGCACGAGACGCGTCGCGCCTCCGGCGATCGGGAGGATCATGATGCGCTTGTCCGGAGCGATCGCCGCCACGAGCTTGCCGTCCGGCGAGACACCCCCGGTGTTGTAGAACCCCTCGGGCGAGATGGGCCGGACGGCTCCCGTCTCCGTGTCCAGCAGGTAGAGACGAAGGGGTTTTCCGGGCTCGCTGCCCCGCACGAGCGCCTGGCGTCCATCCGGCATCCAGTTCGCCCACTGAAGGGCGATTCCCTTGACCACGACCGTCCTCGGCGTCCCCGTTCCCGTCGTCAGGACGAGAAGCTCCGGAGGGTCGGCATCGCTCTGCGCGAGGACACGGCGCCCGTCGAAGGACAGTGACATGCTGCGCGCTTTTCCGAGGAGAACGGCGGGAGATCCATCGGTCGTGCGGACGTACGTCAGGTAATTGCCGCCGCCCGTCGCCCCTCCCTGCTCGTCGAAGAGAAGAGTCCGTCCGTCAGCCGAGAGATCGGCGGGAAACGACCAGTCGTGCCACGAGAGGTTCCGCTCGTTGCTCTCGCCGGGCGCCAGGCCCACGATCTCCCGGCGCCTCTGGTTGCTCGAAATCAGGATGCGGCCGTCGTGCGAGACGTCGCTCACCGCCGCGGCTCCGAGCAGCGACAGGACGCGGCGGCTCTTGCCGGACGGCCCGACCGCCATCAGTCCGTTCCCCGTGTACCAGACTTCGTCGCCGCGGGGCGACCAGGCCATTCCGACGAGCGACGTGCTGGCGATCTCGCTCTGATAGAGGCGGCGGCCGTTCGTGTCCACGACGACGACGCGGCCGAGCGCGTCTCCCGTCTGCGGATGCTCGGCATAGGCGATGCGGCTGCCATCCGGCGAGACCCGCGGCAGGTCCAGCCACCCGGGCGACTTCGCGAGGATCTTTCCCATCGGGTATTCGAGCAGCCACTGCCCGCCCTCCGGCCGCGTCACGGCGAGCTGCTGCCCGTCGGGGGACCAGTTGGCGTCGGTGATCTCGTCGGCGATCTCGCGCGGAGCTCCGCCGTTCAAGGCAACGCGTGCGAGCGTCCCGGTTCCCTGGAAGCCGACACTGAACCGCCGCCTCAGCAGGATAGCGAGCTCGCTCGAGGAAGAGATTCCGACCAGCGTCGCCGAGGTCACGCCGAGCGAGCGTGATTCGGGCGAGTCCAACTGAGTGGCGAACAGCTCGCTCGGGTTGCCGTCCCAGGCCGCGGCGTAGACGATCGTCTTTCCGTCCGGCGCGAAGCGAGCTCCCGAGATCGTTCCCCGCCGGAAGGCGACTTGGCGGTAGACCGGTTGGTCGGCGGGGGCGCTGGCGCCGAGAATCCGGAGCCCGGCGGCTCCCAGGATCGCGCCGGCAACGAGAGCGAGCGCGGCCGGCAGAACCCATCTTCGCGCGGGTCGCCCGGTTCTCGCCGGCACGGCCGCCGCCGGGGCGGAGGCCTCGGAGAGATGGTCGCGCACGCTCTCGAGATCGCGGGCCAGGTCTTTGGTCGAGGCGTAGCGGCCGTCGGGCTCCTTGGCCAGGCACCGCTCGATCGTCCAGCGCAGCGGAGCGGGAGCCGCCGGGTTCAACCGGGTGATCGGCGGCGGCTCTTCACGAACGATCGCGGCGAGCGTCTCGACGCCGGTCTTACGTTGGAAGGCGCGCTCCCCGGTCGCCATCTCGTAGAGGATCGAGCCGAGCGAGAACTGGTCGGATCGGAAATCCACGGGCTGGCCGGAGGCCTGCTCCGGAGACATGTAGCCGGCCGTTCCCATGACGGTGCCTGGCTGCGTGGCCGCCGCGCCCGCGGCCACGGTCGGGCCCTCGGGGACAGCCGGAGCACTCTCCGCGAGCTTCGCCAGACCGAAGTCGAGGATCTTCGCGTAGCCGTCCTTCGAGACGACGAGGTTCTCGGGCTTCAAGTCGCGGTGAACGATGCCCGCGGCGTGGGCCGCGGCGAGCCCCTCGGCGACCTGCGATCCGATCTCGAGCACCCGCCGGATCGGGAGCGCACCGGAAGCAAGAAGCTCCCGGACGGTACGGCCTTCCACCAGCTCCATCGCGATCCAGACCGAACCCTCCGATTCGCCGACGTCGTGGATCGTGACGATGTGCGGGTGTGCCAGGGCCGAGGCCGAGCGGGCCTCCTGCTCGAACCTGGCGCGGCGGGAGGCGTCTCCGGCGACGTCGGTCGGCAGGACCTTGAGCGCGATCTCCCGGCCGAGCCTGGAATCCCGCGCGCGATACACCTCTCCCATCCCGCCCGCTCCGAGCGGCGAGACGATCTCGTAGGGACCGAGCCGGGAACCCGAGGCAAGCATCGTTGGCCGGGATTCTACCGGCGGGCCAGGCGCCAGAACTGCGTTTCGTTGAGGATCGTGATGCGGTGACCCTTCTCGCGGAGGCGCTTGATCTCGATCAGCTTCCGCCCGGCGTCCTTGCCGCCGGCCTGGAGGGGGTTGGGGCGGCCTCGCACGACGACGTTGGTCTTCGCGGAGGGAGCGCCGTGGACCCTCGCCCCGGCGCGTTTGGCCGCGCGTGCAGCCTCGTTTCTCTTCCGCGAGAGGATCCCGGTGAAGGCGAGGTGCGCGCCCTTCAGCGAGCGGAGCCGTCCGACGTTCAGCGCGGCCGGGGGATGCGTCAGCGCTTCGATCAGCTCTTCCGCGCTCTCGTAGCGCTTTCTCCTCTCGCCGAGGCAGCGGTAGAGGATCTCCTTGAAGTGGTCGCTGCACGGCAGCCGCCGGATCTCCTTCGTGCGCAGGCGCGTCCGAGCGTCCCCCTTGATGAGCATCCCGAGGAGCTGGCCGACCTGGTAGACGTCGTCCCGCGCCTGCCACTTGGGCGCGGCGGCGCGCTCGAGCATCTCGATGGGCGCCGTCATCGGGTTGAGCGTCCCCGCGCGAACGCCCCTGCCTCCGCCCGCGTGGCGGACGATCCCGAAGTCTCCGAGCTTCAAGGTCCGTCCGTCGGTGACGAAAACGTTCATCGGGGTCAGGTCGCGGTGGAGGAGCTGCCCCCGGTGCAGCTTGCCGAGGACCTGGAGGATGCCGGCGATCTCACGCCTCGCCGAAGACTCCCGCCAGCCGCGCGGGTTCTGCTCCAGGAACGCTCGCAGGTCGCCGGAGCTCGCGTACTCGAGCGCCAGGCAGTAGAGCTGGCGTCCCCCGTCGCCCTCGCAGGGCATCGGGAAGCTGTCGTAGATCCGGATCGCTCGAGGGTGTCCTTCGAGAAGCTGCCCGAAGTACGCCTCGCGGAGCCACCCGTCGATCCTCAGGCTCGCCTTGATGCAAACGGTCTGAGGGATCCAGCGCGAGCGGCCCAGTCTGGTCGCCAGGTAGACCTGTCCGAACCCGCCCTCGCCGAGCAGGCGGTCGATGCGGTACTGGACGCGCGTCTCGGGGCTCGTGATCACCCGCGGCGGCGTCAGGAGAAAGCCGGCGAGGCCCGATCCCGCCGGCATCGGCAGCGTCGTCGCGGAGGTGCGGATCTTTCCCGAACGGGTCTGGCGGCGCATAGCGGATCGGAAGAGCGAGGATAATCCTTCCCGGAAAGGCGAGATGCAGCGCCCGATCGCGGCCATCCTTTTTCTGTCCTGCGCGGCCGCGGTCCCGCGCGCGGCCACGGGGCAGGGTTTCGGGCAGCGTCACGTCTGGCGTGTTCCCGACAGCGCCGTCGAAGCGCTCCACAAGTGCACTGGCCGGATCCGGCAGGACTGCGTGAAGAAGGTCATGAAGGCCGACGGGGCCACGCCGGAGGCCTACGAGTTCTACCGGAAGTCGGGGTGGTTCCTCTCCGAGCTGAAGGAGACCGAAGGCCGGGTCAGCATCGCGACGCTCGTGGACCCCTGGAGGGCCAACGAGAACGAGCAGCCGGCTCTCGTCGGCGGGAAACCTCCCATCGTCTATCCCGAGGAGACCGACGTGGACCCGCAGAAGAGCTCCGGGTTCCGCTCGCTCCTGGCGGAGTATCCCAACCTCCTCTTCTGGAAGCCCGGACCTGTCCTGGAGGGAACCACCTCCGGCCCGAAGGGTCAGAGCTTCGTTTTCCGGTACCGGCTCCTCGACGGCTGCCACGCCTGCGCGGTCCGGGGCTTCGCGCGGGTCGAGTTCCTCTTCGCGCCCGACGGGACATTCCGACGCGCGGCGCTTCTCGGGATCCTGCCGAACTAGGCGACCGGCGCCCGGCGGCTCCTCTCGAGCACGCGGGGATCGGCGAGCCGGTCGGAAAAGGAGGCGAATCCCGCCGTCGGTCCTCGCCACCGGAGCGCCTCGACGTCGGCATACAGGGGAGCGTCGTCGCGAAGGGTCGCGAGCTTCTTGAAAAGGACCGCCAGGCCGCGGCGCTCGCCCAGGACCTCGTCCGGGAAGGATTCGATGGGACCGTGGCGGTGGATCAGCCTCGCCGCGCCGACGGGGCCGATCCCCGCGAGGCCGGGATAGCCGTCGGCGGCGTCGCCGACCAGCGCGAGGTAGTCGGGGATGAATTCCGGATCGACGCCGAACTTCTCCCGGACTCCCGCGGCGTCGCGGATCCGGTTTTTCCGCCGGTCGGCCTGGACGACGCGGTCTCCCCGCACGCATTGGGCGAGGTCCTTGTCGGGAGTCCAGATGCAGACCTTTTCGACCCGCGGGTCCCGCGCGGCGATGGCGGCGGCGGAGGCGAGCGCGTCGTCTGCCTCGAGCTCGATCATCGGGAACACCACGACGCCCATCGCCGAGAGTGCGTCTTCGAGCGGATGGAACTGCGCGAGCAGCTCCCTCTCGACGCCCGCGCTCGTCTTGTATCCCGGCCACAGCCGGTTGCGGAACGACTCGATGACGTGATCCGTGGCCACGGCGACATGCGTCGCCCCCTTCTCGATCATCTCGAGCAGCGTGTGGAGGACTCCCGCCGCCGCCGAGAACGGGCTCCGCCGCGCCCCCTCCGGGGCCCTCTTCAAACCGTAGTAGTGCCGGAAGAGCTCATAGGTCCCGTCCACGAGATGAACGACCATTTCGGCGAAGCATAGCCGTCTCGCTCACACGATCGCGCGGTGTCGTAGGATACGGGGCCTTGTCGTCCAGGTTGCGTCGTCAAAAGGTTTCCGGCGCCGCCGCGATCGTCCTCCTCCTCTTCTGTGGGATCGCGGCGGGGTCTCGCTTGGCGAGGACCACCGGGGACGGGAGTGTCCTGACGTTCGCCGGGAATGCTCAACACACGGCCGTCTTCGATCCGCCTGCCCAGGACTTGAACGAGATTCACTGGTCGAAGCCGATCGACCTCGCCAATACCGGCCTGGCCCATTACGGCGCGCCCCTGATCACCGCGGCCAACACGGTCCTGGCTCCCGTCAAGATCAGCTCGACCGGTTTCCGCGTGGACGCGTTCGCCGGGGACGGGACTGCGAAGTACTCGCTCGCGACCGATTACGTCCTGCCGCCCTACAACTGGATCCCGGTCTACCAGCCCGTCGTCGCGCCCTTCGGCGGAGGCCAGCGGATCTACTACCCGGGAGGCGGCGGGACGGTCTTCGCCACCGACAACCCCGACTCGGGGAGCCCCGGCCCCGCCACGCGGCTCGTCTTCTACACGTCGCTCCCCACCTACCAGGCCAATGCGGCGGCCTTCAACGCCGCGATCTTCATCAACACCCCGATCACGGCGGACGCGGCGGGCAACATCTACTTCGGGTTCCGCGTCACGCAGGCGCCGCCGGCCCCGTTTGCCTCCATGCAGAGCGGCTATGCCCGCATCGACACCAGCGGCAACGGGACTTTCGTCGCGGCGGGCAGCGCGGCCGCGGACGCCTCGATCGACAACGACTCGCACAACTGCGCCCCGGCCCTCTCCAACGACGGGACGACGCTCTACGCCGTCGTCAAGGGGCTCGACAACTACGCCTACCTGCTGGGGCTGAACCCGACGACCCTCGCGACCAAATTCAAGGTCTTCCTGACGGACCCGCGCAACACCAACGGCGCCGTGGTCACCGACGACGCGACGGCGTCGCCCGCGGTCGGCCCCGACAACGACGTCTACTTTGGAGTGCAGGGCGACCCCTTCAACGGGGCCCGCGGCTTCCTGCTTCATTTCAACGCGGACCTCTCCGCGACGAAGACTCCCGGCGCGTTCGGGTGGGACTACACCGCGGCGATCGTCCCGGCGGCCATGGTCCCGTCCTACTCAGGAGGCTCCTCGTACCTGATCTTCGCCAAGTACAACAACTACGCCACCCTCGGCGACGGGAACGACGGGGTCAACAAGATCGCGCTGCTCGACCCCAACGCGACGCAGGTGGATTCGCACCCGTCGGCCTCCGGCATCTTCGTCATGCGCGAGGTCCTGACGGTCGCCGGACCGACGCCGGACACGGAGAATCTCTCGGAGCCGAACGCGGTCCGGGAGTGGTGCATCAACACCGCCGCGGTCAACCCGGCGACGAACAGCGTGTTCACGCCGAGCGAGGACGGCCACCTCTACCGCTGGAACCTGGCGACCAACTCCCTGTCTCAGGCGGTCCAGCTCACGCCGGGGGTCTTCGAGCCATACGTCCCGACGGTGATCGGCCCGGGCGGCGTCGTTTACACGTTGAACGGCGGCACGCTCTTCGCGCTCGGCGGGCTCGCTGGCGTTTCGGTAGAGATGACCTCCTCGAGCCCCGACGTCCGCAGCGTCGTCGCCGGCCAGCCGGTCACGTTCACGGCGACCGTCGGCAACCCGACGCTCTCCCCGAGCGCTCCGACCGGCACCGTCACCTTCCAGGACACGGTCTACTTCGTCAACGGCTTCGACGACCTCGGCAGCACGACGACGGTCCTGGCCGCCGGCGTTCCGCTGGATGCTGGCGGGCACGCATCGGTCACGACGTCGGCGATGACGGCCGCCAGCCACTTCGTCCAGGCGAGCTACAGCGGCGACGGGATTTTTCCGGCGGGGAGCGCCATGCTGGTCCAGAAGGTCCACGGCGGCGCCTCGACGACCTCGCTGTCGTCGCTGCCGAATCCCTCGACGCCCGGGCAGAGCGTCACCTTCACAGCGACGGTCGCCGCCGCGCCGCCGGCCTCCGGGATCCCGACGGGGATGGTGACCTTCCGGGAGGGCTCGACGATCCTGGCGCAGGGCCCTCTGAACGGGAGCGCGCAGGCGAGCTTCAGCACTTCCGCCCTGCCCCTCGGGAGCCAGACCGTGACGGCGATCTACTCCTCGGACACGATCTTCGCGGCGAGCAGCGGCAGCGCAACGCAGCTCGTCCAGGGCGCGGTGACTCTGACGCCGACCTCGACGCCGACCTCCACCCCGACCCCGACCGCGACGCCGACGGCGAAAGCGCAGGCAAGGGCGCTCGCCGTGGATCCTTCCGCCAGCGGGCTCCTCTCCAACGGCAACGGAGTGCTCGAGCCGGGCGAGCGCGTCCTGGTCCGGCCGTCCTGGAAGAACGTCAGCGGGACGCTCCTCGCTCTAGCCGGCGCAGCCACGGCCTGGACGGGCCCCGGGGCAACGTACGCGGTTTACGACACGGCGGCCGACTACGGATCGATCACCGGCGGAGCGACCGCGGACTGCGGCACGGCGACGGGCAACTGCTATGCGGTGAGCGTGTCCGATCCAGCCTCGCGGCCGGCGACGCATTGGGACGCGGCCCTGACGGAAACTCTCAACGACGGCGACCCGCCGAAGAGCTGGCTCCTTCACGTCGGCCGGAGCTTCACGGATGTGTCCACGTCGCACGTCTTCTATCCGTTTGTGGAGCGCATCCTCCACTTCGGCATCACCGCGGGCTGTACGGCGACGACCTACTGCCCGGACGATTCCGTCTTCCGCCTGCAGATGGCGATCTTCCTCGCGAGGGCTCAGGCCGGCGGCGACGGCAACGTCCCCTCGAGCGGGACCGCCCAGGGAAGTCCCTACAACTGCGCCGGCGGAGGAACCTCGCTCTTCACGGACGTGCCGCCGACCGATCCCTTCTGCCGCCACGTCCACTACATCTTCTCGACCGGCGTGACGACCGGGTGCGTGACGTCTCCGCCCCGGCAGTACTGCCCGAGCGATAACGTCACCCGAGGCCAGATGGCGCTCTTCGTCGCGCGCGCCGTCGCCGGCAGCGACGCGGCGGTGCCGGTGACCTACGGGCCGGATCCCGGGACCGGGCGCAGCTACAGCTGCAACCCGCAGTCTCCCGACCTGCACTTCTCCGACATCACGACTTCCGACATCTTCTGCCGGCACGTCCACTACCTCTGGGCGAAGGACGTCATCTCCGGGTTCCCCGACGGGAGCTACGGCCCGGCTCTCCTGGTCTCGCGCGGCGCGATGTCGAAGTTCCTGGCCAACGGGTTCAACCTGCAGCTCTACGGGCCGTAGCCGTATCATCGGACGATGCGGTGGAGGACGGTCCTGATCGTTGCGGGCATCGCCCTGGCCGTTGCCGCAAGGTGGATGTCCTATAGCCGCCCGAATCGGAGCCCGAATTGGGTGATTCTTCTCCTCCTCCTGGTTCCCTTCGCTCTGCTCTCCATCTGGGCCTTCAAGCAGGGGACGCGTGGACCTCGCCAGGGCCGGTGGTTCAGCGCGACGCTCTTCGCCTTCCTCGTCGTGGAAGCGTTCTACTGGGGCATCAGCTTTGGAGGCATCGCCGCGGGGGTCGGCGCTGTCGCGGTGTACACGCGCCTGATCCGCCCCAAACCGCGCGCCGCCTCCGGTTAGCCGCTCACTCGGTTCGGATCACCTGGGCGGGGTCGAGGCGGGCGGCGCGGAGCGCGGGGACGAGGCTCCCGAGAAGCGTCATGACGAAAGCGAGCCCGGCCGCCGCGAGAAACGTCGGTCCATCCGCGGGGCTCACTCCCGCCAGCAGCGACTCGATCGCGCGTCCGCCGGCGTAAGCGATCGCCGCCCCCAGGAGCGCTCCCGCCGCGGCGAGAACGCCTCCGCGCCGGAGAACCATGCGCAGGATCGAGCCCGCCTGCGCCCCGAGCGCCATCCGCACGCCGATCTCTCGCGCGCGCTGGGAGACGACGAAGGCGAGGAGCCCGTGGATGCCCAGGCCCGCGAGCAGGAAGGCGAGCGCGGCGAAGCCTCCGAGGAGCCGGAGCTGGACCTGGCGCGGCGTCGTGTCGGCGTCCACGATCTCGGAGAGGAGCCGGACTCCGGAGACGGGAAGCGTCGGGTCGGCCTTCGCGATCGCGGCCCGGATCCCCGGCAGGAGCGCGGCCGGCCGGGCGGCCGTGGTTCGGACCACGAGGTCCTTGGGGACGTAACCGATGATCGCCTCGTCCTCGACCTGCTGGTATCCGACGTAGACCTGCGGCTCGCTCGACTGCTCGTGCCCCCGCACGCGCACGTCGGTGACCACGCCGACGATCTCCCGCTCCTTGCGCGCGGCCATGATGCGCCGCCCGAGCGCGGACTCTCCCGGCCAGAGCCGGCTCGCGAGCGACTCGCTGACGACGACGACGAGGGGTCGATCGGCCGAGTCGGTCTCGGCGAAATCGCGGCCGGCGCGAAGGGGGATCCCCATCGCGTCGAAGAAGCCCGGCGTCACGAAGCGCATGCTCGCCGGGCGCGAGTCGTAGTCTTCCGGGGCGCCCGCCGGCGCCACACCCCAGATCCCGCCGCGCATGTCCATCGGCAGGCCGGTCGCGTAGGCGGCGTCGGTCACGCCTTGCAGCGACCGCACGTCCGAGAGGATCCTCCGGTACAGCTGGACGCGAGCCTGTGTCTTCGCGTAGCGGGGCAGGGGAAGGTTGGTTCGCATCGTCAGGACGCCCTCGGAGCGGAACCCCGTGTCCACGGCCTGGAGGCGCCAGAGCGCGCGGAGAAGGAGCCCGGAGCCGATCAGCAGGGAAACGGACGCCGTCACTTCCGCGATGACGAGGACGGCCCGAAGGCGCTCCGTCCCGCGGCTGGCCCCGCCGCGTCCCCCCTCGCGCAGCCCGCGCGACTCCGCGTCGGAGCAGGCCCGCAGGGCCGGGACCACGCCGAAGGCGACGCCGGTGACTCCCGTCAGGGCCAGCGCGAAGAGGAGGATCGGGAGATCCACGCGCGGTAGGCCGGACGCGGGCAGCGCGAGCGGGACGAGGCTCGCCGCCAGCGGGACCGCCGCCGCGGCGAGCGCGACGCCGAGCGCTCCACCCGCGCCCGACAGGATCAGGCTCTCCGTCACGAGCTGCCGGACGAGCCTCCTGCGGTCGGCGCCCATCGCGGTGCGGACGGCGAGCTCCTTGCGGCGGGCGAGGGCCCGGGCGAGCAGCAGGTTGGCCAGGTTGGCGCAGGCAATCAGCAGCAGCGCGAGCGAGGCACCGAAGAGCGCGAGGACCATCGTCCGCGATTGCCGGGGAATCTCGTCGCGCAGCCGGTTGACGGTCACGCCCACCTTCCCGTCCTCGCGGGGATGCTCGCGGGAAAGCTGCGCGTGGATGGCCTGGATCTCGGCGCGCGCCTGCTCCAGCGTGACTCCGCGCTTGACCCTCGCGACGCCCTGGAGCCAGGCGTCGGTCCGGTCCTCGAAGTTCTCCTTGCGCAAGCGCGTCGCCGTCCAGATCTCCGTCTCGCGGTTGGGGAAGTCGAACTCTCGCGGCATGACCCCGACGACGGTGAAGGGCTCGTCGTCGAGCAGGATCTTGGCGCCGACGACCGCGGGATCGGCGCCGAACCGGCTCCTCCAGAGGGAGTCGGAGAGGACGGCGGCTCCGGGCGCTCCGGCGGCGTCGTCGGAGGCGAGCAGCAGCCGCCCCAGCGCCGGCCGCACTCCCAGCGTCGTGAAGAACTCCGGCTCGACCGCCCAGCCCGACACCCGAGCCGGGTCGCCGCGGCCCACCAGGTTCGCGGCGAGCGGATGGTAGGCGCCCATTCTTTCGAAGGACTTCGAGCGCTCTCTCCAGTCGCGCCACGACGCCGGCGAACACTCGATGCGTCCGGGCCCGCGCAGCGGGGTGTTCCAGATCTTCACCAGCCGCTCCGGGTCGCGGAAGGGGAGCGGCCGCAGAAGCACGTGGTCCAGGATCGAGAAGGTTGCCGTCGCCGCCCCGATGCCCAGCGCGGTCACGGCAATCGCGATCGCCGCGAAGCCGGGGGAGCGGGCGAGCACCCGGAGCGTGTAACGCGCGTCCTGCCCGAGGAACTCCGCGTGGACGCGCAGGGCGTTGGGCAGCGCGTCGGCGGCGGCCGAGAGAAGGAGGCCGAGCCGCTCGAGAGCACCGGTCGCGAGGCTCCAGCGCTCCTCGAAGATCGCGCGCATCTCTCCGCCGTACTCCGCGCGGAACGAAGAGGGATACAGGTGGAGAAGCAGACTGTAGAACCGCATCAGGTCTGTTTCGGGGCGAGCCCACTCAAGCGCGCCATCCTCACGAGCGCCGCCAGCCTTCCGGCCTCCGCCCGGGCGGCCGCCCGCCCGAGGGCCGTGATGCGGTAGTAGCGGCGCCTCTCGTCGTCGAGCTCGGCGGCCGGCCGTTCACGCGGCTCCTCGATCAGTCCCTGCTCGAGCATGCGCTGGATCGAGCGGTAGAGCGTGCCCGGGCCCAGGCGCATCCGGCCGCGCGTGCGCTCGGCCACCTCCTGGAGGATCGCGTAGCCGTGCCGGTCCCCCTCGGCCAGAGCGACCAGGATGTGAAACGCCGCCTCGGAAAGGAGCGCCTGCTTGTCGGTCATCCCGGGATTATATCCATCGTGGATATATCCGCAATGGAAGATTTCCGCCAGAGATATCATCCCGGCACCGTCCCATTGCCAAGGCATTGAGACGCGTTGCCGTAACGCGGTGAGGTGTTCCACCAGGGCCGCGCGGCCACGCCGGGAGCCGAGGCACTGTGTGCGACGGGGAGGATGCGGCAATGCGTTCCAAGAGACTCCTGGCAGTCGTTCTCCTCGGCTCCCTTCTCGTGACGGGTGCCTCGTGGTTCTCGGCCCGGGCTCTCGGCCCCTCCCGGCTCACGGACGTCGGCGAGCCGCCGGGCGCCGATGCGGACCTTCCCCCGATGCTCGTGGGGAGGATCGACAAGGCGACCTACCTGCAGCTGCGCGACGAGTTCATCAGCCGGCTGCGCGGAATCGAGCCGGGCAGCACTCTCGATCCCGCCATTCGAAGCACGGCCATCCAGCAGATGGAGCGTCAGATCGCGCTGCAGACCCTCCGGCTCTCTCCGGACGCCATGCAGTCGGGCCCCGTCTGGACGCCGCTCGGCCCGGCACCGCTGCCCAACGGCCAGACGCAGCAGTTCCCCGCGAACCCCCAGCCCATGAGCGGGCGGGCGACAGCCATCGTCGTGGACCCGACCAACTCCAGCAAGGTCTACCTCGGGACCGCGCAGGGCGGCGTCTGGCGCTCGACGGACGGCGGGACGACCTGGACCGCGATCTTCGATACGGCCCAGTCGCTCGCGGTCGGAACGCTGGCGCTGGCTCCGTCGGACCCGACCAAGCTCTACGTCGGGACCGGCGAGCCGAACTTCTCGGGAGACACCTTCTTCGGCGTCGGCGTCTACCGCATCGACAACGTGGATACCTCGCCGATCCTGGTCGGGCCGATGAACCCGCAGATCACGACCGGAACGACCGTGCAGATCACGACGAACTGCTTCACCGGGCGGGCCATCTCGAAGATCGTCGTGCACCCGACCGACCCGGCGACGATCTTCGTCGCCACCACCGCCGGCATCTCCGGGGTCGGCTCGAGCGCCTTGAGCAATACATCGCCGCCGCTCGGCCTCCTCGGCCTGTACCGCTCGACCAATGCCACGTCCGCCGCGGCTTCGGTCACCTTCGCCAAGCTGGTCGTGACGACGATGGGGAGCCTGGACACTCCCGGAACGGGGAACACCAACATCACGGACATCGTTCTGGAGCCGGGCAATCCCAACAACCTCCTGGCCGGCGTGAGCGGGGCCAATCCGGGATCCGGCGGCGGAGTCTTCCGCTCGACCAACGCGCTGGCGGCGACCCCGACGTTCTCGCAGACGCTGACTCCTGGTTTCATCGGGTTAGTCCATCACCTGGCGATCAACAAGGTCGGCTCGACCGTCACGGCGTATGTCACGTCCAATGAGCCCTCGACGTGCGCGGCCGGAGGTGCCGGCCGCGTCCGGAAATCGACGGACGCCGGCGCCAGCTGGGGCGTGCCGCTTGCGAGCGCTGAGGGATTCTGTGCCGGCCAGTGCGGGTACGATCAGCCGATCGCGCTGCACCCCAACGATGCCAGCCTCGTGTATCTGGGCGGCAATGCCCGCGGGACCTGCTCCGATGTCCTGAAGCGGTCGCCGGACGGCGGAGCGACGTTCGTCCGGGACGACAACGGCCTGCACGCCGACGCCCACGCGATCTACATCGATCCCCTGACCACTCCGGCTACCATCTGGTTCGTCAGCGACGGCGGCGTCTTCGAGCGCCAGGACGCCGCGCCGGGGACCGCCTGGACCAACCGGAACCAGACGGGGCTGGGAACCTTCCAGTTCCAGAGCGTGGCCGTCCACCCCACAGACCAGCTCTTCACTCTCGGCGGATCGCAGGACAACGGAACCGAGGTGATGATGACGACATCCGGCAACTGGGCCGGCGTCGCGAGCGGCGACGGCGGCTACACGCTCGTGGACCAGAGCGCCACCGATACCGGCTCGAACCTCCACGCCGTGTACCACACGTTCTTCAACATCAAGAACGGCCTGGTCGGGTTCCAGAGGGCGGGGGACGGCTCCTGCCTGGGAACCAAGGACTCCTGGCCGAACCGCGGCTTCAACTTCGGCCCGGACAACCTGAACCCGGCCTGCGACGGCACGGCGATCACGAAGAACCCGGGCTTCCCCGGGAACGAGGACGTGAGTTTCTACGCGCCCATGGCCCTGGGCCCGGGCAACCCGAACACCTTCTACTTCGCCACGGACAAGCTCTACCGCTCGACGGACCGGGGGGACACGGTGACCGCGGTCAGCCAGACGATCTCCTCCGGGAACCAGATCACCGCCATCGGGATCCACCCCGCCAACGACGGCATCCGGCTCGTCGGCACCCGGGACGGGCTGGTCTTCGGGACGCTCACCGGCGGCAATCCGATGGTCTCCTTCGGGTTCACGGCGCCGGCCAACGCCGACGCCACCACCACGAGCCGATACATCTCCCGGATCGTCGTGGATCCGAACAACCCCAACACGGCGTACCTCACGCTTTCGTACTACACGAACCCGTCCAGCGCGGGCCAGATCTGGAAGACGACGAACCTCAATCTGCTGCGCGCGGGCGACGGTCCCGACGGCGTGGCGACGTGGAGCTCGGTGAGCAACGGGGTTCCCAACGTCCCCGTCAATGCGCTCGTCATCGACCCGGTCTGCGTCGACCACCTCTTCGCCGGCACCGACATCGGCGTCTACGAGACGACGGACGGCGGCTTCAACTGGGCTCCGTTCGGGAGCGGCCTGCCCCGCGTCGCCGTCTTCGACCTGGCTCTGCAGCCTACCGGTCGGATCCTGCGAGCCGCGACGCACGGCCGCGGGATGTGGGAAGCGAAGCTGAATGGCCCCTGCGCCAACCTCCAGGACCAGGGGATGATCGTGGACCCGTCGGCGGACTCCTCCAACGGCAACGGCATCCTCGAGCCGGGTGAGAGAGTCTTCGTCCAGCCGGCCTACAAGAACGTTTCCGGAAGCTCGGTGGCCGGCCTGACGGGAAGCGCCTCGAATTTCACCGGGCCGGCCGGAGCCTCCTACACCATCAACGACACGAGCGCGGGCTACGGAACGATCAGCCCGGGCGCCACGAACAACTGCACCGCCACCGCCAACTGCTACGAGATGAGCGTGTCCAACCCGATCTCGCGGCCCGCGACCCACTGGGACGCGACCTTCGACGAGACCCTGAACAACGGCGCCCCAATCGTGACCCGCAAGCTCCACGTCGGCGGCAGCTTCATCGACGTGCCGACGAGCCATGTCTTCTACCCGTTCGTCGAGCGGATCTTCCACGCCGGAATCACCACCGGCTGCAACGCGGGGACGATGTATTGCCCCGACGACAACGTCTTCCGCCTCCAGATGGCGGTCTTCATCGCGCGCGCACAGGCGGGAGGCGACGCCAACATCCCTGTCTCGGGGTCCGCGCAGGGCAACCCGTACAACTGCGTAGCGGTCGGCGGGCAGTCCCAGTTCACCGACATCGCGGCGAGCGACCCGTTCTGCCGGCACGTTCACTACATCTTCTCGACCGGCGTGACGACGGGATGCGTCACGACGCCGCCGCGGCAGTACTGCCCGAGCGACAACGTGAGCCGGGGCCAGATGGCGCTCTTCATCGCGCGGGCCGTCGCCGGCGGCGATGCCTCGGTGCCGGTCACCTACGGCCCGGACCCAGTCACCGGGCGCAGTTACTCCTGCGACCCGATGTCCCCGAACCTGCACTTCATCGACATCACGACGTCGGACATCTTCTGCCGCCACACGCACTTCCTCTGGGCGAAGGACGTGATCTCCGGCTTCCCGGACAACTCCTACCAGCCCAACCTCAACGTCAGCCGCGGCGCGATGTCCAAGTTCCTGGC